>NZ_CP107766.1:948750-1265000 GCF_036345115.1 Streptomyces griseorubiginosus
AAGTGAAGCCGAGAGGATGAGGTAAGTCAAGCGCCGGGTGACCGTGGTGCGGGACAGAAGTGTCCCGTACCACGGTCGTTTTCTTGGCGAATGTGTCCGACACTGCGCGCCCGGAACCCGCCTCACAGGCTGGAGGCGACGCCGAAACAGACACCGAGAGGGCCACCGCGATGGCTGGGGGATGACCGCTTGATGCCGCAATGACGCTGGTGGGTGCGAATGGCGCGGGAGGAATACGCCTCGCCGGCCAGGACCGTGTGCGGGGTGATCGTCGGACGCCTGCTCGGCCGGGGCACTCGTGTGCGGGCCATGACCTGGTGAAAGCGGGTGCGTCGCCCACCTGGCCGGTGTCAGGTGGCAGGGCTGGGGGCGGGAACGACCGTTGGAGACAAGGTGGATCTTGGTGGTCAATCCGCCGCGTGAGCGTCCGAAGTCATGGTCGTCCGGCTCGTCGGCAGCGTCCCCTTCTGAAGGGCTCCGGCCGCGTGCCGATGTGCGCGGACGATGGTGGAGTCGACTGCGAGGACCCAGTCGAGGTGGCGGCCTTCGGCATCGACCCGGGCCAGCAGAGCGGTGAAGTCTTTCCCCCGGTGCTCTCGCCACCGCCCGCTCCGCTTCGGCGCTCGACCGGGTAACAGCGGTCCGCCACCACGCTACTTTCAGCGGCGGCCGCGACCGTCAGGCGTGCCTCGGACAATCAGTTCCGCGAGTTCAGCCGGGCGGGTCAGGAACGGCGAGTGGTCCGTGGGCCACTCGACGACCTCGGATGCGTGCGCTGCCATCTCGCGCTGCGACACCGGCGGCAGAGCCTGGTCGTTCGTGCACACGAGGTAGATGCTCGGAGTCAAGCGCCACGCGGGTTCGGTGTCCGACACGCTGGGTTGCTCCAGCGGCATGGGACGCAGGCGCGCGACCCAGGCGGTGGCCGCCTGCGCGTCGGTGTCGCCGTAAAACACGGCAGCGGCCGCCTGCGGATCCACCCTCATCTCCAGTCCGTCGAAGAGGAGTGAGGCGGCGAGGAGACTGCTTATGGCCGGCACGTCCGCTTCGCGCGGATCGCCGAGATACGCCGCGACATAGACGAGCCGGGCCACGGGAAGGCCGGTCGCAGCCTGGGTGATCACCCGCCCACCGTAGGAGTGCCCGACGACGATCGCGTGACTTCCCGCGGCCTGGATCGCTGAGCGGGCCGCGGCAAGATCCGCGGCAAAGCCGGTCAGTGGCAGTTCGACGGCTGTCGCCTCGACGCCGCGCTGCTGCAACTCGGCGACCACGCCGTCCCAGCACCAAGCTCCGTGCCATGCTCCGTGGATCAGTACAACCTTTGTCATTGTGCAACTCGTTCCGTCTCGGGGCCGGCGAGGCCATCCGTCGCGGCTCAACCGGCAAGGTGACTTGCACCCCGGCCCTCGTCGTCAAAGAAGCAGGACAACTACGCGCAGCCCTGCGGGCAACCGCTCACAGGGGGCATGGACGCACGGTCAGTGGCAATGCCCGACACCTCACCTGCTCACACACGACAACTGGTGGCGGTCGATCCACTCGAACATCAACTCAAGTACCTGGGGCATCTTGGAAGCGGCGCAGTGCCCGGTGTCCGGGAGCAAGTGGACTTCCGTGTCCCGGCGACCGACGAAGACCAGGGTGTCGTGCTGTGGAACATGGACGTCACCGGCGCCATTGACGACCAGCATCGGGACGTTGGTGTCGAGGTTGAGCAGCGGGCGCAGATCGAACGGCGGCCAGATCCTTGCCAGTTGCACATCATCGGGTTGATGGTCGAACCCCAACGCATTGCCGACAACGCCCTCCATGCCATACGCGAAGGTCCGATCCTGGGCGAAGGCCGCTTCGATGGGACCGCCGATGACGATCGCCGCGTCGACATCCCCCGCCAGGCCGGAGCAGGCCGAGAAGTGACCGCCCATCGATATGCCCAGATGCAGGACGCGTCCGTTGCCCAGCGCCCGCGCCTCGATGGCCAGGGCGCGCACGAGGTCAGCGCCGTCCTCCGAGTCCATGGGGCCGGCACATTCGCCGGTGCCAGGAATGTCGAAGGCCAGCACGCCCATGCCGGTTCGCAGGGCGACCGTCTCGAAGAGCCCGTGGAGATCCATTTTCCAGGTGTCCACTCCACCGCTAGCGAGCAGGACGGGGGAATCCCCTGACCAGCCCGGCGGAGTGAGAAAGTGCACGGGTACAGCGGTGACTCCCTCGTCGCAGGGCACCTGGACAGCCCGGCGCTCAAACCCGACCTTGAAACCGGGAGCGGCAAGCAGGTACTGCTTGAGCTGCCGCTCCAGCGCCGTGCGCTTGGCGTCGTCGGCCAGCGTGGGAAACTTCGCCCATCCGTAGGCCAGCGCCGCAAGGTGATGCTGGCCGAGCTCCGCATATAGGCCGGCCAGTCTCGACCACTCGTACACCCAGCCGCCCGGCTCGTCGAGCCACATGTCAGTGACCGCCGATCGGACGGTGTCGACGTCCGCGCGGGGCAAACCGTTGTTCACCATCTGCCCGTACCGCTCGACGAACAGGTTTTCGGGGGCGACCCTCCACCGGTAAGGCATGCGGAAACCTACTTCCCAAACAGCGCTGATACAGGACTTTTGCTGTGGATACCGCAGGGAGCACGCTCCTGGCCCTGCAGGCACACGACATCGAGCCTGCTGAGCCGTCGGCAGGTCGGCGATCGAGGAACACAGGTGGGGGCGGCTTCCTGACGTAGGAACACGTATGCGCATGACCGCGCACGGCGAGACATCCGCCGCCGAGCTCGCGGTGGGAGCCGTGCGGCAGGGTTGAAAGGTGCCGCTCTGTCGCATAGGCCCTCCTCACCCCGACCAAGCGCTGGTTTCACACATCTGACCGGCTCACCAGCCCTCGACAGGAGTGCTCAGCTCTCAGCGCACCGGTGATACTCCCGCCCTCCACGCCACCGACACTATTGTCCCGCTTAACAGAACTCAAGTTTCGCATCAGAGGACATTGGCGACCGCTTCCGGTATCGTCTGCGCCTGCGTCGACACCTCGCCGGCGGCTCACCGCCGCGTTTGGCGCCGCCCCCGCTGCTCGACGACGACAGCCCTCCCCCACGTCCGGCCGCCAGACGCTGCCGTCCGTCACGGAAGCGCTGCCCCGCGGCGCGGGGTCGATTCCCGGAGCGGCCGCAGACCGACCCACAACCGACCATGCACGTGAAGGTAAGCGATGCGACTCTCAGCTCAGCCACCAGAGCACCAACGGTTCCCCGATCACCCCGACCAGTCGCCGCTGTCTCAGGCGCGTCACCGGGCAGTGCACCTGGACTTGGCGTTCCTCGTACCCAACGCCCTGTGCTTCGGCACCGCGGTCACCCTGATCGCGGTCCCTGGCGATCTGCTCGCCACGCGACTGTTCAGCACCGACATGACCGCGGGCCTGTCGCTGTATCTGCTCCAGGCAGTGGCCCTGCTGGCAACGGCCCACCGCTTCGACCATCGCAGTGCACGCTTGCTGGACCCTCTGCAGCACGAACCCGCCGAGGCGAACGCAACCGCCATGCCCGTCCAGCAGATCGGAGGGTTCAGATGAATCACAGCAGCACCTTCCTCGCGGCGGCGGCCGATGATCCCTACGCCTTGGTCCTCAGCTCCTTCATGCTCTTCATGGTCCTCGCCCTCTTCGGCTCGGTCTTCGCGGGCCTGCGCGGAGACTCCCCGCCGGACTTCTACATCGGGGACCCGCAGGGCTCGGCATGGAAGAACGGCCTGGCGTTGGCGGGATGCTATGTCTCCACGTCTTTGCTGCTCAGTGTGACCGGTGTGGTGGCGACCGTCGGCTTCGACGGCATCACCGCCGCGACCAGCGTGCTTCTGTCCATGGGTGTCCTCCTTCTGCTGGCACGACCCCTGCAGCTCAGCGGCTCCCTCACACTCGGCGACCTCTTCTCGCTCCGGGCGCCGGGCACCGCGCCTCGGGTGGCCGCCGCGGCGGCCACCCTCGCGATCACCGCTCCGTACCTCGTGGCTCAGCTCATGGCCGCCGGAAACGTCACCGCGGCACTCCTCGGGTTCTCCGGCATCGGGGTGCAGCAGATGTGCACCGTGCTCATCGGAGGCCTGGTGGTCACCTGCGGCATGCTCAGCGGCGCCAAGGGGCTCACCGTCATACAGGTGATCGCCGCTGCCGTCACGCTCGCGGCCATGCTCTTCGCGTCCCTGGCCGTGCTCCGCCTCTTCCACGGAGATGTCGGCACCCTGCTCACCGCTGCGGACGCGCACAGCACCCGTCCCGGCCGGTATCTGAGTACCGGTGGCCTCTCCAACGTCGGCCCAACACCACGTCTGGACTTCGCCGCGGGACAGGTCATGACGGTCCTCGGCGGCGTGTGCATGCCTCACGTCCTCAGCCGCGTCTCAGCGGCAAAGGACACCGCCACAGCACGCCGCTCCGTCCGGTACGCGACCGGTGTCGTCGCGCTCGTGTGCGTCACCGTGGTCATTCTGGGCATGGGGGCATCGGCCCAAATCGGTGCTGACGCCATTCTCTCCGGACAGTCCAATGCGGACGACTCGCTGATGCTCGTGGCCGGCAGTCTGGATGACGGGCTGGGAAGTGGCACGAGCCGTCTGCTTTTCACCGCGCTCGCCTGCGCGATCTTTCTCAGCGTGCTCGCCGTCGTGGGCGCCACCACGCTCGCGGCGGCCGCCGCCCTGGCCCGGGACACGTACCACCATCTCGTTCAGCGCCGGCAGTCCAAGCCCACGCGTGAACTGATGGTGGCACGCATGGCCGTCCTGCTCTTCGGCGTCCTCGGCATCCTGCTCGCCGTACTGGCGCAGGGACGCTCCGCCGCCTTCCTGGCTCAGCTCGCCACGGCAGTGGCTGCGTCGACCGTGGCCCCGGCTCTGCTCTACACGTTCTACTGGGACCGCTTCAACCGAACGGGCCTGCTGTGGGCCGTGTACGGCGGCACCATCCTGAGTGTCGGCCTGGCACTGTCCTCACCCTCCGCCTCAGGCGGCTCGCAGGCCTTCCTGCCGAACGCCGACTTCGCCTGGTTCGACCATGGCACCCCGGTTCTGGTCTCCGTCCCGGCCGCCTTCCTGCTGGGTTGGGCGGGCAGCCTTTTGGGGCGCCGTCGAGCCCATAGGCACCAGGCAGAGGAGGCATCGGTGACCACCGCTGCCCTGCTCATCGGGCGGACTGCCGCCACAGCGGCAGCAGTTGGACGCACCGCCGGGCGTCGACCATCGGACTGAGCAGTACCCAGGATCTCCAGAGGCGTGGCTGAGCGGCCGGTGTGACCCGGTGGGCAGGGACCCGGCCATCAGCCGGAAGCGCCGCTGGATCTCCCGTCCGAGGTCCGCGCGGGGAGGACGAGTCGGAAGGTACATCCCTTACCGGGCGCGGTGTCGAGTTCGAGGCGGCCACCGTGGCCTTCGGCGACCGCGGCGGCAATGGAGAGACCCAGGCCGCTACCACCGTGGGTACGGGAGCGGGAAGGGTCAGCACGGTAGAAACGCTCGAAGACGTGCTCGGCGTCCTGGGCCGTGAGCCCGTGCCCTTCGTCCGCCACTTCCACCACGCTTACGGGCATACCGTCCGGCAGGGGCGGTGACGCGCCGACACCCCCCGGGCGGTCGGATCCGCAGGTGCCCACGCCCACCCGGGTCTCGCCCACCCTGACATGGACCGCGGTACCGGCCGGGGTGTGGACACGGGCGTTGGACAGCAGGTTGTCGACGATCTGTCTCAGTCGATGGGGGTCGCCGACGGCCTCGACCACATCCAGTTCGCCGTTGCCCGCCGGGTCCGACAGGGGGCCCAGGTCGACCGGATGGCTCGCCCCGTGCAGGGCGGCGGTCCGCACGGCGTCCGCCGCCAGGGAGAGCAGGTCCACCGGGTTCTTGTCGTACGACGGCTCCCTGTCCAACTGGGCGAGAAGTTGGAGGTCGTCGACGAGGAGGCCCATCCGCTCCGCGTTCTGGGCGATCAGCTGGTGGGCCTCGGTCTGCTCATAGGCCGACAGACGCTCCTGGCGCAGTGTGAGCTGTGCGTAGCCCTGGATGGCGGTGAGCGGGGTGCGCAGCTCGTGGCCGGCGTCGGCGACGAAACGTCGCATGCGCGCCTCTGACGCCTCCCGTTCACGCAGGGCCAACTGCAGCCGCTCCAGCATGGAGTTCAGCACCCGACCGAGCCGGCCGATCTCGGTGCGCGCATCGATGTCAGGGAGTCTCAGATCCAGTTGCCCCGCTCCGATGCGCTCGGCTGTGTGTTCCATACGAGTCAGCGGGAGCAGACCGAGCCGTACCACCCAGCGGCCCAGCGCGAGCAGGGCGGCGACGGTGACGGCCAGCAACACCGCGTTCAGCCAGAGAATCTTGGACGTGGTGGCGTCGACGGTGTCCAGCGGCAGGGCCACGACGGCGTGCATGTCTTCCGGACCGGAACTCAGCAGCACTCTCCACCGGCTGTCGCCGCTGACGGATGCCACCGTCCTTGGACGGCCAGCGTGCAGGCCGAGCCGCGCCAGGGAATCCCCGATCCGTGGACCTGGCTTGCCGTCGGCACCGAGCGACACAGCCGTCCGCCGACCGGAGACGTCGTAGAAGTAGACCCGGAAGTCCGAGGGCAGGACGTCGGGCCGGTCCCCGCGGTTGTTCTCCTTGAGAGCCTCGAAGTAGGCCGGTCCGGGTGGGTGGAAGTCCGCCAGTTGCTGGTCGACCCGGTCCAACAGCCACGTGCGCAGCACCATGAAGCCGATGAGCTGGGAGGCGGCGACGGCGACCGTCGCCAGCAGCGCCGCCCCCAGGATCAGGCGCCGTCGCAGGGACCCGGGAATTCGAGGCAGCAGCCGATTCACTGTTCCGCCGTCCCGCCCGGCTCGCGCGGCAGCCGCAGGCAGTATCCGATGCCGCGCACCGTGTGAATGAGCGGCGGCCCCAGGCGGTCGACCTTCTTCCGCACGTACCTCACGTACGTCTCGACGATCCGGGCATCTCCGGCGAAGTCGTAGCTCCACACGTGATCGAGGATCTGGGCCCTGGTCAGGACCCTGCCCGGGTTGGCCAGCAGATAGGCGAGCAGCTTGAACTCGGTCGGCGACAAGGGTACGTAGTGCCCGGCGCGGTGCACCTCGTGAGCGCCCTCGTCGAGCTCAAGGTCGGCGTAACGCAGCACAGTCTCCGGAATGAACGGTTCCACGCCTTGGACAACCGTGCGGCGCAGGATGGCCTCGATACGGAGCAGCACCTCGTCGATGTGGAACGGCTTCGTGACGTAGTCGTCGCCGCCGGAGCTCAGCCCTTTGATGCGGTCGTCGACGTCGATGCGGGCGGTGAGGAACAGCACGGGCACGTTGTTCCCGGCCGCCCGCAATCGTTGTGTGACCTCGAAGCCGTCCAGGTCGGGGAGCATCACGTCGAGCAGCACGAGGTGCGGCTCCCGTCGCTGGATCTCGATGAGGGCGGACTGGCCGTTCTCCGCGGCGCTCACCTCGTATCCGGTGAGCCGGAGGGTGGACTCCAACAGGGTGCGGATGCTGGGTTCGTCCTCGACCACGAGGAGCCTGTATCGCGCCCTGTCCGCGGGCTGCTCTGTCATCGTGACGTGCGGTCCGTTCTGTTGCCGTTCACCGAGCGGCGCAGTCGTAGAGCACTGAAGCGCCGAAGGGCGCCGCACTGCCCGTGTTCTGCTGAGACGTCTTGTTGCCTCCGTACGCCGACGCCGAGACCTTGGTGCAGTTCTTGGAGATCCACTCCGAGCGGTCAGTGGCGTTCTCCTGCGACATGCCGGGCCTCGTCATCGCTCCACCGCCGGCGTTGTCCGATCCAACGACGTAGCGCAGCTCACCGCTCCCGGTCCATTTCTTCAGCTGGTCGACCGAGGGCGCGTCGTCGGAGCCCATGAAGCCGCCCATGCCGATCACCGTCTCGTCACTGTTCAGGATGAACGCGTTGGTGGCGCTGGCGCCGCCTGACACAGCGAGCTTGATCCGCGCCTTCGGTGAGTGCTTCACGGCGTAGTTGAGCATCTTGCGCTGGTCGGAGGTGAGTGCTGAGCCGCCGGACATGGCGCCAGATCCACCGGGGAAGGAGGGCAGACCGCCAGAGGCCGAGCCCGACCCACCGGGCGCACCGGGGAAACCGCTCGGGAGGCCGCTCGGGAGGCCGCTCGGCATCCCGCCGCCCTGGTCATCACCGGGCATCCCGGAGGGCATTCCACTCGACGGCTGACCGCTCTGCTGCCCCGAGCCGGAACCCCCGCCAGGGAAGCCTTCCATACCCGAAGGCATCCCGGACGGCATTCCCGACGATCCCTGATACCCCGACGAGCCCTGCCCAGGTATGCCGGACATTCCGAAGGCCGACAGCGAACTCCTCGGTCCCGCTGTCGGGTTGGCGCCGCCCATGAGACTCGACGAGCCCGAGGAAGCCGACACGTTCGCCGCCCACGCCCCCGGTGCCACGAGCATCGACACCACCGCGGCAGCCGCCCCTCCCAGGAGCAGGTTCCCACCGCGCCGGGACAGAAGGAGTGCGATCGCCGCGCAGCCGATCAGCAGCACGGGCCAGATGAGCCACCCGTTCCAGTCCGGCGTACGGCGGATCAGAACCATCGCCCAGCCCGCCGTCACCGCCACGGCCGCCGCACCGGCCCAGGGAGCCCACGTCACGCCGACTCGGTGGACACGGACCAGGGACGCCAGCATCCCACCGCACAAGGCAGCGATCGCCGGGGCCAACTGGGTCGTGTAGTACGGGTGGAAGATGCCCTTCTGCGTGGAGAACACGGCCACGCACACGATCAGCCAGGTCCCCCACAGCAGCCAACCCGGGACGGGCAGCACGCCGGACCGGTCCAGTCGCCCGCGGCGGAGCAGCACCGTGCACACGACCGCGAGCGCCAGGGCTATGGCGCAGGTCGGCAGCAGCCAGCTGATCTGTCCGCCGACCTGGGTGTTGAACATGCGGCCGAGACCCGCTGCGCCGCCGAAGCCTCCGCCCATGCCGCCCATCGTCTGCGACGAGCCGTCGCTGGAGCCGAGGACCCGGCCAAGGCCGTTGTACCCGACCACCAGGTCCCAGGCCGACCCGTCCTCGCTGCCGCCGATGTACGGCCGGTCCCCCGGCCAGAGCGCCACCATCGCTACCCACCACAGTGAGGACACCGCCAGCACCGCACCCGCGGTCAGCAACCTCCACACCCGGGCGGCCCACGCTCCCCCGCCCCCCACGAGCCAGGCGAGAGTGAACGCGGGGACGACCATCCAGGCAGCGAGCATCTTGGTGAGGAACCCGCACCCGATCAGGAACCCGCTCGCGCACAGCCACCAGGTCGCCGCCCGGCCGCCGGTCTGCAGGGCACGGGTGAGCGCGTACGCCGCCGACACCAGCAGCAGGACGAGCAGGGTGTCGGGATTGTTGTCCCGGTTGATGGCGACGGTGATGGGGGTGAGGGTGAGGACCACGGCGGCCAGCAGCGCGGCCGGCTCCCCCGCCCAGCGGCGCACGGTGCGGTGCAGCACGAACACGCCGGCCACGCCCTCGATCACCTGCGGGAGGATCAGCGCCCACCCGTGCAGCCCGAAGATCTTGCTGCTGACGACCTGGGGCCACAGCGCGGCGGGAGGCTTGTCGATGGTGACGACTCCGGCCGGGTCGTAGGAGCCGAAGAGGAAGTAGGTCCAGCTCTTCCCCATCGATTTCACGGCAGCGGAGTAATAGCTGTTGCCCCACCCCAGCGAACCGAGCGCCCAGCCGTACAGCACGGCTGCGACGAGCAGGATCGCGCCGAGAGCGGCCGGCGCCGCCCAGGCGAGCAGGGAGCGAGGAGGAGTTTCCGGGGGACTGTCGGACACCGGCGTGACGGACAGGGTCCGGTGGGACTCGTTCATGGAAGGAATTCAGCTCTCGTCAGAAGTCTCGGTGGCGGGGCTTGGGTCAGGCGGTGGTCTTGCTGCGGAAGACAGCGAGCCGCAGCACGGCGAAGCGGACGGCGGTGACCGCGACGGACGCGACGGCCAGGACGACGGTCTCGGCAGCCGCCGAGGCCCCGGGGTCGGTGTGCCTGAACCACAGCACGGCCCCGGAAGTGACCAGGTAACCGAGCACGAACAGTGCACCCGCGCCCAGATGTGCCCGCGCGGGCCGCGTTTCGACCTGCCGGAAGGTGAGGCGGCGGTTCGCCTCGGTGTTCAGCACCGTCAGGAGCAGCAGCGACACTAGGTTGGCGGCTGCGGGCTCCCACCAGCCGCGCAGCAGCCAGTACAGCAGCGCCTGCCCGATGGTCGAGGCGATGCCGATCGCGAGGAAGCAGCCGATCTCCCACGACAGCACGCCCCGCCCCGTCGGGGTTGCGAGCACGGCGTCCGGGTGCTCGGCAGCCGGTGCGGGGCGGCGGGGCAGTTCGATGCGGGCGGCGCCGGACGCCTTCAGCCGCGCCATCCGCCACAGCCCCTTGAGGTCGTCGGTGGCCGTGCTCACCACGTCGACCCTGGTGTCGACGTCCTCCACCCAGTCGACCGGCACCTCGTGGACACGCAGCCGGTTGTGCTCGGCGAGCAGCAACAGTTCGGTGTCGAAGAACCAGGCGTCGTCCCGGGTCACCTTCAGCAGAGGGCGCAGCACCTCCGTACGGGCGGCCTTGAATCCGCACTGGGCGTCGGTGAAGCGCACGCCGTGCGTGAGCCGGATGATTGCGTTGTAGCAGCGGGAGACGAACTCGCGGCGCGGCCCGCGCACAGTACGCGCGCCCGGCGCTAGTCGACTGCCGATCGCGATGTCGGAGTGCCCTGTGGCGAGCGGGGCGACGAGCGGCAGCAGCCCGTCCAGACCGGTGGACAGGTCCACGTCCATGTAGGCCACGATGTCCGCGTCGCTGCACGCCCACACGAGGCGCAGGGCCAGGCCGCGGCCTTTGCGGTCCAGGTGCACGACGTCAATGCCGGGCAGCTCCGCCGCGAGGCGGCGGGCGACGGTGAGCGTGCCGTCTGTGCTGGCGTTGTCGGCGACGGTGATGCGCCAGGGGAACGGGAAGCTTTCGGTCAGCCGTGCGTGCAGGGTACGCACGCAGCCGGGCAGAGCGCGTTCCTCGTTGTAGACGGGCACGACGATCTCCACCCTCGCCGTCCCGGACCCGGCGTGGGCGGGCCCGCCTGGGGCTTGGAAGGCGACGGTCCGGCCGGGGCTGTGCGTGAAAGCCGTGCTGTGGGGGGTGGGTGACATGGCTTCCTCAGGGGAGACGGGACATGGGGTGCGGCTCCATAGGGCTGATCGCGAACAGAGCACGACTCTCACCCACGCCACTGGGAGACCCGGGAGAGGAAAGCGAGAACTGACAGAGAGTCAGGTGGCGGTAGCCGGATCACAGCGCTACGGCAGGCCTTCGCAGCCTCGGGCGGCGCTGCCCCACCCCCCCCTGCCGCCCCACAGGCTCCGTCGTAGCCCACGGCACGGTGCTTGAACGCCAGTGGCTGAATTGTTCTGCTGATCATTGCCGGGGGGATGTCGGGGCGGGGCGGCGAATGTCAGATGGCGGCGGGAGCGAAACCCGGACCGCGCCAGTCCAGTCCTTGTCACGGTGCGGATGAAAATCCCTGCCTCCGCCGCCGTTCCGCGAACGACGCTTCCTCGCCCTCTTGCCCTCAGTCGCCTGCGTTTGAAGTGGCACCCCCTCACCTCCACGCTCGCCGGGATGTACACCGGGCTGTGCTTTATCCCCCTGGCCTTGGGGGCACTGGCCGGGGCCGCCGCTCTGGTCGGGCCGCCCAGGTGGCGAAGGCCGCAGGCGCGATGCTGCTGGCCGGCCCCAACCTGCTGGTCGTGGCGCTGACCTCGGGCCTGGGGTCCTCCTGGCACGCGGCCATCCAGCAGCAGCAGAGCGAAGCCGGCGGCATGATGGGCGGGTTCGGTGGCACCGGCACTCCTCTGGGCGGCGAGGGCATGAACCACTCCGTCGCCGTCAGCAGCTGGTCCGAAACAGGGTCTGCCGCTGTGGCTCATCGGCCTGATCGTCCTGCTGGGTCTCCTGGCCCGTGCGGGCTGCCTGGCCGCGGCCCGCACCCCGGTGCGCACGGCGCGCCAGGAAGCGGACGCATTGCTGGGCCGCCATGTGGAGCTCGCACTGCGTGCGGGTGTCACGGTCGGCATGGCGACGATGGTCTTCTGCCTGACGGCACAGGGATCCGCTCAGATCGGAATGAGCATGATCGGCAGCGAGATGGGAGGCATGACGGCCGGGTCCACTCGGCAGTCCGCCTGTCCGGGCTCACCGGGTTCGTCCTGGCCGCCGTGTGCGCGTACGGCGGCAGCCGCCTGCACGCGCTGCGGAGTTCACGGCGCGCCCCAGTCGGGCCTCCTACGCTCAAGGCAGGCCGCGTCCGGCGGGCTGCCACCCGGTGAATCCCCGCAGGCGTTCAGCTCCGCCACTCCGGCCGCGCCGGAGAGAGACTGCGGCGCTCGGGAGTGACGGTCAGGGCAGCGTGAAGCGCCCCGTCGAGCTGTACCGCCTCCGGACTCGAGCACGTGCCCGACGATAGGCCGGGCCTCCTGCTGATCCCGCAGGCGCGGTGCTGAGTCGAGTGCGGGCATGCGATGGTCGGCGGGGAGCCGAGGCACCCCGCCGGCCAGGGAATCACCGATGACTCAGGCGCCGTGCACCGCGGCGTCGAGCTCGGCCGCGTCGGACCAGCTACCGTGGAAGCCCATGGGGACCCGGTGGTTGAGCTTGATCCGGGCGATGGGCGTGCCGGTGAAGTCCTGGGCTTCCTGGACGATGACCTCGCTGCGGTCGGTGGTCGGGTCCCACCAGATCGACAGCAGCCAGCCGTCGTCCTCGGCCTGGGCGCCGGGGCGGGGCACGAAGACGGGCTCGCCCGGGGAGGTCAGGACGCCGTCGAGTGTCTGCATCGACGTCTCGCCCGTGCGGTAGTCGTGCTTGGCCAGGCCGTCGGTGAACCAGTCGCCGGCTCCACGTGTCGTCGTGTAGTAGCCGTACTGGTGGGACAGTCCCGCTCGCTGGTCGTTGATCCGGGGGAACTCTCCCTGAATGTCGGTGACCTCGATGTCCCTGCTCTTGCCCGTGGTGAGGTCGAGCTCCCAGCGCCAGGGGGTGGTGATGATCTCCTTGAACCACCAGTTCCAGTCCCCGCCCGGCGGCGGTGACTCCAGGTCCTTCAGGGTGGGGCCGAACTGGCCGACGCGGTGCCCGTCGACGATGATCTTCGTGCCGTCCTGGTAGGCGTTGAGGAAGTGTGACGTGGAAAAGGCGTCGGAGGCTTCTACCCACGTCACCTCGCCTGTCCTGCGATGCATGACGGCCCAGCGGCACTGGTCCAGCTTCTCCGGTTCCCAGACCGTCGAAGGCTGACCGTTCATGATGCGTTCGAAGCGTGCCGTCGCCGGGCTGACCAGCCAGATCGCGTAGTCGGTGGTGACGGCGTAGTCATGGGTGAGGGCGGGGAACCCCAGGTCGACCGAGTGACGGTCGAGGATGTTCCCGTGGCGGTCGGCTCGATACCACGTGATCGCGCCGTCCATGTTGCCGAAGGTGAGGAAGTCGCCGTTCGTCGGATCGACCTTGTGGTGCGCGGTCAGGGGGCCGACGACTCCGCCGCGGAAGTTGTACTGCTCACTGACCGTCTCCAGGGTGTCCGGTCGCAATTCGCGCGGCGGGTAGCCCTCACAGAAGGCCAGCAGACGGTCCCCGTACAGCTGTACGTGCGTGTTGGCGGGGTTGTTCGGGAACTTGCCGGGCGGCAGGGGGGTGTCCCTGCCGTTCATGAAACCGCCGTAGATCGCCCGGCCCAGTTCCTTCTCCTCCTTCAGGCCCGAGGTCTGCACGTAGCGGTTGCGGTAGGTCGCCCGGCCGTCACGCAGGAAGATGGCGTGGACCATGCCGTCACCGTCGAACCAGTGGTACCGGCTCGGATTCTGCGGGCGGTAGAGCGGGCTCGGGCCGACCCGGAACAGCGCACCGCTCAGCCCGTCAGGGAGTTGGCCCTCAATCTCCAGGTCGAAGGCCTCGCCCTCCTCCCGCCAAGGTGCGTACGGCCCGTTGAGAAACATGTTGCTGGGGTCCCACATGGACGCCTCCTCTTTGCCATGTACCTGAGCATGTCCTGATAGTTAGGAATCACTTCTGTCACCATAGGACACTATGGGGACCGTATAGCTGCACCAAGAGGAGGTCAAGCCGGATCGGGGCGAAGTCCGGGCACAGGTGCAGTCAACCTGCCTGCAGGAAAAGGCGTCCGGGGCTACTTCTCTTGCCAGGCGGACCCCCTTTCCCATACGGTCCCTCATGACAGGACTAGCGTCCTAACTTATGGAGATCATATGTCTGAAGCCGCTGTCAGCCCTGCTTCCTCCCTCACCGACGGGACGCCGTCCCCGCCCAACCCGTTCGCGGGCCTGCGTGACGTCGTGTCCGTCAAGGACAAATTGACGCAGGAGTACCACGACGCAGTCGTCGAAAAGGTCTTCCGTCCGTCCTGGTTCCTGGTCGGAAACGTCAACGACCTGCCCAAGCCCGGGAGTTACTACGTCCTGGATGTGCCCACCTTCAACATCTCGGTGCTGGTCCAGCGGGGCCGGGACGGGGAGGTGCGTGCGTTCCACAACGTGTGCCGCCACCGTGGCAAGAAGGTGATACCGACGGCTTGCGGTTTCGCCGAAGGGACGTCGTCCGCGCACACCTGCTGGCTCCACGGCTGGTCGTACACCGGCGACGGGAAGCTGCGCTCGGTGCCGGACGAGAAGCAGTTCCGCTCCGTCGACAAGTCCCGCCTCGGGCTGGTGCCGATCTGCGTCGAGGTCCGGTCCGGCCTCATCTACGCCAACTTCAGTGACAACCCCGAGCCGCTCGACGGCTGGCTGGGGGAGCTCGCCGAGGGCTTCGACGGCTACTACAGCGAGATGGAGAAGGTCAGCTGCTGGTCCATCGACGTCCGGGCCAACTGGAACATCGCCATGGACGCCTTCTCGGAGGGGTACCACACCGTCTTCCTGCATCGGCGCACCCAGCCGAAGCTGGCCGGCAAGAGCAACCCGATGCGGCACAAGCCCGTGGTCGACATGTACGACCGCCACATCCGCTCCAGCAACCCCTCCAACCCCGACTACGTCAGCCCGCCCGTCGAGGGCGCCCTGTACGACCTCGGGTACAAGCAGACACCGGCGGTCGAGACCGACTTCTCCATGCTGCCGCCGGCGGTGAATCGCACCCGCTACCACCCCTGGTTCTTCGACATCGTGTGGCAGTTCCCCAACGTGGCCATCCTCAACGGCTCGCACTGGTACAGCACCGTCACGGTCTGGCCGATCGACCGCAACCACTCCCGCGTCGTCTTCGACGTCTATGGCCGCAAGGCCCGGCACGCCGGCGACCGCCTGGCCCAGGCGTACAGCCGGGCCCTGCAGTACACGGTGTCCCGGGAGGACCTGGCCGCCATGGAGGACGTGCAGCGCGGCCTGGAGTCGGGTGCCATCAGCGACCTGTACCTCTCCCTGCAGGAGTTCGCGCTCCAGCACCGCTACGGACTCGTCGACGAACTGATCGGAGCCAAGTGATGGAGCTCTCCGCAGAAGCCGGACTTCCCGAAGGATTTGCCGACCTGGAGCGCTTCCTGGAGCGGTGGCGCCTGCGCGACGCACAGGAGCGGATGGAGGCGATGGTCGCTGCCGACATCGAGGAGCTGCGTGACCTGTGCGCCGCCATGCTCCCCCGTATCGAAGCGGTGGTGAACCATCTGAACGCCTTCCCCCTCGACGACATGCCCCCGCGGGAGCAGGCCCTCTTCGAGCTCGCTCTGACCTTCGCCGAGGTCACTCACCCGGTCGACCTCGGATGGGCCACACCAGAGGTCAGCGACTTGTATCCGCTGGACGGGATGAACCTGGTCGGGCCCGCACGCGCCTGGTGATTCAGATGAACCATCGACCTCGTACAGAGATGGATCGCTCCATGACTGACCTCTTCGCCAAGCTGACACACGTCGGCCCCGGCAGTCCGACCGGAGAGTTCTTCCGCCAGTTCTGGCTGCCGATAGCCCGGTCCTCCGAGTTCGAGGCCGATGGTGCCCCGATCCGCCTGATGGCGCTGGGCGAGCGCCTCGTCGGCTTCCGCGACAGCGGCGGCCGGATGGGCATCTTCGACCACCGCTGTCCGCACCGCTGCGCCTCCCTGTTCTTCGGCCGCAACGAGAACGGCGGGCTGCGCTGCTCCTACCACGGCTGGATGTTCGACGTGGAGGGCCGCGTCACCGACATTCCGAGCAGTGCGGGAGGACGCGTGCCCACCCGTGTGCGCGCCAAGGCTTACTCGGTGCAGGAACGCAACGGCCTCGTCTGGATCTACATGGGGTCGCGCGAGACCCCGCCGCCGCTGCCCGTGATCGGCGTGGTCGCCGACGACGAGGAGCTCGAGATCCAGATGTGGCTACGCGAGTGCAACTGGCTCCAGGGCATGGAGGGGGACATCGACGCGGCCCATCTCGCCTTCCTCCACCACGGCGGCCATGACCCCGAGGACGTCGGCGAGCACTTCGTCCTCAAGTGGGTCACCAGTGGCAGGGCCGTGGAGACCAAGGTCGTCAACACGGCCGGGGGCACCATGGAGGGCCACCGCAGGCCGAAGAGCTTCGCCCCCGACTACTGGCACTACACCCAGCAGCTGCTGCCGTCCTGGACCATCCCCGGCCAGAACCCCTTCGAGGTCGAAGAGCCCGTCGTGCGGTTCTGGCTGCCGATGGACGACACCCACTCCATGATTTTCCAGCTCAGTCGGCCTCGAGCCCTGGTGGACGGCAGGTCGGCGTTCCACTCCACCGTCGGGGAGCTGCCGGGTGTCAAGGTCCGCATGGCAGACCTGCTCCAGCCCAACAACGACCAGGACTGGTACGGCAGGTGGCGGCTCACCCCATCCGAGGAGAACAACTACTTCCTCGACCGGGATGCCCAGGCGAAGGGCAACTACACCGGAGTGCAAGGTATCCAGATCCAGGACAAGATGATCACTGAAAGCATGGGACCGGTCGTGGACCGAACCCACGAGCACCTGTCCGCCTCGGACCTGATGATCAGCCGGACACGGCGGCGCCTCCTGAAGGCCGTCGACGCGTACGCAACAACCGGGGACCTCCCAGCCACCCTGGACGACACCGAGCTCACCCGCGGCCTCATGGCCGGAGGCGGTCATGTCCCCGAGGGCACCGACTGGTTGCAGTACTACCGGGACGTGGCAGAGGCGGCGGGCGCCGATCCGAGGATCCTGGAGAGCGATCTCGTCGAGGCGACCGAAGGGGTAAGGGCATGACCGCGAAACAGTATCCCGTCCTTCCCTTCGCCGCCCGCGAACTGCGCTGGCAGCGCACGCGTGACTTCATGCGGGACAAGGACCTCGACTGTCTGCTCGTCTTCGGGCTCAAGGGCCGCGAACGGTACGAGGGTTACCTCGCCAACGAGGTTCTCGACGGCGTCGTCGTCTTCTTCGCCGAACGCGACCCCGTTCACCTCACCTGGACCCACCACCGCTACACCCGCCGCCTGGCCGCGAACATGCGGGACGTGCGCTTCTGGATCGACGATGTACGCATCGGTCCGTTCGGCCGCGGGGTGGTCCAGGCACTCACCGAAGAGGGACTGACGTCCAGTCGTATCGGTGTGGTCGGCATGACCGGGAGCTCGGCGGGGGAAATGGAGGGCCTCATCACCCACATGATGTGGGACTACGTCCTCAACAACCTGCCCGAGGCCGAATTCGAGGATATGTCCCTCGACTTCGCCCAGACGATGCTGCCCAAGACGCCGCAGGAACTGGAACTGGTCCGCTTCGCCGCTCAGGCGGCCGAGGAAGCCTGCCAGACCATGCTGGAGATGATCCGGCCCGGCGTGCGCGAGGCCGAGATCTACGCGGCAGCCGTGGAGGTCCTCCACCGCAACTCGTGCACCACCACCTATCCCCACGTCATCATGAGTGTCGGCGCGGACGACCCGGGTTGGGCGCCGCCCTACTGGACCTACGCCGGCGGCGCCTCCCGGACAGTTCAGCCCGGCGACCTGGTCCAGGCCGAGATCATGTCCTGCTACGGCGGATTCGAGACACAGGTCCAGATGTCCGTCGCGGTCGAGCCTGTACCGAAGGTGCTGCACACGCTCCACGACGTCGCCCGTGACTGCTACGACGCCGGCCTCCGGGCCCTGCGTCCGGGAGCCGCCTTCCTCGACGTCGCCCGGGCCATGAGCGAGCCCCTCCTGAAGGCCGGCCACTACAACATGACCCCCCTGGTGCACAGTCTCACTCCCGCGGCCTTCGCGGGGCACATCGCGCTGAACGCCGAACAGATCCCCGGCCAGGACAGCCGCCGTGTCTTCCGTACCGTCGAGCCGATTTCCGACCTGGAACTCGTCCCCGGCATGGCGTTCGCTTTCGAACCCAACGCCTGTTCAGGACAGCACCGTGTCAACATCGGCGGCACCGTCGTCGTGGGCGAGAACGGACCGGACGAGCTCAACACCGTTCCCTGCCGCATGCACGTCGTGTCCTGACGGAACTCCGACCCCGTTCCGCCCGCGGTACTCGCTGATCTCACCGCCCCGTTCCTCACCTTCCTGACGGCTCCGGCCGCCCCTCACTCCAGGAGACACCGTGTCCGAGCACAACCACCCGATGACAGTGGGCGGCAAGGACGTCCCCACTGTCGATACCTTCGGGGTGCACAACCCCGCCACCGGCCGGGTGTTCGCCCAGGCGCCCGACTGCTCACCGG
This sequence comes from Streptomyces griseorubiginosus, assembly GCF_036345115.1. Lineage (GTDB taxonomy): Bacteria > Actinomycetota > Actinomycetes > Streptomycetales > Streptomycetaceae > Streptomyces > Streptomyces griseorubiginosus_C. Next base: position 967,499 of record NZ_CP107766.1, read on the forward strand.
CTCAGCTGGACGACGCGGTGCAAGCCGCCGCCGACGCCTTCCCGCTCTGGCGCGACGACATGGACGCTCGCCGCAGCGCGCTGCTGGCCGCGGCCGCACGCATCGAGGAGAGCGCCGAGGAGCTCGCCACCTTGCTCACACTGGAGCAGGGCAAGCCTCTGGCCGACGCCCGTTTCGAGGTCATGGTGACCGCGATGACCCTGCGGGGCACAGCCGCCCTCGACGTGCCCCGGGAGGTGATCCGGGACGACGACGAGGAGCGGATCGAGGTGCTGCACCAGCCCATGGGCGTGGTCGCGGCGATCACCCCGTGGAATGTCCCACTGATCCAGGCCGCGATGAAATTCGCGCCGGCCCTGCTGGCGGGCAACACAGTGGTACTGAAACCGTCTCCTTTCACGCCGCTCTCCTCGCTCGCACTCGGAGTCGTTGTGCGTGACGTGCTGCCGCCGGGCGTGCTGAACGTCATCAGCGGCCGGGACCCGCTGGGTGCACAGCTCGCCGAACACCCCCTGGTCCGCAAGGTGGCGTTCACGGGTTCGGTCGCCACCGGAAAGCACGTGGCGGCGTCGGCTGCGCCCGACCTCAAGCGCATCACCCTGGAGCTGGGCGGCAACGACGCGGGCATCCTCCTCGACGACGTCGACCTCGACGCCATGGCCGACAAGTTGTTCGGGGGCGCGTTCGTCAACTGCGGGCAGATCTGCATGGCGCTGAAACGTCTCTACGTACCACGCGCCCGGTACACCGAGGTGGTCGACGCCCTGGCGGACCGGGCACGGTCGGTCCAAGTGGGTGACGGCATGCTCCCCGGCGTCCAGATGGGCCCGCTCGCCACCGCGCCGCAGTTCGCCAGGGTCCAGGAGCTGGTGTCGGACGCGCTGGCCGGCGGTGCCACCGCGGCCGCAGGAGGCCGGCGCCTGGACGGTGACGGCTACTTCTTCGCGCCGACCATCCTGAGGGATCTCGAGGACGGCGTGCGCGTCGTCGACGAGGAACAGTTCGGGCCCGTTCTGCCGGTGATCCCGTACGACGACGTCGAAGAGGCGGTGGCCCGGGCCAACGGTACGCACTTCGGGCTCGACGGCTCGGTGTGGAGCGCGGACCCGGAGCGGGCCGCGGCGGTGGCGGCCCGGCTGGAATGCGGGACCTCCTGGGTCAACACGCACGGCATGCCGGCACCGGGCGTGTCTTTCAGCGGGCACAAGTGGAGTGGCCTCGGCGTGGCCGGCGGACTGGCCGGCCTGCTGTCCTACACCGAGACCAAGGTGCTGCACGTCGTGCGCGGTTGATAAGCACCGGCGTCCGCGTGCGTGCTCGATGAGCAGCCGGCGTCGGTCAATCCCCTCGAAGTGCGGAGCCCTTCCTATGCGGCCAGTCCCACGGTGGGTCCGGCCCAGTACTCGTTCCCGTAGTCGATCCGGCTCTTGAACCCGCACATGCTCTGTAGGTGGCGGGTGGTGTAGACAGCCGCTTCCGAAAACCGCCTGACGCCAGGGCGGAACACAGGGCCTCAAGCGGCCGACCGCCCGTCAGCGAAGGAGTCTTCCCATGTCCACCACGCCTTCCTCCGCCACCCCTGCACCGGCGCGGTCCATACGCTCCGCGCCCAGCCGGGCCGCCGCCGCGGGATGGCTGATCGCGGGCACCGTGGCCGCGATCATCGCCGACGCGCTGATCGCCCTGGTCTCCCGGGCGGCCGGAGCCTCCGACGACTTCGAGCCCCTCCAGCCCGGGCCATACGTCACCTTCACTGTCCTGGGCGTCATCATCGGCGCAGTCGGATGGGCGGTGATCCGCCGGTGGTCGGCCCGGCCGCGCGCCCTGCTGTCCTGGCTGGTCCCCGCCGTCGTGGTCATCTCCTTCGTCCCCGACCTGCTGATGCTCGTCAGCGACTACATTCCGCACGCTGATGCCGCCGGGATCATCGGACTGGTGCTCATGCACGTCGCGGTCGCCGCGGTGGCCGTCGCCGCCTACCACCGCGCCCTGCCCCTGAACGACACGCCCCGAAGCTGACCCACAGCCGCCCATCCATCACCCCACACACCACTTGACCTCTTCAGGGCGCGGCCATACGGTCCAACATAGTCCCAATTAACAGAATGATGTCCTGCTTATCAGGACGCCACTGGTGGGGCGTATAGGTGCCCCGGCGGCGCGCTCTGCTCTTGCAATAACCCGCATGATTCGACGCCGCCGAATCACGGCCGGCGCGCTCCCGGCATTCGGCAGAATGCATCAACCGCGAGATCCCCCGCAACCGCGGCCCCGGTTCCATCCCGGGCGCTGGTCCCTTCCTTCCGTTCCCCATCTGGAGGCCGGCATGCCGTCCGACACCGCCACACCCCCTGTTGGCCGCAGTCTGGTTCCACTCGGACTGTTTCTCCTGGCCGCACAGAGTTACCAGCTCGTCGCGTTCCCCAACTTCCTCGATTCCCTGCAGACCGAGCCCGGCTGGCACCTGTCACCGAGCACTGCGGGACTGATCGGGAGCACAGCTTTTCTAGGCGTTCTGGCAGGCGTCCACTCCGCAGTGGCGCTGGCCCGGCGCCTCGGGCTCCGGCAGGCGACACTCGCCGCACTCCTGTGGCTCACGCTCTGGTCCGGGGCTTGCGCACTCGCAACCGCCCCTTGGCAACTGGGACTTTTCAGCATGCTCGCCGGAATCGGCACAGGCGTCGCATTTCCCCTGACCCTGAGTCTCGTCAAGGACTCCGCCACCAGGAGCGGGGCCGCGCGCCAAAACGCCGCCCCCAAAGGCAGGCGCGCCCGCGCGGACGCGGCCACCCGCGCCAGGCGTTCACTCGCAATAGTTCCGCTAGGAATACCCATCGCGGGATTCGTCGCCCAGAACACGGCGGGCGCGCTGCCGGTCGAGAACGCGTGGCGCCTGATCACGGCCATGGGAGCCGGCCTGGGAATCATCGCCGTTGCCCTGTGCTTGTGGCTACTGCCGCGCGGCACCGACGTGTCCGTCCTGGCCCCTGGCCAGGACGGCCAGCGCGAGCCGGGCCGGCGGGTCATCGTGTGGACGGGCGCCCTCGTGATCGGAGCGAACCTGATCGCCTGGTCAGGCCTCACGGGACTCGCCTCCGTCGACCTGCGCTTCAACGCCGCGCTGAGCGCGGGCGCGGTTGTGGCGATCTTCGTCGTGGCGTGCACGGCGATCCATCGGAACGAAACGTCCACCTCCCGCTCGGAGACCGCCCGGGCCACCATGGCTTTCATCCTGCTCTATCCGCCGGTCACGGTACTGACCGCTGCTGTGGTGCTAAGCCTCCTCGCAGGCCAGCCCCTCTCCTTCGTCATGCCGCTGATCGGTGTGTGGATAGCCGACGGCTACCTTCGGTCGCTGACGCTCTGTACGGCACCGCGCGTGCTCGACGGCCGTCCTCACCCCGCCCTTCAGGAGCACGTCGGCACCATCGCGGACGCCGGGCACATCACCCCGCTGCCATCACCGTTTCACCCGGGCCCGAAATGTGACGGCGAGTTCACGACACCACCCCGCCCGAACCTGCCGTAGTTCGACCTGGCGCTGTTCGAGGCGGCGTTCTGCTTCAGCTGCCACGAAGTCCGCATGCATGGAACCGCCGTGCCACCCGCACTGGCCACGCAGTTCTTGGACGCGGGCGCCCCGCAGCCGCACACCCTCCTGGCCCTCTTGCGCGAGGCAGCACCGTAGCCGGTCGGCCCCAGTCGCTCAACAGGTCGCTCATCCGGTCAGAGACGAGAACGTGCTGATCGTCGTACGGTCCTGATCCCGCGTTGTTCGCCAGGACGTGGGCATGCCCGAACACTACAGGTGAACGAAGAAGGCCTAGCCCGTCAACCAGCAATGCCCGCTACGCGAGACGCCGTTGTCCCGCCCGGCAGTCGCATACTGGGCGAGTGACACCTGACGCTACGCACAAGGAAGCCGCCGCGCAGGACGGCGGCGAAGCCGGAATCAAGATCATCGGGCGGGCTGTCGCGGTGCTCCGCGCCCTCGCCGGCGAGCGGGAGGGACTCAGCCTCTCCCAGCTCGCTGAACGCACCGGGCTCCCGCGCTCGACGATTCACCGGCTGGTCTCTGCCCTGGAGGTCGAGGGCGTGCTGGTCGCAGCCTCTGCTACGGGCCGCGTCCGCATCGGTCCCGAATTGGTGCGATTGGCCGAGGCCGGCCGACCGGAGATTCGCGCCCTGCTCCGGCCGACGATGGAGCACCTTGCCCAGACCCTGGAGGAAACCGTCGACCTCGCGGTCCTGGAATCGGGCCGACTGAGAATCACCGATTCGATACAGGGGCAGCACACATTGCGTGCCGTATCGGTGGTGGGAAGCAGCTTGCCGCTGCACTGCACCGCCAACGGCAAAGCCGTCCTCGCGAAGTTGAGCGACGCCGAGATCGCGCGCCTGCTCCCGGCACGACTGACTCGGCTCACCCCCTCCACGATCACGCGACGGGCCGCCCTCGTGGAGGAACTCACGCAGGTTCGGCGAACAGGCATGGCCTTCGATCTGGAGGAGAGCACTCCCGGCGTGTGTGCCGTCGCCATCGCCGCCCAGGACACCTACGGCAGACTGGCGGCGCTCTCCGTGCCGATCCCCGCCATTCGCTTTCATGGCCGCGAGCAAGACATCGTCGCTGCACTCAACACGGCACAGGAGCAGGTCTCGTCAGTGCAGTCCGACACGCTGCCCGAATCCGACACATACGACGCATCGCCTCCCTCATGACTGCGAACAGCGCCTACCGGCCCAGCAGTCACCAGCCGGCACAGCGATCCGCGCCTGGGTGAACTCGCAGGCTTCCGCAGCTCGCCGAGGTCGAGCGACCGCACATTCGACGACGCGGGTGCGTGGGCGTCCGGGCAGCCCGGTTGGCCCAGGGCCACGGGTCGGGCGAGCGGCTCGCCGGTGCGGACCGCGTCGGCGGCGGCCCGGTGGACGTACGGCAACAGGCCGGTGCGCAGCCGGGGCGCAGGACGGCCGCGTACTCCTCCTCGCCGAAGTCCCAGGGCAGCCGGGACGTCATGCCGTGGAAACCGCCGATGTCGTGACTCCAGAAGGAAGGAGAGCGAGAGGCCCGCCCGCAGAGTCGAAGTGACGTCCTGCCAGGTCGCGTTGGGGTCGCCGGTTTTTTTGGCGCCGTGCCGCTGGCCGCCAGTCCCATGAGAACCTATTTCTGAACCTCGTATCAGCAGACCAGAGACCGCAGGCCCGAAACGAGAGCTTCATGGAAGCGTTCGTGGAACGGTCGCGGTGACCGTTCCACGAACGCAACGACTGATATGACAGTGACGTCAGCGAGAGCTCAAGCGTCTGCCCGACCGCTGCCATGTGCGGGCACGCGGACATGGTCGTCGGCGCGCAGGAGAGAGTCGGGCAGTACCGACAGCAGGGGCGGCTACCACGTGGGATGCGCTCGGAGCAGATGGCGGAGAGCGGGGCTGTTCTCAACGGTATGGCGGCAGTAGTCCGCCCACGGGCCGGCGCTGCCGCTTTCGGGGATCAACTGGTGCACATGCACTCCGCTGGTCATCACGTCAGCGAGCAGTTCCGCAAGGGTGATGACGGCCTCACGTTGGGGGCCAGCCTCGGGGAGCGGCTCACCGCCGTAGAAGTACTCCCGCATACCCTCCCGCTCCAGCATGAGGATGTGCACCTCGCGCAGGGACCCAAGTACCGTGTCGTTCGCCGACGCAGCCGCCACGGCATTGCTCACCTTGGCCTGCCCGATGGCCACCTTCGTCTGCCTGGCCAGATAGAGCATCGACCACGCGTTGAGACACAGAACTGATCGGCTCTGATTCGGCCCTGCCGACAGTTTGGTCGGCGAGCTCAGCTGGCTTCGCCGCCCCACTAAAGCGCCACCGAGCTGAAGAGCACGATGCCGACGAGCAGGTTCTTCCTCATCATGCTCGCAATCCCAGTGATGCAGCCAGGTGCACCGGGTAAGCCACTTCACCCGGGGGCCGGTCCCCGGGTGAAGTGGCTGTTTGACGATCAGCAAGTGGCGCGCGGTGGGGTCACTGTCGACGGTTCGCCGACGGAGCAGACAAGCTGAGGAACGGACCTGACCGTCGCCGGCACATCTCCGTGCACATCGGTGACAACAATCAACGCGCCCTCGGCAGGCCCGCGTCGTCCGGCCCGCCGGTCCCGGCTAGCAGCACGTCGTACGCCAGCGGCTCCTCGCCCACCTCCAAGGTGGCGGCCCGCCGTTGATGGCCGTCGGCCGCCGCGGTCAGGACGTACGAGCCGGAGGCCGGCGTCGGCATCGAGTACCGGCCGTCGAGCCGGGTGACGGTACTGCCGAGCTGACGCCCGGTCAGGGAGGTCAGTGTCAGCGTGGCGCCTTCGACGCACGTACCCTCCGCGTCGCGCACCTGGCCCTCGATGGACGGCCCGCTCGTCGCGGGAACGGAGGCAGGCGCGCTCTCGGTGGAGGCGTACGCCGCCTGTGGCTCGGCCTCCGTCGACTTCCGCAGGGCACCCACTAGCACCGGCTGCGGCTCCGTGGGCGGGGCCTGCGTGTTCCCGCTCTGGTGCTGGTGCTGTGCGCGGAGCCGCTCGCCCTCGACGTCCACATTGGGCAGGGCGCGGTCCAGCCACTTGGGGAGCCACCAGGCGCTCTTTCCGAGCAGTGCGAGGACCGCCGGGACGATGGCCATGCGGACGATGAACGCGTCGAAGAAGACCGCGGCCGCCAGCCCGACGCCCATCATTTTGATCATGGACTCGCTGGAGCTGATGAAGCCGGCGAAGACGCACATCATGATGATCGCGGCGGCCGTGACCACGCGTGCGCTGTGCTTGAAGCCGGTCACCACCGCCTCCTTGGGCTCCTCGCCGTGGACGTAGGCCTCACGCATCCGGGTCACGAGGAACACCTCGTAGTCCATCGCCAGGCCGAAGACCACGCCGATCATGAAGATCGGCACCAACGACATGATCGGGCCGGATTCCTCGACACCGAGCAGACCGGCCAGCCAGCCCCACTGGAAGACTGCGACCACGGCGCCCAGCGCCGCCAGCACCGACAGCAGGAAGCCGAGGGCCGCCTTCAGCGGGACGAGGATCGAGCGGAAGACCACCATCAGGAGCAGGAAGGCGAGGCCGACCACCAGCGCCAGGTAGGGGATCAGCGCGTTGGTCAGCTTCTGCGAGAAGTCGATGTTCATCGCCGTCGTGCCGGTGACCAGCACCCGGGCGTCCGTGTCGGCCTTGATGCCGTCGGCCTTGTCACGGATGGCGTGCACCAGGTCCTCGGTCTGCGTCGAGGATGGCTTGGAGTCCGGGATGACGGTGATCGTCGCCGTGTCGCCGGCCTTGTTGAACATCGCGGGGGTGACCGTCGCGACGTCCTTCAGACCCTCGACTTCGTCGGTCACCGAGCTGGCGGCCGCCTTCGGGTCGCTGCTGTCCTTCGTGTCGACGACGATCATCAGCGGGCCGTTGAAGCCAGGGCCGAAGCCTTCCGAGAGGAGGTCGTAGGCCTTTCGCTGAGTCGTGGACGCCGGCTTCGTGCTGTCGTCGCCCAGCCCGAGTTGCAGCTGGGTCACCGGGACAGCCATGGCCCCCAGGGCGACCACGCCCAGCACCAGGACGGCGGCAGGACGGCGGACGACGAAGCTTCCCCAGCGGGTACCCATGTTGGGCTTGCCCTCGGTGTTCTCCTGCGCCTTCCTGCCACCGAACCGCTTGCTCTTCTTGCCTGTCGGCTGGATCTTCCGGCCCACGTAGCCGATCATCGCGGGGATCATCGTGAGGGCGATCAGCACCGCGAGCACGACCGTGCACGCCGCCGCGAGACCCATCTTGGTCAGCACCGGGACGTCGACGACCGAGAGGCCGACGAGTGCGATCACCACCGTCAGCCCGGCGAAGACCACTGCCGAGCCCGCCGTGCCCGTGGCCCGTCCGACCGCGTCCTCGCGTTCGCGGCCCTCGGCCAGTTCGGACCGGTAGCGGGAGAGGATGAACAGGGCGTAGTCGATACCGACGGCGAGGCCGATCATCATGGCCAGGATGGAGGTGGTGTCGCCGAGGTCGAGCGCGTTGGCGAGGGCCGTGATGCCGGCGAAGCCGATACCCACCCCGATGAGGGCGGTCAGCAGCGGCAGCCCGGCCGCGACGAGCGAGCCCAGCGTGACGACGAGGACGACCGCGGCGACGGCGACACCGATGAGCTCACCGGCACCCGACGAGGGCGAGTCGTCGAGCACGTCACCGCCGATCTCGACGGTCACCCCGGAGTGCCGGGCCTTTTCCACCGTCTTCTTTAGGAAGTCCTTGGTGGAGTCCTTCAGTTCCTTGGCCGGGGCGGTGTACTTCACCTGCGTGTAGGCGATCGTCCCGTCCTTGCTCACCGCGTTGTGCTGTGTGAACGGGTCGGTGACGGAATCGACCTCGGGCCCCTTGCCGAGGTCCTTGACGGTCTGCTCGACGAGGGCCTTGTTGTCGGCGTCTGTCATCTTCTCGCCCGCGGGAGCCTTGAAGACGACGTTCGCGTTCCCTCCGTCGGCGCTCGAGCCAGGCGAACGCTGCGCCAGCAGGTCGTAGGCCTTCTGGGACTCGATGCCGGGGATCGAGTAGGACGATGAGCCTGCGGCGGGCGCGTTGAAGGCCGCGACGCAGGCGGCGGCCAGCAGGGCGGCCCAGAACAGAGCGATGTAGTGCCGTCGCCGGAAGGCGAATCGGCCGAGTTTGTACAGGAAGGTAGCCACGGGACGTGCTCCGGGTCAGTCGTGGATGGTTCAGGGCAGCGAGCAGGCCCGACGACGATGGGGGCCCCACATGCCCTGGAGGCAGGGGGAGGTTGCGCCAAGTACGGCTGGAGAGCGGCTTACTGCTGGGGACTGGAAGAAGGGGAGAGCCTGACGCCGAGGGCGGGGAAAAGCACGGAGTCGGCATACTCAGCCAGGAACGCCCGCGTCGGCGGGCGATCGTCGATCAGAGTGCGGGTGAAGTAGCCGCCGATGAGTACGTGCGGCACATAATCCAACGCAGGGTTGTCCGCACAGATCTCGCCTCGGTCAACGGCACGCTGCAACACCCGGTTGAATTCGGCCCGTTCCGGTTCGATGAACAGTTCCCGGAACGCCCGCCCGAGGTCAGGGTTGTGGTGTATCTCCATGATCAGGCCGTGCATCAGCGCGGAGTTCCGTTCCATGGCGGAGTCGTCCTCGATGGACAGCGCAGCCAGAAAGTCTCCCCGCAGCGATCCGGTGTCGACGCCCCTGACGCTGGCGCGCTTGTTGTGACGCATCGCCTTAACGACCAGCTCGGCCTTGCCACCCCACTGACGGTAGAGCGTCGCCTTGCTGCAGCGGGTGCGTGCGGCCACGGCGTCCATGGTCAGCGAGCCATAGCCGACCTCACGAAGCAGATCGAGCACAGCCACGTACAGCTCGGCCTCGCGCTCGGGGGTGATCCGACCGCGACGCGACATTGCAACCTCGACCATCACACCCCCTAGGAACGAAACGGTTTCGTACGGATCACCGTACAGTCATGACCGTACCGCCAATCCGATGAAAACGAAACCGTTTCGTACGTGAAACGCGTTCAGGCCTACGTGAGTCATGGCGCCCCTCCCGATGGACCGCGGGGCCAAGGCTTCGCCGCGCCCGAGCGGACTCGAACCTCAGCACCTTGCCGTATCGGGTCTGACGTGGGACGCAGCATGCCGCCAGTGGGAAGATGCCGCGGACTTGCACAAGGCCCATCACACCTGGACCTGCGCCACTCCGGCGGAGCCGAACCCGGTGTCCACCGAATCGGATCACGGACGCTCACACCTATGCCCCCGTACCCGATGTGAAGACGACAGCTCCGGGACAAGCGGGCTGACCGCGTAACTGGTTCCACCCATGGACTGCCCCGGTGACCTGCAGTAAGGAGGCGCCACGATTGAGGTCGGCCGGGATGCGCATGCGGGCCGCGGTGTCGAGCCCCTCCAGCGTCGCCTCCCGGTGTTCTCCCGCTCGGTCTCCGCCATCGCCGCGAAGAACACGAACAGCACTTCCCCGGCCCTGTGGGGTCGTAGATGTCAGGCACCGGGGCGGCCGTGGGTGGGGCATCCGCTGGCCGGCGGGAAGCGTCGTCGCCCCGCCGGCCAGTGGATGCCGGGGCTCAGGAGCCGCGTATGGCGGCGTCGAGATCAGCGGCGTCCGACCAACTGCCGTGGGTTGTCAGGGGAACTCGGTGGTTGAGCTTGATCCGGGCGATGGGCGCGGCTGTGAAGTCCTGGGCCTCCTGAACGATGACCTCGCTGCGGTCAGTGGTGGGGTCCCACCAAGTCGACAGCAGCCAGCCGTCGTCCTCGGCCGTGGCTCCGGGGCGGGGCACGAACTCAGGTTCGCTGGGGGAGGTCAGCACACCGTCGGCTGCCTGCATCGACGTCTCGCCCGTGAGGTAGTCGTGCTTGGCCAGGCCGTCGATGAACCAGTCGCCGGTTCCCCGCGTCGTCGCGTAGTAGCCGTATCGGTGGCGCTGGCCGGTGCGCTGATCGTTGATCCGGGGGAACTCACCGAGGATGTCGTTGACCTGACTGTCCGTCGCCTTCCCTGTGGCAAGGTCGAGTTCCCAGCGCCAGGGGGTGGCGACAATGTTCTTGAACCACCAGTTCCAGTCGCCGCCCGGCGGCGGTGACTCGAGCTCCTTCCAGGTGGGGCCGAAACGGGGGGTGCGGTGCCCGTCGACGACGATCTTGGAGCCGTCCTGGTAGGCATTGAGGAAGTGGGTCTCCGTGAAGGCGTCGGGCGCCTCGACCCACGTTACCTCGCCTGTCCTGCGATGCAGGACAGCCCAGCGACACGTGTCCAGCGTTTCCGGCTCCCAAACCGTGGACGGGACACCCTTGAGATAGTGCTCGAAGCGGACCATCGCCGGATTCACCAGGAAGATCGCGTAGTCGGTGGTGACAGCGTAGTCATGGGTGAAGGTGGGGGCGCCCAGGTCGACCGTGTGAAGGTCGAGGACCCGCCCGTGGCGGTCGGCCCGGAACCAGGTGACCGCGCCCCCCCTGTTGCCGAAGGTGAGGATGTCACCGTTGGCCGGATCGATCTTGTGGTGGGCCGTCAGGGGGGGTCCGCTGAACCCGCCGTGGAAGTCGTAGCGCTGACTGACCGTCTCCAACGTGTCCGGCCGCAGCTCGTGCGGAACGTCAGCCTCGCAGAAGACCAGCAGGCGGTTGTCGAAGAGGCTCACGTGCGTGTTGGCGAGGTTTTTCGGAAAGGTACCGGGCGGCAGGGGGAATTCACTGGGGTTCATGAAACCGCCGTAGAGGGACCGGCCCTCCTGCCTCTCCCGCTGCAGGCCGACGGTCTCCACGTAGCGGTTGCGGTAGCTCGCCCTGCCGTCGCGCAGGAAGAGGGCGTGGACCATGCCGTCACCCTCGAACCAGTGGTAGCGGCTCGGATCCTTAGGCCGGTACATAGGGTTCGCGCCCACCCGGAACAGCGCACCGTTCAGCTCGTCCGGGAGCTGGCCATCGATCTCCAGATCGAATGCCTCACCCTCTTCTCGCCAGGGTGCGTAAGGCCCGTTGAGAAACATGTTGTTGGAGTCCCACATGGACACCCCTCCTTGTCATGAACCATGTGATCCTGAATGTCAGAACATCATCCCAATATTTGGGACTGGTAGTGACCGTATAGCCGGTAGCTCGAAAGGGTCAATCCCTTCACAGCCGCAAGGTTCGAGGTGGAGTGAGTAATTCCTGAGTAATTCCCGAGTGATTCCTGTGAATGTGAATCCAGTAGCCACGTCTATTGCCAGGTGCCGTTTTCTGGGCCTACCGTCCCTCTCGGCAGGGCCATCGTCCTCATCTGTGGATTCCCTATGACCGATGCCACTGTCAGCGCCGCTTCCGCACCCCGGGCAAGACCTTGTCGTGGCCACTTCGTTAGCCGGCCTGCGGGTAGCAAGTGCGTCCCGAGCCCGCCGCTTAGGCCGGAACCGGTAGGATTCCGGCCTGAAGTCGGCCCCGGAGACCGGCTCCAGAACCAGCTTCAGCGCGGCCTGGACGACCCGGTCGGCGATCACGGGAATCCCCCAGCCGCCGAACCTTTCCCGATCCACCCGGTTTGGGAATCTTGCGCTCCCGCACAGGTAACGGCCGGAACGAGCCCTGCTTGAGCTCGGCCCGTAGGCCGTCCAGTACTACAGCAGCAGATCTTTTGACGGCCACCGCTACGAACCGGGCGGTAGCCGCCGATCGGATTGCTGTATGCCGCTACGCGGCCGCCCGACGGCCGCTGAACGGCGTTTTGGGAAAGAATCCGGCCTTGGCGTGGCCGGATATATCGTCTCCGTCGACCTTGGCGGTGAACGTGACTTTCACGGCCACCGGCTTGGTCGCGTCGACCTTCCACGTCGCCTCGTCGCCGTTGACCGAGCCGTCCTGGATCTCGGTGGTCTCGCCCATGGACGACTGTGTGCCGGTCAACGTTTGACCGTCAGACCGCAGTTCCAGCTGCAGCACCTGGGTTCCCATCGGGGTCTTCATGGTAATGTCCCAGCTTCCGTTGACGCTCAATGTCTGGCAACCTTTCTCAATCTTCACTGGATGACGCGAACGAAGGTTCGCAAATGAGCACTCAGATTCACGGCTTGCCGTGGCTGGTATTCGAAGCCGCCTGGTTCAGTCGGCATGCACACTCAGCTTTAACGAAGTGTGGTTTCGTTCGGTGCCCCTCCCGGATGGTGTGCAGGACCTTGGTGTTGGTGAACGACAACAAGCCCGGCATTCCACCCTCCCCGCCTAGCCCACTCCACTTACTCCCGCCCGATGTCGGCACGGCGTGGGTGTTGACCCAGGACTTACCGCATTCCAGCCGGGTAGCGAGCGCCGCGGCCCGTTCCGGATCCGCGCTCCACACCGCACACCGAGCCGTTCAGCCCGAAGTGGGTGTCATTGGCCCGCGCGAGCGCGTCCTCGACATCGCCGTACGCCATGACCGGCAGTACAGGCCCGAACTGTTCCTCAGCGACGACCCGCATCCGTTCATCGAGGTCCGTCAGGATGGTGGTGCGAAGAAGTAGCCGTCGCCATCCATGCGTCGGCCACCGGTCTCCAGCGAGTCGACCCGCCAGCAGACTTGGGGGGTGAGTTTGCCTCCGTCGGACGCGGTCAGGCCGCGCTGCGGCACGAATTCATGGTGCTCCTGCTCGGGCTGCGCGGACGGGAAGACGATGCCGAGTTCCTCGTCCTCGTCGGTCACGGGCCGAACTCACGCATCTTCTCCAGGCCGTTGACCCAGAAACCGGTGTGGCCGAGTCCGGTGATCGCCATGGTGCCTCCGTGGCTGCTGTAGGTGGAGCCCGTCCGTGTCGCTGCGGCCCGGACCGTTCCTGGGTCCTTGCATGAGCTGGAGCAGGCCGCAGCGGCCGAAGGGGACTACGCCAAGCTGCACAGGGCAGGCCTCGTCGGCGTTCCGGTCAGACCCGCGAGCAACCCGACGTGGACCCTTACTCAATTTCCGCAAAGCAGGACTACCGTCTTGCTAAAGAGGACACTAACGCTCCTGCGGTATCGAGGTCAACAAGCCGCCCTGCAGCTCAACCGCTGCCCCTGGGACCAGGACCGAGTAGGCGGCCCGCTCGAAGCGGGTCCGCGGACGGCAGCCCGCCGATCGCGTGTCGCGCTCCCTGACCGAGGTCGCCGCGCGCCGGTGCTGCTGTATCGATCGGGCCTGCCCAGCCGCGATCTGCGCCGGGCAGATACCCGTGCTCACAGCGCAACCGGGCGCGAACTGGGTCGGCGCGAGTCGGGCGCACCTGCGCGAAGCTCGGGGTCAAGGGCGGGATCGGATGCGGCGCAGAGATGCAGCTGCGCCTGGCGCGCGCTCCCCTGGACCCGGCTGCAAAAGGTCAGTGCGTGTGGCCGACGACTTCGCTGCCGCGCAGCGCGAGATCGTTGAGCGCATCGCACGGGCGGAGTCATGATCGCCATCCGGCGAGATCGAGGTCGCCGGCGGAAAATGCGACGGAGTGATCGGGGCCCGGACAAAGCGTCCGGGCCCCGATTCGTCAGGAGTTCGCGTGTCAGCGCGACATGTCGCCCGAGACAGCAGTCTGCGCGGCGCGGTCATGCGATCCGGGGTCGGCCTCGCTGACGAGTGCGGCCGTCTGAGCCGACTCGGAATCATGGCCGTGTCCCTGGCCTGAGTCCGGCGGACAGATGCGGCAGGACGCGGTCTAGCCAGCCTGGGATCCACCAATTGGCACGGCCGAGCATCTGCATACACGCGGGCACCGGCACCGTGCGCACGATGAACGCGTCGAGGGCCACTGCGGCGGCCAGGCCGATGCCGGATTCCTCGACCGCCACGCGCTCGGCCGGTCCGCTCCTCGCCATGACATCAGGCCACGCGCCGCGCACGTCCCACAGTCAACAGTTGACGTCTAGCTCGGCATCCACCTATCGTCCTGTAAAACAAGACTCTAATCCTGAAAAAGGAGACACGCCATGGCGATTACTGGTCTCGGTCACACCGGTTTCTGGGTTCACGACCTCGACGCGATGCGCGACTTCTACACGCGGGTCCTCGGCCTGACCGTGACCGACGAGGACGAGGAGCTGGGCATCGTCTTCCTCTCCTCCTGCCCTGAGGAGGAGCACCACGAGTTCGTTCTGCAGCGCGGACGGACCGCCCACGACGGCGCCAAGCTCACGCATCAGGTGTCCTGGCGGGTGGACTCTCTGGAGTCGGTCATCGAGTTCCACCACCGGTTCCGCGCCGAGGGCATCCAGGTGCAGCAGGAAGTCACCCACGGCAACGCGATCGGTATCTACTTCTTCGACCCCGAGGGCAACCGCAACGAGGTGTATCTGCGGGTGGAGCGCGACGTGCGACAGCCGTTCCGCAAGACCCTCAACCTCGACCAGGAGCCCGCCGACGTCATGGCCGACGTGGAGCGGCTGCTGACCGAGGGCGGTCCCGCCTATCAGCCGGTCCAGTAGCACACCGCGCCCTCACACGCCGCCGACCGATGGAGTCCCACCCATGAGCAACCCCCAGCCACCGCATCCGGAACCGCGGCGAAGATTCGCTTCGGCAGCCCCGGTGCAAGCCGACGTGCTCGTGGTCGGCGCCGGTCCGACGGGGCTCACGGCCGCCCATTTGCTCGGCTCACTCGGCATACGCGTCCTGCTCGTCGAGCGCAATCCGACAACGAGCGACGACGCCAAGGCGATCAGTCTGGACGACGAGTCGCTGCGCACGCTGCAGTCGGCCGGCATCGACGGGGCGGTCTACCCGATCATCGTGCCCGGCACGGGAACGAAGTACTTCGACGTCGGTGGCCGACCCCTCGTGCACGCCCGCGGCCTCGGCGACCAGCGATTCGGACACCCGTTCAAGAACCCCTTCGCCCAACCCGACCTGGAGCGGGTACTGGTCGAAGAGTTGCGCCACCGCCCCAATGTCGAAACCCGTTTCCACACACGGCTGTTCTCGCTAGAACAGCACTCCGACCGGGTACGGGTCGGAGTCGGGCCGAGCGATGGCACGGAACCGGTCGAGCACTTCGACGTCTCGTACGTCCTCGGATGCGACGGCGGACGCAGCACCGTCCGGGAACTGCTGTCCATCCCCATGCAGGGGCGCAGCTTTCCCGACGTGTGGCTGGTCGCCGACACAGTGGAAGATCCCCACGACCAGCGCTACGGCATGCACATGGGAGACCCCAGCCGCCCCACGGTCATCGTTCCGGGGCGCGACGGCCGGTGCCGCTACGAGTTCCTGCTGCACCCCGGGGAGGGCCTGCCCGGCGATCCTCCACCGTTCGAGCTGGTACGCGATCTGTTGCGGCCGTACCGCGAGATCACCCCGGACCAGGTCGAGCGCGCCGTGTCGTACACGTTCCACGCACTGCTGGCCGACCGCCTGCGCGACGGACGCTGCTTTCTTCTGGGCGACGCCGCCCACATGATGCCGCCCTTCGCGGGCCAGGGACTCAACTCCGGAGTGCGAGACGCGGCCAACCTCTGCTGGAAGCTCGCCGACGTCCTGGCCGGACGCTCGGCAGACACCCTCCTCGACACCTATGGCACCGAACGCCGCCCACACGCTCAGGCCGTCATCGACCTCTCGGTCCGGCTCGGCCGCATCGTCATGACGACCAGCCGCAGCCGCGCGCGGCTGCGCGACCTGTTGGTGCGCATCGCCATGCACACCCCGCAGGGGCGCCGGTACCTCACCGAGATGCGCTACCGGCCGAACACCCGCGTTCGTTCGGGCGCCGTCGTCCCCTTCGACGGCAAGAAAGGGTCACCGGTGGGCACGTTTCTTCCGCAGCCACGAGTCCTGCACGGTCCGCAGCTCCAGGTGACCCGGCTCGACAACGTGCTCGGCCATGGCTGGAGCCTGCTGGGCGTAGCCCTCACCGACGCCGACTGGAACACTGCCGCGCACGCCGGTCTGCCCGCAGGCACGCGGGTGTCGGTCGTCCTCGATGACCGATACCCCCGCGACCGCCCGGGGCGCACTGCCGTAGCCGACGCCGACGGCCGACTTCAGGCGCTGTTCGGCGGGCTCACGGGACACTTCCTGCTGGTGCGCCCTGACCGGCTGATCGCGGCCGTGTTCCCAGCCGACCAGGCAGAGCGTGTCTCGCAGAGCCTGCGTCGTTTCGCGCCCGCTCCAGGGCGCGATCTCTCCCTTGCCGCGTCAGACGGTCCGGCGGAGATCAGTCACGAGGTCGTCCGACCGCGGCCCGCACCGACCGCACACCCCGTCACCAAGAGTGTTTCCAAGCCCCAAGGAGGGCCCCGATGAGGCTCAGCACCGTCCGGCTGCACGACGAGCGCGGCACAGCCGCTGCCCGCCAGGAAGGGGACGAGTTCGTTCTGCTGCCCTACTCCGACGTCGGCGAACTGCTGTCGAGCGGCGACGACTGGCCTGAACGCGTGGCCGCCGAGGACGGCGACCGCATCTCCCTGTCGACCGCGTCCCTCGCTCCCGTCGTCCCTCACCCGAACAAGATCGTGTGTCTGGGCCTCAACTACGCCACGCACATCAAGGAGATGGGCCGGGCGACCCCGGCCCATCCGACGCTGTTCGCCAAGTACGACGGCTCCTTGATCGGACCTTACGACGACGTGCACATTCCGCCGGTGAGCGACGACCTGGACTGGGAGGCTGAGCTCGGTGTGGTGATCGGACACCGCGCACGTCACGTGTCGCCGGACCAGGCGCTGGCGCAGGTCGCGGGCTACACCGTCCTCAACGACGTCACCGTCCGGGACTGGCAGCATCGCACCCGTGAGTTTCTGTCCGGCAAGACCTTCGAGGCCACCACCCCTGTGGGACCCTCGCTCGTCACACCGGACGAACTGCCGCGCGGTGCGTCCGGACTGACGATCAGCTGCCTCGTGGACGGCACCACGATGCAGAAGTCCAACACAGCGGACCTGCTCTTCGACGTCGCCACGATCATCGCGTACGTCAGCACCATCATCACGCTGCTGCCGGGCGACCTCATCGCCACGGGTACCCCGGGGGGCGTGGGTGCCGGCCGCGACCCCAAGGTCTTTCTCCGGCCGGGGCAGGAACTCGTCACGGTCGTCGAGGGGATCGGCGAACTGCGCAATACAGTGGTCAAGGACCGATTGTGACGCCCGGTGCCCGAGACGCCGCGACACCCGTTACGATGTCTCGCATGTCAGGAACAGCGTCCACCAGCTATCGCGAGCGTAACTCCACGGCCGACCGGGCCCTGGACATCCTGCTCATGTTCACCGACACCCACCTCGTCGTCTCCGGCACCGCTGTGGCCGAGCGACTCGGCGTGGCTCGCTCGACCGCGTACCGGTACCTCCAGAGCCTCGTGAGCAGCCGCTTCCTCGAGGAGGCGCCGGGTGGGGGCTTCCGGCTGGGGCTGCGCGTCATGGAGATCGCACGGCTGGCACGCCGCAGCTACGGCCTGTCCGAAGTCGCCCTCCCGGCGATGACGGCGCTCGCCGAGGACGTGCGGGAGACGGTCCTGCTCACCAGGCGGACCGGAGAGCTGGTCGTGTGCGTCGATCGGGCCGAAGCAGGGACGGGCGCCGTGCGCATCTCCTACGAGAGGGGCAGCACTCTCCCCCTCAACGCGGGTGCGGCGGCACTCGTCCTGCTGGCCTGGATCCCCGACGAGGAAGCCCGCCAGCTTCTTGAATCAGCAGACCTGCGCCGTTTCACTCCCGCTACCCTCACGGACGTCGACACTCTCATGCAGAGGCTGGCCCATATCCGGCGCGGCGGCTACTCGGTCACGCGTGGCGAACTCGACGCCGACGTGATGGGGGTCGCCGCTCCCGTCCGTGACGAGCAGCAGCAGGTAGTGGCAGCGGTGAGCATCGCGGCCTTGGCCTCTCGTGTGTTCCCCGAGGCAGAGGCGGAGCTGGCCCGGAAGGTTCAGGAGACGGCACGGGAGATCGGTGAGCGGCTGACAGCCGTCGGGGGCTGACACCCGGGCGGTGCCGAACGAGGTGTACGGACGCTGTGGCGGTTCGGGCTCGAACTAAGGGCCAACGGGGGTCTTTCCCCCGTGGCGCTGCACTCCTTCCCAGGCGTGGCGGCCTCCTACCCTTGCTGAAGCAAGTGTCCCGCCCATGGCGGATGCCGGGGCCCTGGCAGCGGTCCCGGCATCCGGCGGTTGTCTCCGGGCCGAGGCTCCGACTGTGGCCACGCCACCGGAGAGGCCCCGTCCAGGCCGCAGTCGCAGGCCGCCATCCCATGGCGCCGGGCGCCCTGTCGTCCCTGGTAGGCGTTGAAGAAGTGAGTCGGGGCGAGGCCGTCGGACGCCTCGATCCACTGGACACGCCGGTGTGACAGTTGAGCGCCCCGAAGCGTGGGTCCAATGCGTCGTTGCCCATTGGCACCCCAGGGCCGTCCTCCCTCGATCTGTGGATCAGCGGATGAGACCTGTCCCTGACTCACCTTCATCATCGTGCAATTCGCCATATTTCATGCAAATACTGTGCTTGCTGCAAGCTTGCCGCGTCCCGGCGCTCCTCCAGAGCCGACACTGCAGCACCACCCTGGGCATGCCGGCACGACGACCTGTCGCCGCCACCTTGGACATACCGCTTGACATTCAACAGCAATGTCCTGTTAATCAAGATGCAAGTCCTATTCAACGGGACATCCCGCTATTCCCGAGCGGGCCGAGGCCGGGTTCCTACCGAGTTACCAGCGCCACCCGGCGCGATGCCTCCGGGACCGAGGGGCGGCGCAGACGGTGCGCCTTCCTGTGTCACCTACGCAGAACGGAACACCATGACCCTTCTCGATGCAGCCGACTGGCAGGAGCGGATCTTCTCAGGCGGATGGGTCAAGGGCTCGGGTGAGCCGTACGACTCCACCGAGCCGGCGACCGGAAAGACGCTGGGCCGCGTTGGCGCAGCATCTCCCGCCGATCTGGACCGAGCCGTGGCGCACGCGCAGCAGGCCCAACGCGCTTGGGCGGCGGTGCCGTACCTGGAGCGTGCACGGGTGCTGCGGCGCGCCGCGGCCCTCTTCGAGCGGCACCAGGCGGAGATAGCGGAGTGGATCGTGCGCGAGTCGGGCGCCCCACGACTGTTCGCGGACACCCAGGCGACTGATGGTGGGGCCGAGGAGTGCTACGAGGCCGCCGCACTCGCTGCGGCTCCCTTTGGTGAAGTGCTCCGGTCAGCCCAGGACCGTCTGTCGTTCTCGCGGCGGCGCTCGGTGGGCGTGGTCGGTGTCATCTCCCCGTTCAACGCGCCGATGCTGCTGGCCATGCGTGCGGTGGCCCCGGCGCTGGCCCTGGGCAACGCGGTCGTCCTCAAGCCCGATCCGCGCACCGCGATCTGCGGCGGTGTCACCATCGCGCGGGTCTTCGAGGAGGCAGGGCTTCCCGAGGGCGTCCTGCACGTCCTGCCCGGTGGCGCCGCCGTCGGCGCGGCGCTGGTGGAGCACCCGCGCGTGCCCGTCATCGCCTTCACCGGGTCCACCCGGGCCGGGAAGGCCATCGCGGCGGCAGCCGCGCAGCGGCTCAAGCGGGTCCACCTGGAGCTGGGCGGCAACTCGGCGCTGGTCGTCCTGGACGACGCCGACCTCGACAAGGCCGTGTCCGCGGGCGCTTTCGGCTCCTTCTTCAACGCCGGGCAGGTCTGCATGGCCGCCAGCCGTCATCTCGTGCACTCCTCGATCGCCGAGGAGTACACAGCCCGCCTCGCCGAGCACGCCGACGCCACACCCGTGGGTGATCCGATGACCGGCACGGTCCTCATGGGCCCCATGATCGACGAGGGTCAGCTGCGGGCCGCCCACGCCGTGGTCTCCGACAGTGTCACCGCGGGAGCACGGCTCGCTGCCGGTGGTACCCATGAAGGCCTGTTCTACCGGCCCACCGTCCTGGCTGACGTCCCGCTCACCGCCCGCGCCTACGCGGAGGAGATCTTCGGCCCTGTCGCGCCCGTAGTGACCTTCCAGGATCTCGACGAGGCCGCCCGGCTGGCCTCCGACAGCGAGTACGGGCTCTCTCTCGGCATCCTGACGCGCGATGTTGCCAAGGGCCTGGCGCTGGCCGAGCGCATCCCGACCGGCCTTGTGCACATCAACGACCAAACAGTGAACGACGAGTCGACCATCCCGTTCGGCGGCGTCGGCGACTCCGGCAACGGCTCCCGCCACGGAGGCGCTGCCGCCAACCTCGAGGCATTCACCGAGCAGCAGTGGGTCACCGTCCGCCAGGAGATCCCCTTCTACCCGTTCTGACCATGGCCTCCCAGACAAGGCGGCCCGGCCAGGGCCGCTCCCGCAGACCGACTCTCTCCCACCCGCACCTGGAGCACTCCGATGACCTCAGTCACCTCCGGCCCGGGTCTGATTCCACCCGACCCGATGACGATCGCGCCGCGTGCCGCGCTCCGGCCGTCGGTCCCACGGCTCGCACAGGACGCCGCCGGCTGGGCGCACCACAACAAGTTCCTCGACGGCCCCTTCACCCCCTGGACGGAGGAGACAGAGGCCTACGACTTGGAGGTGGACGGGGAGATCCCGGCCGACCTCGCAGGGGCTCTGTTCCGGGTCTCATCCAACCCCCGTTTCCAGCCTCGCGATCCCGGTCGCTATCACTGGTGGGAGGGCGACGGCATGGTGTGCGGAATCTATCTGCGCGAGGGCCGGGCCGCGTTCCGCACCCGCTGGGTGATGACCGATTCCATGAAGTTCGAGGTCGAGCAGGGCATGGCCGTCTACAGCGGATTCGCCAACGGCGGCACACCCGGTCCGCTCCCCCAGGGCGCTCCACCCGCGAAGAACGTGGCGAACACCAACGTCGGTGTCTTCGGTGACCACCTGCTCGTCTATTACGAGGGCGGTCTGCCGTACGCGATGCACCCCGAGACCCTGGAGACGTATGGCACCCACGATTTCCACGGTGGCATCGACGTACTGTGCACCGCCCACTACAAGATCGACCCAGACAGCGGCGACATGCTCTTCTTCGCCGCGACCGGGCCGGTCATCACCTGGTATCGGGCGGACATGAAGACCGGGCACGTCGTGGAAAGCCACAGTCTCGACATCAAAGTGCCCGTGCTGATGCACGACTTCGCCGTCAGCGACCATTACGCGATTTTCTTCGTCACCCCGGCCCAGTTCCGGCTGGACCACATCATGCAGGGAAAGCCGGGAGTCGTCTGGGACGAGGCATCGCTCCCGCACGGCGTACAGATCGTGCTCATGGACCGCCGCACCCACACCGTCACCTGGCACGAGGTGGGCGGCCACTGGGCCAACACCCACTTCTACAACGCCTACGAGTGCAATGGGCAGGTCATCGTCGACGGGCACCGCATCACCCGCCTGGGCACTCCTGCCGGCCGGCTCGACACCCCCGTCACCTCCCACTCCTGGTTCCCGCCGTCCCTGCCCCACCGCTGGCGCGTCGACCTGGCCACCGGATCGGCGACGGAGGAGATGACCAGCGGTGTCGCCGGTGAGTTCCCGCGGATCAACGACGCGTACACCGGCCGGGAGCACCGCTACGGCTACTTCGTCACCACGCGCGCGCTGGCCGAGGACACCATGAGCGACGGCCTGGCCAAGCACGACTTCCTGAGCGACGCCACGACCGTGGTCGAGGGGCCCGATGCGCTGACCAGCCCTGGTGAACCCGTCTTTGTGGCCCGCCAGAACGCCACCTCGGAGGACGATGGTTACCTGCTGACCCTGTGGTGGAACCGCCTCACCGGGTTGTCCGAGCTGCTCATCCATGACGCCGCCGACCTGCGCCGCACCCCGCTCGCCCGGGTCAAACTCCCGAGCCGCGTCCCGTTCGGCTTCCATGGCAACTGGGCCGATCACGCAACCCTGGACCGTGCCGTCTCGGCCTCGCGCGGCGGCGCCGCCTGATGGAAGCTGCCGGATCGGACGGCCTCGGTGCCGTAGCCACCAGCAGGTGAGCACTTCCAGCGCCGGAAGCAGTTCCGTCACCCCGGCCTCCGGCAGCCATCACGGTGACGTCGGTCCCGGCCGAACCCCTCGGCGTCGACGGGTTCGGCCGCTGACATGCCGAGCTGAGGTTTTGGGGACGATGCCGATCTCGGGGAGCTGCCGTTCGGGCGGCGTTGTACGGCCGGGCGGAGAGTACGCGTCGAGAGCGTGCTCGGGCGCGATCCCGCGGGCCACCGACGAGTGGGTGCGGCGGGCTGAGCCGAGGATGGAAGCGGAGCGTGCGTGTGACGAGGCTGTGCGGGGAGTCCTCTGTGCGGGGAGTCCTCTGTGGGGGGGTGCCCCTATCTCTTTCGTCAAGGGGCAGGTCGGTTGTTTGGTGATGTTTCAGGCGGCTTGGGGGACGGCTTGAGGTTCAAAGAACGTGCCGTCGCGGAGCATCGCGAAGAGCACGTCGACGCGGCGGCGGGCGAGACACATCAGGGCCTGCTTGTGCCGCTTGCCCTCGGCCTTCTTGCGTTCGTAGTAGGCCCGGGAGGCCGGGTCGGACAGCGAGGCGAACGCAGCGAGGAAGAAGGCCCGTTTGAGGTGCTTGTTGCCTCTGCGGGACGGACTCTCGCCGCGGATCGAGGACCCCGACCGCCTGGTCACCGGGGCGAGCCCGGCATAGGCGGCGAGGTGGCCTGCGGTCGGGAAGCTGCTGGCGTCACCGACGTCGATGAGGATCCTGGATCCGGTCCTGACGCCTATCCCCGGCATCGACGTCAGGAGCTCGGAAAGAGGGTGCGACTTGAGCAACTCCTCGATGTCCGAGGCAAGTTCCTTGCGCTGGTCGAGCAGCGCGGTGAGGTTCTTCGCGAGCTTGGGCACGATCACCGCGGCCGCCGTCGGTGCCCGTCACGACGACGGTCTGCTCGTCGAGTGCGGTGAAAATGTCCTCGACCAGCCGCTCGGCCATCCTCGGGGCCTTCGGTCGCAGCAGCGTGATCAGGCGCCGTCGTCCGGCCTTGCGGATCGCCTTGGGCGAGCCGAACTGTTCCAGCAGCGTGAGCACGGCCGGGTGCTGGATGCGTGGCCCCAGGACCCGTTCGAGGTGCGGGTGGATCTGGGTGAGCAGGCCGCGCAGCCGGTTGGCGACCCGGGTGACCTCGCCCGCGAGGTCGTCGTCGAAGCCCACGATTATGTGGAGTTCGGCGATGGTTTCGTCGTCCAGCTCGATCGATCGGAGTGTGTGGGGCATGGTGCGGGCGGCGTCCGCGATGATCGCCGCGTCGCGGGCATCGGTCTTGCCCTCGCCGGGATAGAGGTCCGCGATCCGCCGCGTGGTCAGGCCCGGCAGATAGGCCACCTCGCAGCCCGCGTCGCGGGCGACGGCCAGCGGCAGAGCACCGATCGAGGCGGGCTGGTCCACGACGACCAGGACCCGGCCGTACTTGGCCGTGAGCTTGTCGAGCATGGCCCGCATCTTCGGCTCGCTGTTCGGCAGCGGCTTGTCGACGACACTCTTGCCGTCCGGCGTGAGGCCGGTGGCGTGGTGTTCGCCCTTGCCGACATCGAGGCCGAGGAAGACGGCCACGTCGCGGATGTCGATCACTTCACTCCTCCTGGGAGGGTCTTGCCTTCCCGGCCAAGGCACGGCGCCGATATCCGGCAACCACGTTACGAAGAGCGTTGCCGGCCAACCGGCGCTCCTGCCCCTATTAGCGATCTACCGGCGCCTCC
This sequence comes from Streptomyces griseorubiginosus, assembly GCF_036345115.1. Taxonomy (GTDB): domain Bacteria; phylum Actinomycetota; class Actinomycetes; order Streptomycetales; family Streptomycetaceae; genus Streptomyces; species Streptomyces griseorubiginosus_C. The sequence goes on from NZ_CP107766.1 coordinate 991,621, forward strand.
CGACCCGGTGACACCACCCCCCGGGTCATGGTCGACAGGGGGCAAAAGTCATGCCGGGCCAGAAGGCCGGGAGCCCCAAGATCGGGGCCGTCTAGAAGGTAACGGGGTAGTCCTTGAGCGTCCTTTGTCACGTACACCCATGGTGAAAGCCGGGCTTTGCACGGCCTGGTCGACGACAAGCCGAAGGTCAGCGGAAGGCGAAGTGCTCGGCGTGCAGGTGGTGCCGGGAGATTCCCCGGCCGCGGAGGGCGATGGTGAGGTTTTCGACCATCGAGGCGGGTCCGCAGAGGAAGACATGGGTGTCCGGGGTGAGGGGCCCGGTGGCGGCCAGGATCTTGTCGACGGTGAGTCGGCCTTGGCGGCGGCTGTACACGGAGTGGAGTCTGAGAGCCGGGTGGCGTCGGGCTGCCTCGGTGAGCTCTGGTAGGAATGGCGCGTCAGTGGCGGTACTGGTGCAGTAGAAGAGGTCCGCGCTGGGCAGGGCCTCTGCGTCTTCGTGGGTGATCCAGCCCAGGAAGGGGGCGATGCCGATCCCGCCCGCGATCCATATCTGGCGCTGCCCGCCGACCGTGTGGTCGAACATGCCGTACGGACCGCTCAGTGTGGCCAGGGCGCCTTCGCGCAGGTCGGCGTAGAGCCTGCGGGTGCCTCGGCCGACGGCGCGGACGGTGAGACGGACGCAACCGTCGTGCTGGACTCCGGCTACGCTCAGGGGATGTTCGCGCCAGGCGCGGTGACCCCCGACGCGCAGGTAGACGAACTGACCGCCCTTCACTTGCAGCGGCGCGTGTCCGGCCGGTGCGAGGGTGAGGTCGACGATGTCGGGCGCCGGACGTTTGACTGCGTGGACGGTGTAGTCGGCACGCGGGACCCTGCGTCGCATGACGAGTTCGTCGTAGGCGTAGGCGGCCGTTCCGACGACGCCCATGACGACGTACACGATCTTGAGGACGCTGGACCGGCCGATGATGTGGTCCAGCACCCAGCCGTGCACCAGCGAGGAGACGACCAGGAGTCCGATGAGGCGATGGACGACAAGCCAGCGCTCGTGGGGCAGACGCAGAATACGGCCGACGCGGGCGAGGGACACGAGGACGAGCACGAGCAGGCCGAGAGCGGTGGCGAGGCCCAGCGCGCGCCCGAGGCCCACCGCCTGGGGGGATTCCCTCACCGTCCTTCCCGCTTCGGTGTCAGCGAACACGCTGTGGGGAACGAGCAGCAGAATGGACCACAGGGCGTAGTTCTTGTGGCAGCGGTACATGCGGTCCAGACCGCCGAACCACTGCTCCAGCCACCGCAGCCTCGTGGCCAGCACCAAGGCCCATGTCATCAGGTAGAGCGCGCTCACGCCGCAGAATTCACCGAGGAAGTAGACGGTGCCGATGCCGTCCGGCCTGAGCCAGTCCCAGGCCAGGGACAGCACGACGAAAAGAGCGGCCACCGTCAGGGGTCCGACATGACTCTTCTTCAGTCGGGTGTCCAGCGGGCTGCGCATGATCCGGGCCGCATAAATGGCGATCAGTACGAGAAAGGGCATGGTGACCTCACTGACTCGAGGCGGCTTCGGCCAGGGCTCGGAGTGCCTTGATCGGCTTGGGCATGCCGTACGCGACGATCGTCGAACGGCCGTCGGGGTGTGTCCAGGTGAGCAGGGCGCGTCCCTCCGCCACGCTGCCCTCCACGGTGGTGGGTTCACCCACGGGCGGCAAGGGGCCGACCACTTCGAGGGCGAGCCCGGCAATCTCGGTCCAGAAGTAGTCGTCGTACGGCGGTCCCGCGGGCGGAAGGCCGAGAGCTAGGCTGCTCTGCTCACTGCGAAGGTCTTGATGAGGTGTTGCGAGGTCCGCGCGGTCGACCTCGTCGGCCCGAGTTCCGGACCATGGTGTGCTCCCACAAGCACTGCGATCAGTGACGGTATCATCAACTCCGCTCGTCAGATCATCAATAGCCGACTTGCGGAAAATTGACTGATCCATCAGAAGTAGTGATCATTGCTGTGCTCTTCCCACACCGACGCCCGCCCCGCCGCGCAACCGCTCCGAATGGCGACATGCCGGGACCCGCAAGGCTCTGATCCGCGCGGCCCGCGAGCTCCAACCGCGCATGGGGACACCGGCGCGAGCATCCAAGCCATCGCCGACCGCGCCGACGTCGGCTTCGGGTCCTTCCAGAACCACCGCCGGACCACGACGGAGTTGTTCGACGCGGCGGTGGCGGACGCGCTGGACGAGTTCAGCCGGGCCATCGACGAGCGTCCGCGGGGGTTTGTCGATGACCCCGCGGAGTTGGTGGCGGCGGGCTTCCGCCTCATGGCGCGCATGGCCGACTCGCACCCGAAGCCGGTGCAGATCCTCCGCCACCGCGGCCTGCATGCACCCGGAGCGCGACGTCGCTCCTGCGCCCTGTGCGACCCGCGGTACGTGGTCTCGCCGACCAGAGACCGAGATGTACAGAACCTTCGCGCCCCGAGCGGGAACTTCTCGGCACCAGGCCGGGATTTCCGCGGAGTCCGCGGAGGCCTCGCTGAGAGCCGGTCCCTGTGGTACCGGGGTACCACAGGGACGCCGAAGATTCCCCCCTGGGCCCATGGTCCGGCCCTGCCGCGCTCGTACCTTCGAATGCAGACACCGCGGCGCATCCGCGGCCGATTCCACGGCAGGAAAGGCCCACCCCCATGATCGACGTACACGAGCTGACGAAGCGGTACGGCGACAAGACGGTCGTCGACAACCTGAGCTTCACCGTCAAGCCCGGGGAGGTGACCGGCTTCCTGGGCCCCAACGGTGCGGGCAAGTCCACGACCATGCGCATGATCGTCGGCCTGGACTCCCCCACCAAAGGCTCGGTCACCGTGGGCGGTCGGCCCTACGCCATGCAGTCCGCACCGCTGCACGAGATCGGCACCCTGCTGGAGGCCAAGTCCGTCCACCCCGGGCGCAGTGCGTTCAACCACCTGATGGCGCTCGCGTACACTCACGGCATTTCGCGCAGCCGGGTGAACGAGGTCATCGAGCTGGCCGGCCTGACCAGCGTGGCCGGCAAGCGGGTGGGGGCCTTCTCGCTCGGCATGGGTCAGCGGCTCGGCATCGCGGCCGCCCTGCTCGGCGACCCCGCGATCGTCATGCTCGACGAACCGGTCAACGGCCTCGACCCTGAAGGCGTGTTGTGGGTGCGCAACCTGCTGCGCTCGCTGGCCGACGAAGGCCGGGCCGTGATGCTCTCTTCGCACCTGATGAGCGAGACCGCGCTGATCGCCGACCACCTGGTCATCATCGGACGCGGTCGGCTGCTCGCCGACACCACCGTCGACGACTTCACCCGGGAGGCGAGCGGCGGCGGTGTGAAGGTCGCCACCGCCGAGACCGCGAAGCTGCGCTCGCTGCTGTCCGGCCCGGATGTCACGATCACCTCCTCCTCCGCCGAGGAGTTGCTGGTGCTGGGTCGCGACGCCCGTGAGATCGGAGCGATCGCCGCCCGGCACGGGGTGGCGCTGTACGAACTCACCCCGCAGTCCGTCTCGTTGGAGGCGGCGTTCATGGAACTCACCCGCGACGCCGTGGAGTACCAGAGTGCTCCGGCCGACACCGAACGAGAGGCCGCCTGATGCCCACCACCTCACTCCGTCCCAATCGGCGCCCTGGCAGGCACACTCAACTCTCCACGGCGCCCGACGCCCCCACGTCCGCTACTGCCTACAAGGTGACCGGTCTGCGGGTGCTGCGCTCGGAGTGGGCCAAGTTCTGGTCACTGCGCTCCAGTTGGATCACCCTGGGTGTCGCCGTGTTCCTGCTGGTCCTCTTCGGGACGATCGCCTCCTACACCTACAGTCCGGGCGCAGCGACCGGCGGGCCGCCGGGAGGGGCCAGCGTCGACAGCACCGCGGTGAGCCTGGCCCTGACTGGTGTCACGTTCGCCTCGCTGGCCGTCGGCGTACTCGGGGTGCTGCTGTCCGCGGGTGAGTACAGCACCGGCATGATCCGCTCCACCCTGGCCGCGGTACCGCGCCGGCTGCCCGTCCTGTGGTCGAAGGCCGCCGTGATCGGCCCGATCGCCCTGGTCCTCACCAGCATCGGCGCCCTGGCCGCGTTCCTGCTGGGCACCCCGGGGCTGGACGGCGAGAACATCGCTCTGTCCCTGGGGGACGACGGCGTCCTGCGCAGTCTGGCCGGCGCCGGTGTCTACCTCGGCCTGGTCGCCGTGTTCGGCGTGGCCCTGGGCGTTCTGATCCGCTCTTCTGCCGGAGCCATCGCAGTCCTGGTCGGTATCCTGCTCATCCTGCCCGGCCTGGCCTCGCTCCTGCCGGACTCGCTGTACGACAACATCAACCCCTACTTCCCCAGCAACGCGGGGTCGGCCGTCTACGCCCTGCACGAGTCCTCGGGCTCCCTCTCACCAGGAACGGGCCTCGCGGTCTTCGCCGGCTGGGTGGCCCTGACACTCGCCGGGGCAGGTTACCGCCTCGTCAAGTCCGACGCCTGATCCGGCGACGGAGGCAATGGTGTCCATGAGTTCGCATCGTTCGGCAGCCGCCGGGGCCGGCACCCGGGGGACGGCAGCGGTCACGCCGTCCCTCGGGTTCGGTGCCGCCTGGGCGCATCCGCTGCTCGGCAGGCTGCTGCGCGACCAGGGTCGCCGACAGCGGCTGGACCGCCGGCATCCGTGGCTGCTCGACACCACAGTGGTGCTGGCCGTCGTCCTGTTCAGCCTGCCGGTCCTGCTCCGGGGCGACGGCAACGCCCCTTTCGGGGACACCACCACCCGTGACCAGCTGACCTCCGGCGCCCTGTTCGGCTGCCACGCCGCTCTCATCGTTCCGCTGTGGTGGCGCCGCAAGGCCCCGGCGCTCACGTACTTCGTGATCGCGGCGGTCTCCCTCGCCCAATGGACGATGGGTGTCTGGCTGCCGACGAGCGTCAGCGCACTCATCGCTCTGTACACCCTGGCCCGGAACGGTTCGTTGCGGGCGCTGGGCTGGGCAGCCGCTCTGACCGTCGTCGAGGGGATCCTGGTTGTCTTCTTCCTGGCGTCGACCGAACATCCATTCGTCGGCAGCTTCTTCCTGCTGGCCACGGTCACGGCGGCCATCGCCGTCGGCCTGACACTCCGCATCCGACGGATGTACCTGGCTGCGCTGGAGGACCGCGCCCGACGGCTGGAGATCGAGCAGCACCAACGCATGCAACTCACCGCGGCCGCCGAACGCTCCCGAGTCGCCCGCGAGATGCACGACATCGTCGGCCACAACCTCTCCGTCATGGTCAGCCTCGCAGACGGCGCCGCGACCCTCGCCGCCAACCGGAACGAGCAGTCCACCGACGCCCTGCGCATCCTCGCCGACACCGGCCGCCAGGCCATGAGCGAACTGCGCCGGGTCCTGGGGGTCCTGCGTGAGGAACGGGACGGTGAAAGGACGCTCAGCCCTCAGCCCGGCATCCGGGATCTGGACCCCCTACTGGCACGGGTGCGCGCAGCAGGCCTGCGCGCGGCCTACCGGACGGTGGGCGATCTCGACTCGCTGGGCAGCGGCGTACAGCTCACCGTGTACCGCATCGTGCAGGAGTCGCTGACCAACACGCTCAGGCACGCGGGGACCGCCACGACCGCCGAGGTCGACATCACCGCAGAGGCGGGAGAGGTACGGATCCGAGTCGCCGACACCGGCAGACCCCCCGGGTCTCCCCCGCCACCGAAGCCGGCCGCACATGAACACGCACCCGGCCACGGCCTGGTCGGGATCCGCCAGCGAGCCGCCATGTACCGCGGCACGGTGATCATCGGACCGCGCGACACCGGCCACGGCTGGGTCGTTGACGTCGTACTTGAGGCGACGCCCGCGCCGGAAGCATCGGGAGAACTCCCGCGATGACCACCGTGCTGATCGCCGACGACCAGCCCCTGCAGCGCATGGGCGTGCGCATGCTCCTTGAGGGCACCCCGGGCCTGCACGTGGTCGGCGAGGCCGAGCACGGTGCGGAGGCCGTCCGCCTGGCCGCGGAGTTGCGCCCCGACGTCCTTCTCATGGACATCCGTATGCCCGGAACGGACGGTATCGAGGCCACTCGCCGCATCATCGCCACCGGCGGTCGCACCCGCGTCCTCATCGTCACCACCTTCGACCTCGACGAGTACGCCTACGAGGGCCTGCGGGCCGGCGCCAGCGGATTCCTGCTCAAAGACGCCCGCCCCGAGGAACTCGTCGCGGGTATCCGTGCGGTCGCGACGGGCGACGCCGTGGTGGCCCCCCGCCTGACCCGCCGTCTACTGGACGCCTACGCCCACCACGTCCTCGCCCCGGCCGAAGCCCCCACCGCCGAGGACCCCCGGTTGCAGACCCTCAGCGACCGCGAACGTGAGGTCTTCGTCGCCATCGGCCGGGGCTGGACGAACACCGAGATCGCCCAACGACTCGTCCTCACCGAGTCCACCGTGAAGAAGCACGTCGGCCGCGTCCTCACCAAGATCGGGGCCCGCGACCGCATCCAGGCCGTGATCGCGGCGTACGACATCGGGCTGGTCAGGGCCAAGCAATAGCTTGAGGAGGGCCACTTTCACGTGCAAACCCTGCCAGTCGATCAGCCGTCCGGCGCCTGCTCACAGCCGTTTCAGACACATACGGCTTCTTCCTCAGCTCTCTGCCGACACTGACGGCGGCGCCCTGCAGAGCAAGGGCTACCTGACCGGGTCGCGATAGCTGCCTGCCGCGACGTTGTTCGTGCCGTGCTCGGCCTGGCGTAACAAGTCGGCCAGCACGTCATCGCCCGCGCCAACCGGGCCTGGCGGCTGATCGCGTTGGGCACGAACGTGGGCATCCGCGCGACCGTGGCCACCGGCGAGGGCAAGAGGTGGGCCCCTCGGTGGCCGGCATCCACCGAGCGCCCGCCGGGCACGCCCAAGCGTGAGGTGCATCCAAAAGCCGTGGAACAGGCCCACGCGGACTTCGCCGTTCTCCACGCTGGCCAGCCCCCTGAACCGTGTACCGCGACGGCATCCAGCACCGACCATGATTGTCCTCGTCGATATCCGCTGCAGGACCGGAACACATCCGCGTGACCGGCTGACTAACCGTGGGCACCGCCGGCTGGTGTCACGCCTCCGTCTCGTCCGTACCCTCGTAGCGGGTGCTAGACATGACGAGTTCGCCGCGCGCGCACCAGATCCCGTAGAGGCGCCCCGTGAAGCCCCCGGTAAGCTCTGTGGACAAGTAGCGGCCGTCGATGTCCCCCAGATTCAGGACCTCGGCGCCCTGCACCAGCGCCGCCACGACGCGGTCCGGACCGCGCTCGGAGCTCAGAATCTCACCTCGGGCAGGCTCAGTTCGCAGCTCGAGTGTCACGTCCTGACCTGGGTCGACGGGGCACCGGCCGAGAACCGAACGGGCCGGACCTATCCGGGCCACGGCCCGCACCTCGTCACCCTCGACCTCCAGATCGAAGTGGTGCCGCGCGTCGATGCGGATGCTGATGCCGCCGATGGTGCTCTGCGGAGCGGACACGACGGCGCGAAACCTGCTTAGCATGTGCTGCTGTCGACGGCCGATGAAGGCGACATCGTCCTGACGCGACTTCAAACCGTCCGCCGGCGCTCGCAGTAGCCACCCCTGACCGCTGCTCAGAACTTCCCCGGGAAAGCCGCCTGGCCGCACCCAAGTCGGCGGCAGCGCCGCAGTGTCGCCGGCGGAGATGTTCTCAACGACCACAGCCGAAGGCGACTCTGCCGGTTCGATGGGGCCTGTGACATACGGCCACCCGGCGTCCCAGTCGATCTCGACGGCGAAGGTCTCCCGGCCCACGACGTGCCAGCTGGGAAAGGCGCCCCGCGCGCGCACTCCGAGATGCACCATCGCCCAGGATCCGTCGGGGCGCTGCACGAGGTCGGCGTGGCCGGTGTTCTGCACGGCGGCCGAGGTGCCCCGGGCGGTGAGCACCGGGTTGTGCGGGCAGGGCTCGAACGGCCCCCAGGGGCCGGGGCCGCGAGCGATGGTGACCGCGTGTCCCTGTCCGGTGCCTCCCTCCGCGATCAGCAGGTACCAGTGCTCGCCGACGCGGTACAGGTGCGGTCCCTCGGGGAACTGGCCGCCGGTGCCCTGCCACAGTGCGCGCGGCTCGGTGAGCAGTTTCCCTGTCTCCGGGTCAAGCACAGCCTGCGTGATACGTCCGTACTGGGACCAGGTCAGGTAGCAGGTGCCGTCGTCGTCCCACGCAAGGTCCGGGTCGATGCCCGGAGCACCAGTGACGCGTACGGGATCGCTCCAGGAGCCTGCCGCATCGTCGGCGGTGACCAGAAGGTGACCGTCACCGTCAGAGAGGTTTGTGGTGATCATCCAGAACCGGCCGTCGTGGTGCCGCAGCGTGGGGGCGAAGATGCCACGCGATGCCTCGGCTCCGGACACCGCCAGCTGCGCGGGCCGGCTCAGCACGTTCCCCGCCTGGGTCCACGACCGCAAATCGGTTGAGGTGAAGATCGGGACGCCGGGAGCGTACTCGAACGACGACGTTGCGAGGTAGTAGATGTCGCCGACTCGGCAGACGCTCGGGTCGGGGTGAAAGCCGGGAATGACTGGACGCTGTGCGAGGTGCACATGGGAACCGACCATTGCTTCTCCTTGGTGTTGTTCGGGAAATCACCCATGGCTTCCGGCCGCCATGCACGCTCCTGGACCGACCACGCGCGGGCAGAGGCGCAGCCAGGAACGGCGGACCAGCCGACGCAGCCCACATCGACGCCTACAGCGGTGACGCCTGGCCGCCCGAGGTCTTGCACTCGTACGAGCGTGCCCTCTTGCTTGCTCGTGAGGAGGTCGCGCGCGGTCATCGCTCCAGGCGCTCCAATCCTGCTGTCGGTACTTGCTCCTGACCGACACAGGCACGGGACTCTCCCGCTGCGGAGACCCGGCGATGACGGCCGCCGCCTTCCCATCACCGACTTGGGCTTGGGCACGTCGGTCATCCGTAACCTCTGCCGGGTCACGCCGGTCTTCGACGCGACGGTCGTGTTCGCAGCGCGGTAGTCGGGCAGCCGGTGCTTCGACATCGTGCCCCATTGCGGACTGCGCCCTGCGGAAGGCCAGCTGGGAGCCTTCTCCCGAGGTCGGCTGCGACGCCAGCCTCAGCTTGGCCTGCGGCATCATTCGCCGGCTGGCGGCTGAAGAACTTTCACTCTGTCAGGACGTCGACAAGTGCTCCACGTGCGGTGTCGATCAGTCGTCCGGCGTGCGCCGCAGTAGCGCCGCGCCAGGCGATGTGCTGGTCGGGCCGGATCAGGAGCAGTGGTGCGCCGTACCGGTCGGCCAGCTCGAGTGCCGAGAGGTCGACGGTGGTGAGCGGTACCCCCCGGGTACGGGCCGCCTGTTGCAGCGGAGCAGGATCGGTGGTCTCGGACAGGCGCAGCAGGGTGAAGCCCTCTCCGAGCAGGTCGTAGAGGGAGCGTCCGTCGGGGAGCCAGGTGTGGGGAAGGCGGGTGCCGGGGCGTGCTGAGGGGTGGTACGTGGTGAGCTGGTGGGCCGGTGTCGGTGAGCCGTCGTCGACGATGACGGGGGAATCGGCGTAGTGGTAACCGAGTACAAGGCCTTCGCTGTGGAATTCACTGCGCTTGGCCTGAAGTGCGGTGGCCAGCTGGGCGTCGTCGGCGTCTGTGAAGGACGGGGCGAGCAGCCGCTCCTGGGCCGCGCTGTCGGCGATGGTCTGCGCGGCGACCGGCCGACGCTCGGGTTCGTAACTCTGCAGGAGCCCCAGGCCGCCCCAGCCATGGATGACGGCGGCGAGTTTCCAGGCGATGTTCACCGCGTCGCCCACGCAGGTGTTGTAGCCGTGACCGCCCCATGGCGGGTTGAGATGGGCCGCGTCGCCGACTAGGAAGACCCGCCCGGACTGGTAACGGTCGACGAGCATCATCCGGGCGACCCAGCGGTCAGTGGCGACGACCTGTACATCCAGATCGTCAGCGGGGCCTCCGATGAGTGAACGCACCAGCGCCTCGGGGGCAGGTCCGGACGCCCGTGTGTCGGCGTGTTGGACGATCGCCCACCATTGGTCCTCCAGATCGAGCCGGCCCATCAGCCCGGAGGCCCCGGGGCTGACGATCCAGTACTGCACGGCTGGATCCAGAGTGATCCGCCGTGCCAGTCCGGGTGCGCGGAAGACGATGTTGAGGTTCGGGCGTTCACCGGACGCCCCGGTGTACGTGGCGCCGATCGCCGCACGGCTGATCCCGCCCGCGCCGTCGCACCCCAGCAGGTAGTCGGCTTCGACGACGCTGGACGATCCGTCACCCGAGGAAACGGTGGCGCGCACCCCGGCCCCGTCATGATCGAAGGAGGTGACGGTGTGACCGATGAGCACGTCCACCGCGGCAAGTTCGGAGACCGCCTTGCGCAACACTCGCTCGACGATCGGCTGGGGCACCTGCTGACCGGCCTCCGCCCAGTGTTCGCTACGGCCCTCATGGAGCCCGAAGGCGTTGCGGAAGCGGGTGAGTTCGGTGCCGAGCAAGGATGTGCAGAAGATGACGTCCTGGGACCATGCGACGGGCATCGGCGCTGCGGCACGTAGCCGGTCGGCCAGGCCCCACCGGCGCAGATGCTCCATGGTCCGGATGCTGGTCGTCTTGGCACGGGGTCTTCCGTCGTCGACGGTGAGGCGCGGTTCCACCAGGCAGGTGCGCACCCCGCGCCGGCCGAGTTCGATGGCGGCCGCGAGTCCGGCCGGCCCGCCACCCACTATTAGCACCTGTGTTCTCGTGTCCGTCACGCGCTGGACCTCGCCGAGGCGTCGGTGACCGGGGTTCGCAGCAGGCCGAGCCGGTCGATCTCGACCTCGACGACGTCACCAGGGGTCAGGAGACGCGGCGGCCTGCGGACGTAGCCGACTCCTTCCGGTGTGCCCGTGGCGATGATGTCGCCGGGATGGAGTGTCATGGTGCGGCTGATCCGGGAAAGCAGCTCCGGCACGGCGAAGATCATGTCGCGGGTGTTCCCGTCCTGCATGACCTCGCCGTTGACCCGGGTGACCAGACGCAGACCGTCGGTGAGACTGCCCGTCTCGTCGATCGTGACGATGGGGCCGAGCGGGCCGCTGAGGTCGGCGTTCTTGCCGAGAGTCCACTGGGCGGTGAGCTTCTGCGCCGTACGGGCGGTGAGGTCGTTGAAGGCGGCGTACCCCAGCACTCCTGCCTCCGCTTCGCTCTCGTCCGCATCGCTGAGCCGGGCGCCGACGACGGCCGCGACTTCGCCCTCCCAGTCCAGCCCCGGTTCGTTGGCGGGTACCGGCACCGGACGTCCGCTCACCGAGAGCGAGGCCGTCCAGCGTCCGAAGACAGTCGGATGCTCGGGCACCTGGAACGCGCCCTCGGCAGCGTGCGCACGGTAGTTGAGCCCGATGCACAGGACCCGTGCCGACGGTGGTACCGGCGGCTCCGGCATCACGTCGGCGAGCCGGACCGAGCCACGACGGACCTTGCGCGCCCGCTCCAGCCATCGCGGCAGGTCCTCGTAGAAGTCGACGGCGTCCACGAGGGGAGACACCCGGTCGTCCACGACGACACCGACCATGACCTGCTGTCTGCCGCGCCGTGCCGACGGCGGACGCAGTCCGATGAGCTTCACTGGACGGGTCCTTCCGCCGCGAGCCGGATATCGAACCGGGCCTGCAGGAACGCACCTTGGTCGCCCATGCCGAACCGGTCGGCCGTCTCCGGGTCGGTGCATGGTACGAAGGGCACGACGAGGGCTTCCTTGACGGCGAAGGCCGCGTCGGAGCTGAGATAGGGGTCCGCGTCGACGAAGACGTGGGTGGTGAGCGGCCGGTGGCCGGGCGCCTCGACCCTGAGATGGACGTGGGCGGGGCGCATCGGGTGCCGGCCGAGGGCACGCAGCAGCTCGCCGGCCGGGCCGTCGGTCGGCACCGGGTAGCTGCTGGGTCTGACCGTACGGAACCAGTAGTTGCCGTCAGGGCCGGTGGTGAGCAGGGCCCGCAGATTGCCGTCGGGTTGCTCGTCGTCCTGGCTGTCGTACAGGCCCGTGTCGTTGGCCTGCCAGATGTCCAGCACAGCGCCGGCGAGGGGCACTCCGTCGCAGTCGGTGACCCTGCCGTGCACGACTGCTGCCTCGCCGCGTTCCCGCTCGGGACCCTCCGCGATCCAGGCGCCCATGGGGCGTGGCGGTGCGGGTGAATGGAAGGGTCCCTCGACGGAGCTGGGTGTCATGGTGGGCGGCCCGGCATGGTTGACCTCGTCCACCGCGGAGGTGAGGCCCAGCATGTCGGAGAGCAGGATGAACTCGTTGCGGCGGTCGGTGCAGGCGGCTCCGGTGCGGACCAGGAAGTCCATGGCCCGCTGCCACTCGACTTCGGTGGGCCGGGCTTCCCGTACGAAGGCGTGCAGGTGAGTGACCAGGCCACCGGCCAGCTCGCGCAGCCGTGGGTCCTCGCCCTGGAGGGATCCGAGTACCTGGCCCAGCAGCTCGTCGAGCTGCCGGTCGGGGGAAGTGGTCGTCATCGGTTTTCCTCCCGTAGGTGCGTGCTGAGGAAGGCGACGGTCTGCTGGAGCAGCGTGGCGAGTTCCGGTGCCCCGAACAGTCCATGGTCGGCGTCGTCGACGGGTACCAACTGGACTTCGGCACTGTGGGCCAGCAGGGACTTTTCCAGGAGAAGACTCTGCTCGAACGGCACCAGCCTGTCGGCTGTGCCGTGGATCAGCAGGAAGGGCGGCGCGGCGGCGGTGACATAGGTGACAGGGCTCGCCGACATGGCCAGTTCCGGATTGGCGACTCCGCCGAGCAGTTGCTCGATCAAGTCCTGTGCCATGTCCGCGGGCAGAGTGATGTCCGGGGGGAGCACAAACGTGGGCAGGGCGGCGAGATCGTAGATGCCGTACCAGCCGACGGCAGCCACGACCGTGCTGTCGGGCCCGGTGACACCGATGTTGCCCGCCAGTTCCACACGGTCTGCGGTGAGGGCGAGAAGCGCGGCGAGGTGCGCGCCGGCCGACTCTCCCCACACGGCTGTCCGGCTGCTGTCCAGGCCGAGTTGATCCGCGTGGCGGCGCAGGTAGCGCACTGCGGACTTGGTGTCGTAGAGCTGCGCGGGGAAGGTCGCCTCGCGCGAGAGCCGGTAGTCGATGGACGCGACAGCCAAATCGGCTGCCAGCAGCAGGTCGATCACGGCGGAGGTGTCCTGTGCAGGCAGCAGGTCGCCGCGGTCGCCGAATGCCCAGGCACCACCGTGGACGAAGACGACAACCGGGTGAGGTCCCTCGCCCTCGGGCACCCACAGGTCGAGCTTGAGGGGGCGGTAGCCGGGCAGGGTGGCGTAACTGATCCCCGGATAGTGCCGCGAGCCGTCCGCGCGGCGGAGGGGTTCGGCCGGAGGCAGGAAGCGAGGTGGGGTCCACGCCTGTGGCTGGTCCTGGTGCTGTTCTGTCATCGCGGTCACACCTGCAGGTGCTTGGTCAGGAAGGCGACCGAGCGGGCGATCAGAGCGGGGATGTCGGTTGCGCCGACGAAGATGTGACCGGCGCCCTCGACCGTCACCAGTTCGGATTGCGCCCCCGCCGCGAGCAGTGCCGCGTGCAGAAGGCTGCTTTGTTCCAGTGGTACGGGAACGTCGTCGGTGCCGTGGATGAGCAGGAAGGGCGGTGCGTCGGCGCTCACGTGGGTGATGGGGCTCGCTGATCTGGCCCGCTCCGGGGTGGTGCCGCCCAGCAGTTGCTCGATCGGATCGGCTGTACCCGGCGGCAGGTCCGGGGGGACCTCCAGCTTGGGCATGGTGGCCAGGTCGCTGACTCCGTACCAGTCCACGACGGCCCGCACCGAGTCGAGAGGCTCGGCGACGACAGGGGCTCCCTCCTGCGCGGTGCGACCCGCGGTGAGGGCGAGAAGTGCCGCGAGGTGTCCACCGGCCGATTCGCCCCACACACCGAACCGTTCGACGTCCAGACCGAGTTGAGCGGCGTGCCGGCGCAAGTAGCGGACGGCGGACTTGGCATCCTGCAGTTGCGCAGGGAAGACGGCCTCGCCCGCGAGGCGGTAGTCGATCGAGGCGACCGCGATCCCGGCCTTCAGCAGCGCGTCGTAGACGGCGTCGGTCTCAAGGGTCGGTGGCAGATAGCGGCGATCACCGAACTGCCACGCTCCGCCGTGGATCCACACCACCACCGGATGCCTGTCCCCTCCCGCCGGTACCCACAGGTCCAACTGGAGGGGGCGGAAGCCGGGCGGGAGGGCATAGCTGATCCCGGAATAGTGCAGCGAGCCGTCCGCACGCACAGTGGGGCCGACAGGTGGCAGGAAGCCGGGTGGAGTCCACTCAGGAGGCTCGGAATCGGTTCGTTCCCGCTCGGTGCTGTGGTTCATCGGGAGGCTCCCGTCGTCGTCAGGGCGGCGGGCGCAGCACAATGGTAGGTATGCGTGCCCGGAATGGCGGTGCGCCGCGTGCCGTCAGGCAGGACGACCTCGGCGGTGGTGCCCGGTGGCACGGTGACGTCGAGCCGGAAACGGTCGCCGTCGACTTCCCAGGCGGATTCAATCTGTCCGTACGGGCAGTGGTGTTCAGCTCGTGCCCAAGCAAGGCCGCCGCCCGGGCGCGGTGCCACGGTGAATCGCTGATAGCCCGGGAAGTCCGCGTCCGGCTCGATTCCGGCGGTGTAGCGATGCAGGAAGGAGACGACAGCGCCCTTGGAGTAGTGGTTGAGGGAGTCGCGTGGTGTGCCGTCGTCGGCCACACCCTCCCAGCTCTCCCAGATCGTGGTCGCGCCTCGGTCGATCATGTGCAGCCAGGACGGTGCGCTGTCCTGGAGCAGCAGCTCGTACGCCACGTCGAGGTGCCCGGTGTCGGCAAGCACAGGGAGCAGGTCCGGGGTCGCGAGGAAGCCGGTGCCCAGATGCGTGCCGGCGTCCCGTACGAGCTCGGCGAGCCGCTCCGCGGTCCGGGCTCGCAGTTCTTTCGGCACCAGGTCGAAGGCGAGGGCGCGCACGTGGTTGGCCTGGGTGTCCGGGCGCAGTGAGCCGTCGGGCGTGATGAACTCGGTTCGCCAGGCCTCGCGTATCCGCTCGCTCAGCTCTTCGTAGGCCGCCGCCTCTTCGTCTCGGCCGATCACCCGGGCGATGCGCGCTGCCAGCCGGGTGGAGTGGGCGTAGTACGCGGTGGCGATGTCGGCCTTGTCGCGCTGCGCGTACTGGGGCAGGTCATCGCCGATGTGCTCGCCGGGCACGAGCCATTCGCCCCAGTGGAACCCGGTGTCCCACAGATACCGCTCGTGCGGGGCGGGTTCGGCGGAGCGCAGGACCCGGTCCGGGTGGCGTGCTTCGCGTGCCACGCGTTCGGTCCGCCCGAGCCATGCGGTCATGGTCGGCCACAGCTCCTCCAGCACGGCCCGGTCTCCGTAGGCGC
Organism: Streptomyces griseorubiginosus; assembly: GCF_036345115.1. Taxonomy (GTDB): domain Bacteria; phylum Actinomycetota; class Actinomycetes; order Streptomycetales; family Streptomycetaceae; genus Streptomyces; species Streptomyces griseorubiginosus_C. The sequence continues at coordinate 1,007,001 of NZ_CP107766.1, forward strand.
GGTACATCTGCCAGGGCACGATGATCGCGGCGTCGCCCCAGCCGGCCGAGCCGTTGAGGTGGGCCACGGGGCCGTTCGGGCCTTCGGTGCGGCAGGCGGGCGAGATGTTGGAGACCGTGCCGTCCGGCCACTGGTCGGCTGCGACGTCGCGCAGCCACTTGGCCGAGAATCCGGCGACGTCGTAGAGGAAGGCTGCGGTGGGGGCGAACACCTGCCAGTCCCCGGTCCAGCCGGCGCGTTCGCGGGTGGGGCAGTCCGTGGGGATGTCGCAGACGTTGCCGCGCATGCTCCACACGGCGGCTTCGTGCAGCCGGTTGATCCGCTCGTCTCCGCAGTCGAACCAGCCGGTGCGCCGCAGGTCGGTGTGGACCACTACGCCCCGCAGGTCGTCAGTGGTCAGCTCGCCGGGGTGGCCTTCGATGCGGACATAGCGGAAGCCGTGTGTGGTGTGCCGGGGCTCGAAAGTCTCGCCCGGGCGGCCCGCCGAGACGACGTGGTCGACCTGGCCGGCCGGGAGGGGCTCGGGCAGGAAGGACAGGTCGACGCGGAGGTGGTCCGTCGTCACGTCACCGTCGTGGTCGAGTGATTCGCCGTGCGTGAGGGTGAGGCGGGTGTCTTTGGGGCCGAGGTCGCGCAGCCTTACCCAGCCGTTGATGTTCTGGCCGAGATCGAAGACCTGCCGGTCGGGACGCGGCCGGGTCACCGAGACGGGGGCGAGTTCCTCGACGCGTCGCACGGGCGGGGCCGGTGAGGTGACCAGTCCGGCGTAGCCGTGGTCGGCGACGTCGACCGGTCCCCACTCTTGGCCGTCGTACCCGGGTACGTCCCATCCCGTGCGTGTCCGGCGCAGGTCGCTGAACTGGCCGGTGATGAGGTCGGTTTCGACGATGTGCGCGGTGGCCGAGCGCCAGTGCTTCCCGGTGCACACGACGGTCGTGGTGCCGTCTTCATGCTCCAGATGCAGCTGCGCCAGGAATGACACCCGCTTCCCCCACTGGTCGTGGGCGCGGGTGATGCCGATCTGGCCGCGGAACCAGCCATCGGACAGGAGTGCCCCAAGGACGTTGTCGCCCTCCCGCGCCAGTGCGGTGACGTCGTACGTCTGGACCTGAAGCCGTACGTCGTACTGCGTGAAGCCCGGCGTCAGTTCGGCGTCCCCGATCCTCTCACCGTTGAGGAACGCCTCGTACAGCCCCTGCGCGGTGGCGTAGAGGCGGGCCCGGCGGACCGGGGACGTCGTCGAAAAAGGGGTACGCAACACATGGGCCGGGCGGTGTCCGGCGGGCGGCACCTCGGTCTCGACGGGCTCGATCCACAGGGCCTGCCAGTCGGAGGGGTCCAGCAGCCCGGTCTCGAACCAGGCCCACTCGGACCAGTCGCTCTCGCCGGCGTCGGTCCAGACCTTGACCTGCCAGGTGATCCGTTCACCGGAGCCCGGCGGAGGACCGCCGTACGGCACATGGACGCTGTCGGCCCCCTCGACACGGCCGGAGTCCCAGCCCTCGCCGGTTCTGATCCGATGGGCCAGCTGCACGCCGGAGTCGGCCGGAAGCCACCAGGAGAGCCTGGGCCGACGCGTGCCGATGCCCAGGGCGTGTTCCAACTGTTCGGCACGCAGACAGGTGGGCGAGTTCATCCTGAGACCACCGTTTCGTCTGTGAGGATCGGCCGGCCGGCTGATCGACCGGCGGAGAGAAGGAAGGCACCGCTCTCGGTCCGCCACTGACGACCGGTCACCGACCAGTGCTGGAAGGCTCGCGCGGCGATGCGTACGGAGACGTCGATGGCCTCGCCCGGGCCGGCCTCGGCGACGGCGAAGCCGGCCAGCCACAGTTCGGGGCGCTCGATGTCCGAGTCGAGCCGGGCGGCGTAGACCTGCACGACCTCCTTGCCGCGCCGCTTCCCGCTGTTGCGCACCCGCACGGTGACGGTCAGGTCCTCGCCGGGGCGCACATGGGCGGGTACGTCGAAGGCCTCGTACTCCCAGGTGGTGTAGCCCAGGCCGTGGCCGAACCAGTACGCGGGTTCGGTGCCCGCGCGCAGGTAGGCGCGGTGGCCGATGTGCAGGCCCTCGGTGTACTCCAGCACTCCGTCCCCGGGGGTGGTGTTCCACACCGGGACGTCCTCGTCGCGGGCCGGCCAGGTGGTGGGCAGCCGGCCGCCGGGCTCCGCGAGGCCGAGCAGGACGTCCGCCAGCGCGTTGCCCAGTTCCATACCGGGGAACCAGGCCAGCAGCACGGCGGAGACCTCGTCCCGCCAGGGCATCTCCACGGGAGCACCGGAGTTGACCACGACGACGGTGCGCGGGTTGGCGGCGGCCACGGCGTGTACCAGGGCGTCCTGGTCGCCGGGCAGCCGCAGGGTCGTACGGTCGAAGCCCTCGCTCTCGACGGCCTCGGTGGTGCCCACGACGACGACGGCGACCTCGGAGGCGGCGGCGAGTTCGACGGCGCGGGCGAGCTGCTGGTCGGCGGGCAACCTGGGTTCGCCGACCACCAGGCCGACCCAGAACAGCATGATGTCCTGCCCCCAGGTGAACCGCAGCCGCACGTCGACCTTCTGGCCTTCCGCCAGCCGCCGGGTGATGTACTCCTGCGGCGCGGCGCCGACCACCGAGCCGATGTCGAGCGGGTCGCGGACGATGTGCGTGTCGATGACCGTCTCACCGTCGAGGTCGAGGACGAACGCGCCGACGCCCCTGATGCCGAGCTGCCAGTCGCCGGTGGTGTCGGCGGTGAAGACGGTGCGCAGTTCGAACGAGACGCTGCCCTCCTCGACAGATTTCAGGTCGCGCACGAAGCACGTGCCCGCCGTCGGCTCCTCTTTGAGGCACGCTCCGGTCGCGTCGAGCCACCGGAGGGTGCCGGGCTGGGAGAGTTCGCCGGCGCGGGGGGTGCGCAGGTCGTCACTGAGCGAGGCCCCCGGCGCGGTGACCAGTTCGACGCGGTCGCCAAGTGCCGAGCGCAGTCCTTCCAGCGGGCTGACGACATACGGCGGGAAGACGGTCGCGCTGCCGCCACCGAGTGGCCGGGCGTCCAGCGCTCCGGGGCCCAGCAGGGCGACGCGGGACAGCCTGTCGGTCGCGAGAGGCAGCAGGTCCCCGTGGTTGCGGACGAGCACCATGGCGGCGGTCGCGGCCTCACGGGCCAGTGCCCCGCCCTGCGCGACCGTGCCGGGGCCGGGGCGTCCGGCGGCGGCCGGGTGTCCGTCGAGAGCGCCGACGCGGGCCGCCAGCCGCAGCAGCCTGCGCACCTTGTCGTCGATGGCCGCTTCTGGCACGCGGCCCTCGCGCACCGCGGCGAGCAGCGGCTCGCCCCAGTGCTCCGACGGTCCCGGCATGGCCAGGTCGAGCGCGGCGGAGGCGGACTGCTCGGTGCCGTAGACGGCGCCCCAGTCGGAGACGACCAGACCGTCCCAGCCCCACTCGTCCTTCAGGACGTCGCGCAGCAGCGGGCTCTCCGTCATGGGCGCGCCGTCGACGCCGTTGTAGGCGGCCATCACGGTCCAGGGGTCCGCCTCGGCGACGAGATGCTCGAAGGGGGCGAGGTAGAGCTCGCGCAGGGTGCGTTCGTCCACCCGGATGTCGACCGAGGTGCGGTCGGTCTCGGAGTCGTTGGCGACAAAGTGCTTCGGGCAGGCGCCGACCCCGTTGTCCTGGAGGCCGCGGACGTAGGCGGCCGCCATCCGGCCGGTCAGGAGCGGGTCCTCCGAGAAGCACTCGAAGTGCCGGCCGCCCAGCGGGGAACGGTGCAGGTTGACCGTGGGGCCGAGCGCCACGTCGACGTCCTTGCGTACCGCTTCCGCGGCGAGCAAGCCCCCCACCCGGTGGAGCAGTTCCTCGTCCCAGGTGGCGGCCAGAGCACTGGAGGAGGGCAGGTTGGCCGACCAGTCCCGCTCGTCCTCGACCGGGCCGCGGACGCCGACCGGCCCGTCGGAGACGCTGATCGGCCGCAGACCGATCTCCTCGCAGGCCTGCGTGGCCCAGGCGCCCGCGCCGGAGATCAGCCGGAGCTTGGTCTCCAGGTCAAGCTTGCATACGAGATCGTCGAGTGTGGGGTCCATGGGAACAGCTCCTGGGGTCGTGAGCGTGGGGCAGTCGAGGGGGGAGGTCAGTCGGTGGCGTGATGGCAGGCGACATCGCTGTCACCGACCCTGCGCAGCGCGGGCCGCTCGGCGCGGCACACGTCGGTGGCGAGGGGACAACGCGACGCGAACGGGCAGCCGGCCGCGGAAGGAGTTCCGAGTCCGGCCGCTCCGATGCCCATCGCCTCACGCGCGGCGCGCCGGGCCGCCTGTTCGGCGGGGCGGGGCACCGGCGCGGCGGCGGTCAGGGCCCGGGTGTAGGGGTGGCGGGGGTGTTCGACCACGGCCGCCGCGGCACCGGTCTCCATCACCTGGCCGCGGTAGAGGACGACCACCCGCTGGGCGAGGAAGCGGACCACCGCGAGGTCGTGGGCGACGAACAGGTACGACAGACCCCGCTCGTCACGCAGGTCGGCGAGCAGGTTGAGCACCTGCGCCTGGGTGGACAGGTCCAGTGCGCTCACCGGCTCGTCGCACACCACGACCTTCGGGTCGCACACCAGGGCACGGGCCACCGCGACGCGCTGCCGTTGGCCACCGGAGAACTGGCGGGGCCGGCGGTCGGCGGCGGAAGCGGGCAGCCCCACCCGCTCCAGGGCGGTGCGTGCCCGCCGAGCCGCCTCCGCCTTGCCGACGCCCATCAGGCGCAGCGGCTCGGCGAGGGTGTCGCCGATGGTCATGGCGGGGTTGAGGGAAGAGTACGGGTCCTGGAACACCACCCGCAGCTGGGCCGCGAGGGCCCGCCGCCGGGCCGGGGCGGCATGGGTGATGTCGTCTCCGAAGAAGGAGATCGATCCACCGGTCGCGGACTGGAGGCCCAGGACCGCCTTGCCGATGGTCGACTTGCCCGAGCCCGACTCGCCGACCAGGCCGATGGTCTCGCCGGGGGCGATGGAGAACGACACGCCGTCGACGGCCGGAGGCACAGGCTTGCGCCGGGAGCGGCGACCGTAGTGGACGGTCAGGTCCCGCACGTCCAGGGCGAGGGTCTGCGCGGTGTCGGCCGGGGCCGTGGTGGTGCTCATGCCGGGGTCCTCTCGTCCGGGTGGGCGGCGGCCACCGCGAGTTCGGTGGCTCGGACGCAGCGAACGGTGCCGCCCCGGTCGGCCGCTTCCAGTGCCACGGGCTGCCCGCAGGCGTCTGTCGCGTAGAGGCAGCGGTCCTGGAAGCGGCATCCCTGCGGCCAGCTGCCGGGCGTCGGCACCTGGCCGGGGATGGCCGTCAGCCGGTGCGAGGGCGTCGCGGTCTCGCCCGCGTGCGGGTTCGCCCCGAGGAGCGCCTTGGTGTACGGATGGCGGGGGGCGTCCAGCACCTCGGTCACGGTTCCGGACTCGACGATCTCGCCGGCGTACATCACCGCGACGTCGTCGCAGAGGTCGGCGACGACACCGAGGTCGTGGGTGACGATCACGACCGAGGTGCCCGACTGGGTGACGAGTGAGCGCAGCAGGCTGAGGATCTCCGCCTGCACGGTCACGTCGAGGGCCGTAGTCGGCTCGTCGGCCACCAGCAGTTTCGGGCCGCCGGTCAGGGCCAGGGCGATCGCCACCCGCTGGGCCATGCCGCCGGACAACTGGTGGGGGTAACTGCGCATGACGGCCTGGGGGGCGACGATTCCCACCCGTTTCAGCAGGCTCACGGCGCCGTCCCTCGCCTCCGCGCGGGACAGTCCGCGCAGTCGCCGCAGCGGTCCGGTGAGCTGGTAGGCGACGGAGAACATGGGGTCGAGGGCGACCATCGGCTCCTGTGAGACGTAGGCGATCTCGCGTCCGCGGACCGGGCGTAGGTGTCGCTCGTCGAGGCATGCCAGGTCGCGGCCCTGCCAGTGCAGGGCGCCGCCGGTGATCGCGACTCCGGCGGGCAGCAGTCCGAGTGCGGCCAGCGCGGTCATGGTCTTGCCGCAACCGGACTCGCCGACCAGGCCGAGCACCCGGCCGGGCTCGACCCGGAAGGAGACACCGCTGACCAGCACCGGTCCGTCGTCGACGGCCACGGTCAGGTCGCGTACGTCCAGTACTCCCGATCCGTCGGACTCGGCCGGCCCCGCGGCGGCCCCGCCGGCCCGCTTCCCGGCCCGCTGGGCGGCCCGGGGCGCTTCCTCCGGGTCGGTCAGGGCGTCGGCCACCAGGTTGGCGGCGATCACGGTCAGGGACAGCACCAGTCCGGAGGGCACCATCAGCCAGGGCGCGTCGTATATGTGCTGTGAGGCCGTGCCGATCATGGCGCCCCAGCTGGGCGCGGGCGGCTTCGGGCCGAAGCCCATGAAGGCGAGGCCGGACTGGATCAACAGGCCGATCCCGAACAGCAGGGCCGCCTGCACGGCCAGGACCGTCCGCATGCCCGGCAGCACGTGGCGGAGGTTGACCCGCCAGGAGCCGAGGCCGTTGACCCGGGCCGCGTCCACGTACAACTGCTCCCGCAGGGAGCGCGCCACACCCAGCAGCACCCGGTACATCCCGGAGGAGATCAACACGCCCAGCACGGTCATGATGAGCACGGTGTCCACGCCGAACACCCCGATGAACGCGAGGATGATCACCGTGCCCGGCAGGGCCATCATGATCTCGGTGGTGCGGCTGATGACCGTCTCCGTGTGCCCGCCGCGCTCGGCGGCGACGAGTGCCAGGGGGACGGCGATGGCGTAGGCCACCGCCACGGTCAGCAGGGAGGCCCCCAACGTGCTCGCCCCGGCCGCGAAGATCCGGCTGAGCAGATCGCGCCCCAACTCATCGGTACCGAGCCAGTGTTGGGCACTGGGACCCTGCAACGCGGCCGACAGCTGCTGGTCGTTGGTCCCGTACGGAATCCACCAGGACGCCGTGAGCGAGAGCACCACCAGCAGGGCCAGCCAGCCGAGTCCGAAGATGCCGCCCGGCCTGCGCAGCAGCCGGGGCAGCCGGTGCCGGGCGGGCCGCGACGCCTCGGTGGCGGTGTGCTCGGGTTGTTCGAGCAGTTGTTGGGCCGGCTTCGCCTGAAGGTATTCGCTCATGCCGCACGCAACTTCGGGTTCAGCGCGCTGATCAGCACATCGAGCGCGACGTTGGTGACCACGACGACGAGCGTCGCGATGATCACGACTCCCTGCACGGACGGGAAGTCGTGGGAGGTGACCGCGGCCTGGGCGACCTGTCCCAGACCCGGCAGGGCGAAGATCTGCTCGACGATCACGGTGCTGCCGAACAGCCCGACGAACTGCATGCCGAGCCCCGCCACCACGGGCACGCTCGCGTTGCGCAACGCGTGCACGTACAGCAGCCGCCAGGACGGAATCCCGGTCGCGCGCAGGGTCCTGATGTGTTCGTGCCCCAGGGCCTCGACCATGGAGGCGCGCGCCTGCCGCGCCACGAGGGCAGCCCCGCCGATCGCCAGGCTGAGCACCGGAAGGACCAGGCTCTTCGCCCAGTCGACGGGTGAGTCCGCGAAGGGGGTGTAGCCGGTCGCCGGGAGCCAGCCGAGCCGGATGGAGGCGACGTAGACCAGCAGGATGCCCAGCCAGAAGGTCGGCAGGGACACCACGATCCCGGAGAAGGCGGTGATGAACCGGTCGACGAGACCGCCGCGGACCGCCGCCACCACTCCCGAGACGATGCCGAGCAGACCGCTCAGGGCGGTGGCGCCGAGTGCGATGGCCGCGGTCACCGGGAGCCGGGACGCCAGGTCCGGGCCGACCTCGTTGCCTCCGGTGAGGGAGGTGCCGAGGTCGCCGCGGACGGCGTGGGTGATCCAGTCCCAGAACTGGACGGCCAGCGGCTGGTTCCAGCCGAGCAGTTCGTTCTGGGCGTGGATTTCTTGCGCGGAGGCTCCCGGGCCGAGCATCACCGCGCCGGGGCTGCCGGGAATGGAGTGAACGAGTGCGAAGGTCAGGACGATCACCGCCAGCAGTGTCAGGACCGCCATCGCGGCCCGCCGGGCGAGAAATCTGGTCACGGAGCCTCCTCCTTCCTCTTCTTGTGCGAGTGGTCTCCGACCGGCCGGTCGTCAGGAGGCCGGCTTGATCGAGGACAGCAGCGGGTAGGCGTCGTTGCCCGCGAAGGTGAGGGGCTTGACCTTCTTGGTGTTGTAACCGGCGTAGGAGTAGCTCTCGTACAGCGGGATCAGCCAGCCCGCTTCCACCAGGCGGGCGTTGAGCTTGGTGAGAGCCTCGGTCCGCTTCGCGCCGGTCGCGCCCGCGGCGGCGTCCGTGTACTCCGTGAGCTGCTTGTCGGTCGCCTTCTGGGTGTTCAGGAACCCGCCGAGGACGACGGCCTGCATGGCTACCACCGGTTCCGGCCAGTTGAACGCGAGGTAGCCGAGCGGGGTGGTGTTCACGGCAGCGAATGCCTCTTCGGTGGAAGCGGCGGCCTTGAGCTTCATGTCGATCCCGACTGCCTTGAGCTGCTTCTGGATCGCTTCCAGGTCGGTCTGATTGGCCTGGCTGGTGATCACCGTGAAGGAGAAGCCCTTGGCGTATCCGGCCTCGGCGAGCAGCTTCTTGGCCTTGTCCGGGTTGTAGCCCCAGGTGGTGTTGAGCGAGGCGTCGTAGCCGTCGAAGGAGGACGGGAAGGCGTTGGAGGTCGGCTTGTCTCCCTTGTGGAGACCACTCACCAGGTCCTGGCGGTTGACCGCGACCTGGATGGCCTGGCGTACCCTCTCGTCGCCGAACGGCTTGGAGACCGTGCCCTTCTTGTCGAAGACCGGCAGGGTCACCACCGTGCCGCCCAGGGAGGACAGCCCCGTGCCGCGCGACTTGACGAACGAGGAGGTCGATCCGGCGACCGCGGCGACGTCCACCTGACCGGAGACCAGGGCGTTGGCTCTGGCCTGCGGGTCCGGCAGGGCGCGGTAGACGACGGTGTCGTAGGCGAAGGCCGCGGAGTTCCAGTAACCCTTCCTGCGCACCATCGTGTACTTGTTGCCCTTGACCGATCCCGACTTGTCGAGGGTGTACGGGCCCGAGCCGTAGGGGGCGGTGCCGAGCTCCTTGCTGTCGGCGAGTCCCTTGGCGCTGACGATCATTCCGGCGTCGGAGGCGAGCTGCTCCTGGAAGGTCGGCTGGGCCTTGACGAAGGTGAGGACGACGGTCTGGTCGTCCGGTGCGGTGACCTGCTTGATCTCGGCCTGTCCGCCCTTGGCCATGTTCGCGTACGCGACCAAGGCGGCGTCATTGCGTCGGTCGAGGTTCTTCTTGACCACGGCGGCGGTGAGCTTGCTGCCGTCCGCGAACGTCACCCCCTTGCGCAGCGTGAGGGTCAGCTGCGTCTTGTCCTTGTTGTACGCGAACTTGGTGGCCAGGCTCGGCTTCACGCCGCCGTCGGCGGTCTTGACGAAGAGCGAGTCATACACGCTCTCGAAGAACTGCCGCATCTCCGTGTACTTCGCGGGGTCGTAACCGTTCGCGGCCGAGTCGCCGTCCATGCCGACCGTGAGGGTGTCCGACGCGGACGCCGAGGAACCGCTCGCGGAGGACGAGCTGCAGGCAGTGACTCCGGTGAGGGTGAGGGCGACGGCGGTTGCCAAGAGGATGGTGCTTCTTGCCGGACTGCGCTTGAAACGATTCATTGCGTGAGGCTCCTTTGCCTACGGCCTGGGCGGGGCGATGCCGGCGGGCGGGGACGGGGGGCGGGGACGGGGGGGTGGGGACGGGGGGGTGGAGTCAGAAGGCGCGCACGGCGGGGGGCCGGCGGGGGGTGTGTGCCGCGATCGGGGCGCAGACGCGCAGGGCGAAGTCCAGGGCCTCGTCGAAGACGGTCCGCGGATCGGGCAGACCGGCCCACAGATGGTCCGCGGAGTCGATGAGCCGCAAGGTCACCTCGCTGCCGGAGGCCCGCAGCGCGTGGGCGAACTGTTCACTCTGGGCGCTCGGGACGAACCGGTCGGCCGTTCCGTGGGCGAGCAGGAAGGGCGGAGCGCCGGCGCAGGCGTAGGTGACCGGGCTCGCCTCCGCAGCAAGCCGGGGCGCGTCGGGGACGGGCGCACCGATCAGCTGGGCCTCCCGGGAATCCGCCGCGTCGGGCACGGTCACGGCGTCGGGGCGGGACTGGCTCTGCATGGTCCGCAGGTCGGCCGGCCCGTACCAGTCCACGACACCGACCACGTCGGCGTACGGACCAGCCACCACGGGGTCGGTTTCCAGCTCCGGTCGGCAGGCAGTCAGTCCGAGCAGTGCGGCGAGGTGGCCGCCCGCCGACTCGCCCCACAGCACGACCCGTTCGGCATCGAGCCCCAGCGCCTCGGCGTGCCCTCGTACCCAGCGCAAGGCGGCCTTGCCGTCGTGCAGTTGAGCGGGGAAGACGGCCTCCGCGCTGAGCCGGTAGTCGATCGAGGCGACCGCGAAGCCGGCCGCCGCGAGCAGGTCGAACGGACTGACCTCCCACGCCTCGAAGGCCGGCCCGAACCGAGCGCGACTCCCGGTCCGCCAGCCGCCACCGTGCAGGAAGACAACGACCGGCACGGGGCCCCCGGCAGGGTGCGCGGTGGGGAGGTGGAGATCGAGCAGGAGCGGGCGGAAACCGTCCGGTGTCGCATACTCGACCCCTCGCAGCAGCCGGGTGCCCGCCGGTGTGACTTCCGCTGTGGGGAGCGGCGTGGCGCGCCCGGCCATGTCAGCCGTCCAAGGGACGCAGGTCGAACCGGAAGTCGTTGCCGTACTCGCGCGCCGCGCGGCCGATCTGTTCCGGCGAGGGGATGTACGGCGGCCGGGGCGGTTCCAGGGAGTCCGTACGGGTGCCGGACGCGGAGAAGAAGCGCTCGAAACCGCCGCTGGACACGCCGATCATCCGGGTGTCGTCGGCCTCCACACGGAAGGTGTGCAGGCAGCCCGCCGGGACGTAGCCGAAGTCGCCGGTCCCCAGCAGCTTCTCGTGGTGCTCACCTTGCGCGTCCTGGACCCACACGCGAGCCCGCCCGGAGAGCATGAAGAACGTCTCGTGGACATCGGCGTGCGCATGCGTGGGGATCGCGTCGCCCTTGGGAGCGGAGTAGGTGAACAGTCCGAACTGTCCGTCGGTCTCGTCCTTGCTGAGCAGCACGGTGATCAGCGAGTCGAACAGGTGCGCCCGCTCCCCCTCACCTGCCTCCAGGAAGAAGGGCACAGGCTTGCCCGGAAGGGAGAACTGCTCCGCACCGCTGTGTGTGAACTCCGCAGTCATGGGTCTCCTCGGAATCGGCTCGACTCGGAACCTGAGAGGCGTCTCGTCGACGTGTGGGGTAAGAGTGGGAGATCGACCAGATCGGCACCAGCGGCAATTCCATTGAATGGCATGCGATCGAAACCTTGCCGCAATGTACGAGAAGCGGCCCGGAGGGTGAGACTGCAGGAATGACGAACCCGCCCAGCGTCTCTCGGGGCCGCCGGCCGGCCCAGGGTGATCCGGTGATCGACCGGGCGTTCGCTCTGCTCACGGCCTTCAACGAGAGTCGCCGCGCCATGACTCTCGCCGAACTGAGCCGGGCCACGGACACCCCGCCCAGTACGACCCTCCGGCTCGCCCGGCGCCTGCTCCACTGGGGAGCTCTGGAACGGGACGCCGACGGCCGTTTCGTGGTCGGTCTGCGCCTGTGGGAAGTAGCCTCGCTCGCCCCGCGCGCCCACGGACTGCGCACGGTGGCGCTCCCGTTCATGGAGGACCTGTACGAGGCGACGCACCAGCACGTGCTGTTCGCGGTCCTGGACGGTATGGAAGCTCTCCTGGTCGAACGGTTGTCAGCGCGTGAGGCCGTCGACGTGCTGTACCGCGTGGGCGGCCGCCTGCCGCTGCATTCCACCGGGGTCGGTCTCGTTCTCCTTGCCCACGCCGACCCGGACTTCCAGGAGCGCTACCTCGCCCAGCCACTGGTCCACGAACCGGAAGGCGTGCCGCTCTCCCCCGCCGCGTTGCGCCGCGCCCTCGCCGAGGTGCGTCGCAACGGAATCGCCGTCGTCAACCGACAGGAACCTCGCCCGCTGCTCGCTGCCGCAGTGCCGGTGCGAGGCGCGGACGGAGACGTCGTCGCGGCACTCTCGGTTGTCGTACCGGCGGGCCACACAGAGCCACGGTTCATCTCTCCCGCTCTGCGGGCCACAGCCCGCGCCCTGTCACGAGGCCTCGGCGCGCCCGTATCCGCCGCGCCGCCTCTGGGCCGTTTCCCGGACCCTCCGCGATGATCCGACAGGGCTGACCCAACGGTTCAGCAGCAAGTGCGGTCGTTACCGCCACAGCGATCGACGCCCTGCTGAGCGCACCGAAGACACCGCCAACAGCCGACTGACCCCAGCGTCGAGGTCGGCGAAGCACAGGCACGCACCTGCACCTCGCTGACCTTGTTATCAGCGGCGACGATCGAGATGCTGCGGGCCAGGCCCTCACCGACTGGGCGCAGACACCCGGAGCAGCATCGAGGGCATCGGGACAGTCGCGGCACCCACGAACCGCCCGTCCTGCATGACCAACGGCTCGCGCCACGGGCGCTGCATGCGAAGGCGCAGCCCATCGGGCCGGCCCAGACGCATCGGCTCCGGCATCGCCGCATACGCCGATCACGTGCGTCAGATGCTCCCTCTTCCGGCCTGACCCGGCCCAATGGGCACGGCTTGCCGAGATCCGCGACAACCTCATCGCCCGAATCTCCGAAGCCGAGACAGAAGGCTGGCTCGGCGAGGTCGAAGGTCTCCAGGTCAGCCTGGCTAGTGCCGAGGACAAGCTCCGCCAGCTCGATCGGGGCTACGCGCAGCAAACGGCCGTGGACCTTGGCATCCCCAGCACGCATCGTGATCGATGAGCCCTCGGCCCGGGTGAGGGTCAGGTGCTTCAGCAGGAATTTCTCATCGCGCGAAACATGGGAAAGGTCCTTGACGGCTGTACAGGCCGGCCTCGGCTCGTCTCCGGGCTCGGCAGCCTCTTCCTCTTTGCGGAAGTACCTGATGTTCGAGAAGTGCGTCCGATTCGCTACATGCGCCGAGTGGGTAGTTACCACGAACTGGGCCTTCCAGGGCGATCCATTCTCGCTGCCAGAACCGGTTGCCTCCACCATGCCGACCGGTTGGGGACTGTTCGCTCGCATCTGTGCGTCGAGTCGTGGGAAGAGCGAGGGAAATTGCAGTGTGCGCTGGCGTTCACTGTGTCGTGCTTTGGATGCCGAGGACGTCGTAGAGGTGCTCGCCGTGGGCCCATCGTTTCAATTCCGGGCGGCCCATGAGGATGAGCTGGTGATGCTGGGCGAAGTCGATCGCCGGCTGTGTGAAGCCGTTGAGCGCAATCATGATCGGGAGGTCGGCTCCGTGGTGCGGGCGGGCTGTCCCGTTGAACTTCTGTATATGGCCTGACCCGACTGGGCTCTGATACTGCTTGCACTGCACGATTAGGAGGCGGTCTTCGTCATCACGGGCAGTGATGTCTACGCCGAGGTCACCGGCACCGCCGACCCGCCTGGGATGCCGGAATCCGTCACGGGCCAGGAGATCGGTGCACGCCTGCTCGAAGCCCGTCGCACTCATCGACGAGAGCTGCTTCATCTTGAAGGTCAGCACGTCCGCTTCGATTGCATCGCCGGACGGAGCGACGAATATGTCGTCCGCGTCGACGTAGGCGTTGGCGCCGAACAGGAACGACAGGATTCTGACGAGCAGGAGCAGCACGGGAATTCCGCCGGCGACGATGAGCCCGGTCCGCCACGGATGATCGGCTATCAGTCCCCACACATCTACGGTGATCCACTGGCCGACGTCCTCGGTGAGCCACTTCCAGAGCATCTTGCCGACGGCCAGCGTGATGACCGCATACAGCAGGTACTTCAGCAGCGGGTCGAGTGACCCGTCCTCGTCGAACACCACACCCCCCAGACGTCTTGGGCAGCAATCACGATCTTTGCCAGTCAGGCCGCACGCCTGAACCGGCTCGGGCGGGAGCGCGCGGACAATCCGAGGAGGTCATGCAGAGCGGCACCGTTCTCAGCCCAGCGCCGTAGCCTCTCCCGGTCGATCCAGTGGACGCCATGCCGGTCACCCCACGCCATAGCATCCCGGGTGAAGGCCCCGTTAGTGACGACGACAGCGTGATCGGCTTTGTGGACAGGCCCGGCCGTCCCCTTCACGGCGTACATCACCGATGAGCCCACCTTTCCGCCGACGCGGGTGTGCTTGGCCTGCACCACGATCCGACCGCGCTGCGAGTGGTCACCGATGACGTCTGCGGCCTGGTCGCCGCCGCCACCCACTCTGCGGGCCTGCCAGCCGTCGCGGACCAGCAGATCCCGCAGGGCGTACTCGAAGCGACGGTCGTCCATGGCGTCGAACTCCGCGAGCGTGATCCGCAGAGTGGCCAGCCGCTCCTTCCCCTGACGCCGCATCGTGGTCGCCTGCCTGACCCGCCACGCCGCGACGGCTCCCGTGAGAAGGGCGAGAGCCAGCAGGGCAGGCCAGGCCGCCTTCAGTGCGCCGACCGCCGTGACCACCGTCCGCGCCACCAGGACGAGCACGGCCAGAGCGACCACACCCGCTGCGACCAGTTCTGCGGCACCGCGAGGGCGCCGCAGACGTATCCGTCCCATCAGTGGTCGACCGTCGCGCTGGCAGCCGGCTTCGGGTCCGCTGGTGGTGTGGTGGCGGTGGACTGACTGAACCCGAACAGCTGCCCCCACAGCCACACGCCGGCCAGTAAGCCGGCAATCATCCAACCGCTCATGCGCTTGGCGCTCCTGGGCTTCGGATTGCGGCGGATGTGTCCGCGTACCCGGTGGAACCCGTCCGGCACCTTCGACATGTTTCCCCCTCCCGTCGGTGGGCCGCGGAACGCGGCTCATCCCAACAAAAGGGTGTAGCAGCGGGCACTGACAGCAACTGATGGGTCATCACGGCGCGACGCCCTGGTCGAGTCGCCATCCGGCCAGGAGGGCCCACACCGTCAGGCCGATCACGGGGCAGCGAGCCTGAGGCAGCTCAGCTGGGCGGACGCACTTCTCAGCTCCCAAGCGGTTCACCATGGCCCTTTTCCGCCAGCCCTAACGCGGCGCGTGACCGTGCGTCTCTCACCTGTGGAAACAGCCCCGGTCACGACAAGCGGAGCTCTGCCGACGAATGGCGAAAAGCAGCGGAAGCGCAATCACAGACATCGTGCGCCGGAGCCGCCCCTTCTGCGACCATGACCCGGGGGCATCACAGGATCGGGAGGCCCTGATCAACCCACCGCCGCGCCGTCTCGGGCAACCGCGCCCCCACGGAACCAATTCTCAACGCGTCGTCGCGGCCCTGCGAGAACAGCGTCACCGTTGTAGAGCCGGGCCGAAGAAACGCCGCTGGCCTCCGCCAGCACTGAATCCAGCCTTGGTTCAGCCCGGTCAGGACAGTCTTCTGCGGCCCGTCGTCGCCTCTCGAAGCAGTGCCGAGGCCGTCATCGTCGTACAGGCGCAACATGCGAGCAGCGCTCATCACCACCAACACTTCGAACCAAGATCCGACCATACCCGGACCAGCCGTCCGCAGCTTGCGGCCATCGGAGCTGTTTTCGCTGGGCAAACTACACCCCAGCCGTGTACCACCCGCAGACGAAGCACGTTCTGGTCCTTGTCCTCACTCCGAAACGGATGAGCGGTTTTCGATCCATGCCAGTCCGCCGAGGTCGAGTCGGCTACGGGCGCGGGTGACGGCGACGTAGGCGAGGCGGGCGTCGGTGGCGGTCACAGGTCCCGGGATCGGGCGGCCTTCGTTGTCACGCTGGTCCGTGTCCTTCGGCTCCGGGAAGTCTTCTGCAATCTTCACGGCGTGCCATTCGCGCCCCTTGGCCTTGTGGGCGGTGGAGACGGTGACGTCGGCGGTCGTCTCGTCTGTAAGATCCTCAACAGCAGTGAGGATTGCGTCAGGACCGTGGGTGTCGACGAGATCGACGAAGGGCTGGAGGTCACGGCCAGCCGGGTCGAAGGCCGCGTAGTCCTGCAGTTCGCCCCAGGTGGCGAACAGCACCAGCTCCGGGTGGTTCGTACTGCGGCCGTCCTTCAGATCGCGGGCTGCGATGGCCAGCGCAGCCAACTGTTGCCCTCCCCGGGTGAGGGCGACGCGCCTACCGTCGGCGAGCAAACGCATGACTTCCGCCATGGCGCCGATGTTGGTGCGGCACAACACTGCGTCCGGGCTGCGGACGTCGCCGATTTCGGCGGGGATGGTGTCCGTGCCCGTCAGCCGGATGGGAGCGTCGGCAAGGGCGAGCCACCGGTTGGCCTGGTCGGCGATCCCGGGGCCGAAGCGGAAGGAGCGTGTCAGGGTCAGCTGCGCCGCGTCGAAGCGGCTCATCACGTCGCAGGCGCCGCGCCAGCCATAGATGGCTTGGGCGGAGTCACCGACCATGACCAGCTGGGCGTGGTCACGCTGGGCGGCGAAGACCTGTCCCAGGACGGGATTGGTGTCCTGGGCCTCGTCAAGGAAGAGGAAGTCCGCTTCGATCTTCGGTGCGGTCAGAGCCCACATCTTCAGATAGTGGTCGTGCTCGAAGCGGACCACGCCCTGCTCGTGGTTCTGCAGGTCTGCCCAGGCTTTCACGGCGAACGGCACGACCAGGTCTGCCACTTGGGCGTGCTCACCGGGCGCACCCAGGCCGCGCAAGCGTGGTACATGATGACAGGCCGGGACGCGGTCGGCGGAGTAGCAGAAGCGCGTAACGGTACGCACGACGGCGTGTGAAAGCGTCCGCTGGGTGATGTTGTGATCCCCGATGCGGACGGAGCGGGTGATGCCGAGGGCCTGGCCGGTTTTCCATGCAGGCTGCCGGGGGCTGTTGAGGCGGCGGGCAAAGCGATGGCCGAGCGCGGCGTAAGCAGTGGCATGGGCGGTCTTGCACATCACGGATCGCGGGAAGCGTACTGAGGCGTCGTGTGCGATGTCCTTGTTGAAGGCGAGGTAGCGCCCTCGGCGTTTGGTGCTGGAGGCGAGCAGGCTCAGCGTGCTGGTCTTTCCAGTGCCGGCGCCGGCCTGTAGCACCAGGTGATGGCCATCTTGGAAGGCTTTGACGGCGTGAGCCTGTTCGTCGGTGGGCGTGTGCAACGTGGCCTCCACGGAGGAAGGGACTAGGGGTTCGTGTGGCCTCGCCGATCGCGGTCAGCTGCGTATGAGCCAGATGCGGCCGATCTACGACGGCAAAGCAGGATTCGGGCTGTGCAAGCCAGTAGATCCTCGGATGAGTGGCGAGCCAGTAGGCCTTCGAGTTGCGCCGTCAGTTGCCAAGAGCGTTCCCTCTCGTTCCGATCGAGGGCTGCGGTCACACTCCGGCCGACGAAGTCTCCGGGCCGCTGTCCGCTGGCGGTCGCGGCCCGGTGATCACCGCTCGCGCGGTACGGCTGAGCTCGAGGTTGAGGACGACCTGCCCGTGCTGGTCGGGGTAGTGGGTGGTCAGGACGTCGATGGGCAGAAGGTGGTGCAGTCGTCTGCGCAGTGATTGCAGCGCGCGGCTGGGCGTCTTGGCCGGGTGGACGGCCATCAGCCGGGTGCGGTCCCTGTTCGCTGCAAGCGGCACCGTACGACGCGCTCGATCGAGCTCACCGTCTGTGGCCGGCCGGGTCAGCAGGATTTCAATGGCGTGGCGCGACGTCACGGCATGCCCGTTCCGTGCTTGTGATGGGTCCGGCGCGGATGACGGACGTGATCGGGCAGGCGGTTGTGGATGTGCGCGTGATGGAGCATGGGGTCGAAGGGTTCCCAGTCAGCCAACGCGAGGTCCGCTGCGGACGGAATTGCGGCGTGAGCGGAACAGCGCTGCATGCGCCAGCGCAGTTGCTCGGCGTAGGGCAGGGCCGAGAGGTCATATAGGGCCATGACCTCGCAGGGCAAAGCAAGTTGCCCCCTTCCGGCCGTCGCTGGTACCAGCGTCCAGACGCCCACCGGGGTTTCCCCCGGGGGGAGGAGCCTCTGCGTACAACGGTCGCGGCGCCGTGTCTGTGCCACGCACTGGATTTCGTCCACTGGGTGCGCAGCAAGGTAGCGGACGTACAGGAGCTGCACGACGGGCCTGGCGGGTCGACAGGCGGCCGGTTGCGCCGTTGGTCGACTCGGAGGGGCGCCGGGGGTGAACGCACCGCTGTTGATCAAACGGCGCGTGTTCAGAGCCAGCACGCGCCGTAGCCCATCCAACTCGGATGTTTCGGGCAGAGCTTCACGAGCGGGACAGACATGGGCATGCGCCAGGCGACACCACGCACTGCCGTCGCCAGCCGGATGCGCGACACCGGAGCTGACGTGCCAGCGGTGGGCTGAGGGCACCTTCACCGCGGACACCTCCCGAGGATGCAGGCAAACGGGCCGCGCAAAGCTGCGCTCGTACCACTCGACCGGGTTGCCGCACTCTCGGCAGCGATCTCGCTGAGCGCAGCGCAGGAGCCGACTGGGACTGTCGTGCTCGACACGCAGTGAGCGTCGGAAGTGAGAGACAGCGGGACTGCCGTCCCGGTGCCACGGTGTGGATGAACAACGCATGCGCGTGAAGGTGCCAGTCAACACGCCGCATCGGTGGCGTCGAGGCCGGAAGGTAGCTCGAACAGCCCCATCTCGTGAAACACACATGCGAGACGCCGAACAGAGGTTCGCGTCGTGTCGCCGGTCCGGGTGATTGGCGCAGGCCCTCCCAGTCAGAGGTCAGCGTCGGTCGACCCCGGAGGCTCGTGCCCCTCACACAGCGTTCCGAAGAGTTCGTCCAGCGGCGTGTTCAGCGCATGGGCGAGTGCATGCCAGGTCTTGAGCGTGCCCAGGGTTCGTCCCTGCTCAATCTCAATGAGGGTCCTTCTGGCCAGGCCGCTTCGAGCAGCGAGTTCGTCATAGCTCCAGCCCTGCGCCGCCCGCAGCCGCGCAAGCTCCAGACGCAGCGCCTCGAAATCGGGGTCGGGCGGGAAGATCGTCACCCGACAATCCGACGGTGCAGACTCCTGCCCTGTCAGTGCAGACCTCTGCCCTATTTTCGCTGATAGAGGTAGCGGAGGGAGGGCAGAGGTCTGCACTACCGTGGGCGGGCCACCCCACTCCTCTGCGGGTCCGGCGCAGATACGACGGGAGGAACACGCCCCCTATGAGGCTTTGCACGGCACGACCCGGCGTCCGACGCGCCTGGACCGTGGAACTGCGCCCGGAGCCCGGCGGACCGATCCTCGTATGCCAGCAGTGCTCCCACAGTGGGCGACTCCTCGGCGGCACTTCCGCTCGGTCGGAGCTCCTGGCCCACCTCGCAGGACACGCTCGACGCGATCTCCTCCCCACGCACCTTCGGACCTGCCAGTGCCACGAACGCGGCTGCAATTGGCACCCGCGCCATCGAGGCTGTGGTGGACCCATCCGGCTCGTGGTAGCACGCGAGCGAGGCGGACGACTCTGGCGCCTTGCTGACATGTGCACGGCCTGTGCCGCCGCCACGTCTCAAGCGGCCGTCGTTCCGGACACATTGATCAACGCACCGGCAGCACCATCAGCGCATGTGGGCGTCTATCGAAAGCGCCGCAGCCCCAGAGGCCCGGACGCGCAA
Organism: Streptomyces griseorubiginosus; assembly: GCF_036345115.1. Classification (GTDB taxonomy): domain Bacteria; phylum Actinomycetota; class Actinomycetes; order Streptomycetales; family Streptomycetaceae; genus Streptomyces; species Streptomyces griseorubiginosus_C. The sequence continues at coordinate 1,026,530 of NZ_CP107766.1, forward strand.
ACCCGGGTCCGGGAGATGCTCAGCTACCTCTCCTCTGCCCTGCCGGCCGAGACCGGAGCCGCCGCCCGTCTGATCGCCCTGCAATGCGCTTTGCGTATGAACGACTCAGCGCAAGTACGCTTGCCGCTCGGAGTCTTGCGCAGCCTTTGCCTGGAACCTGCCAGGGATTCTTGGCGGGAGCTCCACCAGGCACGCTGGCTCTACACAACCCCGCCCGCGTCGTGCGCCGATGCAGGCGCTGTTGTCCAACTCCTCGACGTCGGGCTCTTCGCCCAGTGCCCAGCCCGCCCTGACCGGCTCGTCGCCGCAGACTGGGCGATGCGCGCCGCCTGCCGCGTCCGTAGGGGCTGCGCCCCGCTTCCTCGTCTGATCACCATGTGCCTCACGGCTCATACGACCCCGGAGAACATCCGCGGAATAGCCGAAGTGGATCGCCTGGCACGGGAGTGCGGGCTGGCCACAACGGAGTTCGTGAATGCACTTGACCGATTGGCGGTCGCAGGGCAAATCGGCTCGTGGAGTGTCCACTCGGCGTCGGGAGATCTACACTGGACTTTGGCAGAACCCAGCAAGAATGGGTCGGGCGCGGCCCGCCGGTGACCGAAGGACTTCGACAACTCACGCGGATCAACGGTGATATAGCGAGAAAGGCGTCGGGGCATCATCCTCGCTGTCAACGGTGAAGCAGGGACCTGGTGGACTAACGTCCAATCCCCATCGTCCGCTGCTGAATCGTCCGTTAGGCGATTTTCTCGGCGCTTGAAGCGTTCATGCGCCAGGCCGCGAATGGTGAGGTGACGTCGAGGTATTCGGCCATCTATTCATCGGTCGTGTGCCACGAAGCTGCGCCGATCGCCGCCGTCATGGGAATGAGTAGTTGCCGCAGAGCCCTGTCCTGCTTCTCCTGGAGCACCAGCTCCGGACCGACGTCGCGGCACTCACCCTCAGCGAACAGGATGCCTTCGAATTCACGCTCCACGAGAAGGTGTCACAACTCGTGCACGAGATTGCACCGTCTGAAGTGTGCGCGGAGGTCTCCACGATGAGCCGCGCGCCGTCCCAACCGGCACCAACGCGGCTGACCGCGCCTCATGGCGTTGCGAGGTGAAACAGACCAATGCCTCGGTCGGGCATCCACTATCGACGAGGTCACGCAACGCATACGCTGGGAGGCCGTACGCAGCCGTCAGCCGCTGAAGGTCGAGCCAGACGTGCGGTCCAGCACCAATCTCATCGCGGACCTCAAGGGCGAGGTCATACAGAGCCTTCTTCTCGGTCCACCGCTGGCCGCGTGTCACCTAGAACGGGCTTGCCGGTCGGAGGTGAACCGACGATTGCCGAGAACCGACCGCCCGACTGGCCACCGACGAGCCACGTCATGGAGATGATCAAAGATCGCACGCCTGACGAGGGAAGAGGCGAGGAAGACGCGAGTGAGGGCTACCTCCGACGAAACGTCCCGACGCGCCGCTCAGGTTCTACGGCTGACATCCGGACATGTCCACGCCCGCATAAGCCGCGTTCAACAAGAACCTGCTGCACGTGCTGAACCACGAACTGAACGCGGACTTCGACCCCGATGCCTTCGACCACGTGGCGGTGTGGAACAGCACGGAAAGTCACATCGAGATGAGGCTCCGCAGCCGGGTCGCACAGCTCGTCAAGATCCGGGAACTCGACCTGCCGGTGCATTTCGCGCACGGAGAGGAATGGATCACCGAACGCAGCGCCAAGTTCACGACGGACGGGCTCCACGCGGAGATGGCCGAGGCAGGCCTGCGGCCACGGCAGCTCTGGTCCGACCCTGACGCCGGCTTCACCCTCACGCTGGCCACGGTGCGCTGACACACGCCGGCGGACACGTGGCGTCGACATCGGTGGCCCGGCGCGGGAGGTGCCGGGCCACCGATGTCGCGGTTCGGCCGCCAGCTAGGGTCTCCTCGGTGGTGATCTCGCTCTCCTCGCGAATGGAGACTGGAGCTAATAAGCTATGCCTATGTCTGAACTCGCGAGCGAACGCTACACCGACCGCATCGCCGCCGGGCCGCTCGTCCTCGTGCAGGAGGTCTTGAACACCCGCCCCGCCGGCAAGCCCGCGCTCGAGGACCTGCTCTCGACACCGGAGGCCGCGACGTCGTGGCTCGCCGGCGCGCTGGCCGAATGGAGTCGGCGCACCGAGGTGGAGGCGCCGACGATCGAGGTCGACGAGGCGGGGCTGGCCCGGCTCCAACAGCTGCGCGCGTCGCTGCAGATGACGGTGTCGGGCGCGGTGCGCGACACTCCGGTGCGGTCCGCGCCGAAGGGGGTGAGCGGCGCGCTGGAGGTGCGGATCGACGCCGACGGCGTCTTCTCGGTGGCGCCGCGCGGCAAGGACGTCGGGTGGGTCGTCGCGGCCGTGCTCAACGAGATCACGAACGCGCAGCTGACGGGTACCTGGCGTCGCCTGAAGATGTGCCGCAACCAGGTCTGCTCGGTCGCGTTCTACGACGGCACGAACCCCAACAACGGCGTCTGGCACGACGTACGCATCTGCGGCAACGCCGTGAACCTGCGGGCCTCGCGGGCCCGTCGGGCGGCCACGCGCGCCTAGGGCGCCGCAGGCCACCCGACCGACGGGCCGTCTGCTCAGCCCTTCGCCGCCCGGCAGGAGCCCCACAGCGCACCGGGATTGATGCGCGACGGGTGGCGCTCCAGCATGTAGGCGTAGAGCTCGAGGGTGCTGCCCGTGCGGCGCACCCCGGTGTTGAAATCGAGGATGTAGCGACGGGTCTCCTCGATGTGACGCGGATCGTCGTCGGCGGCCGGATCCTTGTGGCCCGCGACGATCGCGGTCGGCGCCAGCGCCTCGACCGTGTCGAGAGCCCTCAGCCACTCGTCCCGCCCGTCCGCGTCCGAGGCCGCGAGCATGAGGTGCACGTTGTTGTAGATCACGTCGCCGGCGACGATCAGGCCCAGGTCGGGCACGTGCAGGCAGGTGGTGTTGTCGCTGTCGGTGTGCCCCAGGCGGACCGGGCGGACCTCCGCGCCGCCCACGGTCAGGACCTCACCTTCGAGCGGTTCGGCGAGTACGAGTCGCTCGGGGATCTGCTCGGGGAACCAGGCCCGCCAGACCGCCTTGAGGACCTCGGGCGAGGACTGGTACGCCATGTCCTCGACGACCTCGGGCAACGCGAAGGCGCGAGCACCCGGGTACTGCTCCAGAACGGCTCCGAGACCGAACCAGTGGTCCCCGTGGCCGTGCGTGACGTACACGCTCGTCACCGGGGCGTCACGCTCACCGAGCCAGCGCAGCAGGCCCTCGGACTGCGCGGTCGTGAACAGCGGATCCACCAGCAGCGCCTCTCCCCCGTTCGAGATGAGGATGCTCGACGTCGGCGACCAGGCACGCTCGCTCTGATCGGGCGGCACGTCCGCGTTGGTGGTCGGCATGCCGTCCGCGATGTGCACGGCGTAGGTCAAGGCGTTCGACGTCATAAGTGGACTCCTCGGATTCTCGGATGGTCACGCGGCGCGATGACATTGACATAAGCATAGACCCCATGCTTACGTCATACTGCTCGCGCCGGCCGAGAATCCCGAGAGCCACCGGCTCCGGTTTCGTCGCCGCAAGAGAGCGATCGTCAAAGGAGACATGAGATGAACAGCCCAGCGACGCAGGCGCCGACCGCGGTGCTCGTCCACGGATATCTGGACGACGGCCCCATCTGGAACAGCGTCCGAGCCGCCCTCGACGAGCAGTCGATCCCGTCGATCGCGTTCGAGCTCGCCGGCATGGGTGGGCGCGCCTCGGACCAGGGGCCGTTCACGCTCGCCCGCTGGGCCGACGACCTGGAGAGCCTCGTACGCGCGACGGAGGGTCCCGTCGTGCTCGTCGGCCACAGCATGGGAAGCCAGATCGCCGAGCTCGTCGCCACCCGCCTGGCCGGGCAGGTGCGCTCCCTCGTGCTGGTCAACCCGATTCCGCTGGCGGGCACCCACCTGCCTCCGGAGCAGCTCGCCGCCTTCCAGGCACCGGATCTCTCACTCGACGCGCAGCGCGCCTTCCGCGCCTCGCTCGCCACCGCCTTCCCGGCCGAGGAGAACGACCGGCTCGCCCAAGTGGCCCTGCACGTCGACCCGTCGACGATCGCCGACACGGCGACGGCCTGGAACGACGGCCACCCGGACGGACAGCAGCCCAGCAAGTTCCCCGGGAGCGTCACCGTCCTGCGGGGCGAGAACGACCCCTTCGTCACGGACGAGATCGTCTCCGCGTACGTCACGCCCCGCTTCCCCGGCGCCGCCACGCATCTGATTTCCGGCGCAGGTCACTGGGCGCACGCCGAGAACCCGGCCGCGGTCGCCGCCGTCATCACCGCGGTCGTCGAGGAGAGCGCGTCGTACGTCACCGACGGCCGCCCGGCCAAGGCCTGGACGGCCGCGTTCGAGCAGCGCACCCAGGAGTCCTTCGCGGCGGCGCTCTCGCCGAACGTGCGGATGGAGGCGAGCGCGCTCGCCAAGCCGGTCGAGCGCAAGGAGCACGTCGAGGCTCTCATGACCGCGGTGAGCTCCGTGTACGAACGGCTCGAGTTCGTCCGAAAGGCGCAGGACGGTCCGCGGACGTATCTGGAGTGGGAGGCCGCCGCGTTCGGTGGCTTCCCGATGAAGGGGATCACGATCCTCACGCGTGATGACGAGGGGCTCATCACGGAGATCGCCATCCACCACCGGCCCATCGGCGCCGTGGTGCAGATCAACGCGAAGATCGGTGGCCCCCTCGTCGAGGCCGGCCTCGTCCCCGCCGAGTACTTCGACTTCACGGAAGGCAAGTGACCATGACGGAACGCATCGACGTGGAGTTCACGGCGGACGGGGGCGTGACCCTGCGCGGCTGGCTCTACCTGCCGGACGCCGAGGGCCCGCGCCCCGCGATCACGATGGCGCACGGATTCGGCGCCAACCGGGAGATGGGCCTCGACCCGTACGCACGCAAGTTCGCCGACGCCGGCTTCGTGGTCCTCATCCACGATCACCGCACGTTCGGCGCGAGCGACGGCGAGCCCCGCAATGACGTCGACCCGTGGCGTCAGATCGCGGACTGGCGCCGCGCGATCAGCTTCCTGGAGGCCCGGCCGGAGGTCGACGCGGAGCGCATCGGCGTATGGGGTTCGAGCTTCGCGGGCGGCCACGCGATCGTGCTCGGCGCGACCGACGTACGGATCAAGGCCGTGGTGTCGCAGGTGCCCACCATCAGCGGCTTCGAGCAGTGGCAGCGCAAGGTCCCGCCGGAGCGCGTCGCCGCTTTCGAGCTCGCCCAGGCCGACGCCGAACGCGCCCTGGCCGCCGGCGGTGACCTGCCGTACCAGACCTCCATCGGCGACGATCCCACCGACCCGGCCCTGTACAACAGCCCGGACGCGGTGCGCTTCTACCGTGACCTGGTTCCGCCGGGCCGCGAGCACAACACGGTGACGACGCGTTCCAGCCGGGCCGCTCGGCTGTACGAGCCGGGCGTATGGATCAACCGGATCTCGCCCAAGCCGCTCATGATGATCGTGGAGACCGGCGAGACGGTGATCCCGACCGACATCCAACTGACCGCTTTCGAGCGGGCGTTGGCGCCGAAGGAACTGGTACTGCTGCCCGGCGGGCACTTCGACGCCTACAAGGTGCACTTCGAGGAGTCCAGCGACGCCGCACTGTCGTGGTTCCGGACCCACCTCGACCCGGCCACGGTCCCTACGGGCTCGTGAGAGGAAGGCGGTTCCTGGGCTGTTGATGAGGGAGCCGCGGTTCAAAGGGCCGTCGGTGAGGCGACGAGGTGCTGCGGGCGCCGGCGGCGGTCCATCCAGCCCATGAGCCGGACCATCGAGCGGCGCGGCAGGAGCCTGCCGAGGAGAGCGACCGGCCGGCCGTTGGTGACCACCGACGGCGGCGCGGACCGGCGGTCGAGGGCGTCGAGGGCGATCGTCACGACCTGCTCGGGGGTGGCCCGCTTCGTGCCGTAGTCGGCGGTGCTGCCGGCGACGTCGTAGAACTCGGTCCGGGTGGCGCCGGGGTTCACGGCCAGGACACGCAGACCGGTGCCGCGGGTCTCCTCCCACAGCGCTTCGGTGAAGTTGCGGACGAAGGCCTTGGTGGCGCCGTAGGCACTCATGTACGGGGTCGGCTGGAAGCCCAGCAGGCTCGCTACGTTGATCAGGATGCCGGTGTCGGCGGCGGTCAGCGGGGTGATGTAGGCGCGGCTGAGGTCGACCAACGCGCTGATGTTCAGCGCGATCATGCTCTGCAGACGGTCGGGGTCCTCGTCGGTGAACGCGTCGTGGGTGCCGAAGCCGGCGTTGTTGACCAGTCCGGTGGCGTGGATGCCGCGGGACTCCAGTTCGGCGCGCAGGGTGCGGCCGGCGTCAGGCCGGCCGAGGTCGCGGGCGACGGCGGTCACCGTGACGCCGTGGGTGCGGGTGAGTTCGGCGGCCAGGCTCTCGAGGCGGTCCGCCCGGCGGGCCACGAGTACGAGGTTCGCGCCGCGGCGGGCCAGCTGGCGGGCGAATTCGGCACCGAGGCCGGAACTGGCGCCGGTGACGATGACGGTCTGGCGGTGGTAGTCGATTTTGCTCATGGGTTCACTCTACGCACTGTTTTGCACTGAGTGCAAATAGGTGCATTGAGTGATGTCGCGTACCATCGGTGCATGACTCAGAAACCAGCCCCCATCCGGGAGCAGACCCGCTCGGTGGTCCGCTCCCTGTTGGCCCAAACCGCCATCGAGCTGTTCGGCGCCAAGGGCTTCGACAACACGACCCTCGACGAGGTCGCCGCCGCCGCGGGCGTCTCCCGGCGCACCCTGTTCAACTACTTCCGCAATAAGGAGGACCTCGCCCTCAGCGGCCTGGACGAGCAGGGCGAACTGATCGCCGCACGTCTCGCCGAGCGGCCGGCCGACGAGGATCCCTGGACCGCGCTGCGCGCCGCCTTCCAGGTGCTGGAGGAGATCGACATAACGGCCGAAGGGCGCCTGGAGTTCATCACGCTGCTCTTCGGCAACGACTCCCTGCGCGCCGGGCACGCCGAGAAGCAGGCCCGCTGGCAGGACCTGTTCGCACCGCACATCGAGCCGCGACTGCCCGACTCCGACCAGCGCACCCTGCAGGCCCGCGCGATCGCCGCCGCAGCGATCGTCTGCATGCAGGCAGCCAACGAGGAGTGGGTACGCCGGGGCGGACAGGCCGACATGTTCGACCTCTACGACACCGCCGTACAGGCCATCCGACGCCCTGCCTGAGACCAGCGGCAGCCGACGTGGGAACGAGGGGCCGGTGGCTGACGGCCTGCGCGAGCGGTGCGCAGAGCGCTCCTTCGGGATCCCGATCAACAAGACCCGGAGGACAACGTCGAGGCGATCTGGCGCCGGCTCGACCGCTGGGCATCCTTCGCGAACTCACACGAGCGGTCGATGCGGCGTCGGCTCACCCGTGCAGGGACGCCGCCGGTCGCACGACGTACTGGCGGAGATACAGGTCGCGGTAGGTGACGGGGCCGCGGGGGCCGGGGACACGGTCGATGTTGATGCCGGTTTCCGGTAGGCGCAGGAGCTTGAAGCCGTCGAGGAGGCGGGTCGTGGAGTTCCAGAAGACGCCCGAGCCGCCGTAGGCGTCCATGAACCGGGCCGCGGTGTCCGGGTCGTGGGTGGCGATGGCGGCGGCCAGTCCGGAGGTCTCCTCGTTGGCGATCCGCGCGGCTTCGGCCGGGCCGTCCGCCGCGTCGATCGTCACCGTGGCCGCGCGCTCGGAGTCCAGGGACCACTCGTAGCCGCGCGCGTGGGCATGTGGCGGCAGCGACGCGGCGATGCCCAGGCCTTCCAGGGTCTTCAGGATGCCCGGCAGCAGTGCGTCGTGGGCGGCCCGGTCGATGAGGAGCAGATTGAGCCGGTTGCAGACACCCAGCCGGTCCAGGCTGCTGGTGACCAGCTCGTGCACCAGCTTCTCGTCGGCGTCCCGGGCCACGTACAGCACTCCGCCGCCGTCCGCGTGGGCCAGCGTGCGCACACCGTGGCGCGCGGCCTCGCGGCCGAGTTCCCGGGTGCTGTCGCCGCTGCCGCGCAGGATGACCAGGGGGACGGTCTCGGGGAGCGACACCAGCGCGTACGCGGCCGCCCGGTCCTCGCTCGGCACCAACTGGATGGCGTCCGGGTTCAGTCCCGCCTCGGTGAGGGCGGGCGTGATCACGTGGGTGACCAGGGCCTGGGAGGAGCGCAGGGCCGCCGAACCGGTGCGCAGTACGCCGCCGTTGCGGGACTTGAGGAACTGGGAGGCGACGTCGAGTGTCACATTCGGACGGGCCTCGAAGTTCGCGCCGATGACCCCCACCGGGCGGCGGCGCTCCAGCAGGACCAGGCCGTCGGGACGCTCCTCGAGGACCGTGTCCCGCGGCTCGTGCGGCACGTCCGCCAAGGTGCGCAACGCCGCGGCCATGTCCTCGAGCCGGGGGCCGGTCAGCCGCAGGCGATCCTGCAGTGCCGCCGACATTCCGCTCGAGACGGCCGATCGCAGGTCGTCCTGATTCGCCGCCGTCAGCACGTCGCGTGCCGTGTGCAGCCGCTCCGCCATGGCCCGCAGCGCGGTGTCGATCTCCGCGTCCGAGGCCCGCGCCAGGGCGGCCGAACCCTGCCTCGCGCGCACCGCGCAGGCGTGAACAGCCTCTTGGACGGAGGGGGGCACGCTCATCTCGCTCCTGCTCATATCGATCCCTTCTCGGTCCAAGCGCGCCCTGCGCGACATTCAGGCGATGGACAGGCGACAGACAGTCGGCGTGAGGATCGTTCAACAATCCTCACGCACGTCACTGTAAACCGCCCGGTTTCCGCTGAGCAAGTACGGAAGCGGCGTCGGCAACTGACGTCTGGAGTCCAGCAAGGAGCGTAAAGATTTTTATTATTTCACCAAGCCGCAGAATCCTGGCCGGCCTCTACGACTCGGCACTCCGCACGCGCTGACGCGCTCGATGGGCGCGCAGGTTCTCCGGGTTGCCGCAGGTCCTGGTGGAGTGCCACACACCGCTGTTGTTGCGGGAGCGGTCGAAGAAAGCCGTCGTACAACGGGCGTTGCGGCAGATCTTGAGCCGGCGCCAGGTGTCCGCCCGCTGGGCCTGGAACACCTCGAGGAGAACCAGGGCGGCCACATACCGCCAGCCCTGTCCGCGCGGCTCCAGGACGACCCGCCCCTCGCGGTCCATCCGCAGGGCCGCCGCCGCGACGTGAACGGCAGGCGCCGCGCCGGTGACGTCACCGCGCGAGTCCTCACCGTCGAGCGAGGTCAGAAGCCCTCTCAACTCGGCGCGCAGACCGCGCAGTTCCTCAAGATCGTGCTCGGTGAGCCGCACCTGCGCCGGGGCTTGCGCGGCCTCCTGCGCCCAGCCGTCCAGGGCTTGGTCGACCCATGCCTGCGCGTCGGCCAGGTCGTCCAGAAGGTCTGCCGCCCGGGGCCGGCCGGCGGAGATGGTGTTCAGCAGGTCGTGCACCAGCGCCAGCCCGAGGGGGGCCGGGTCGACCTCGTACCGCGTGGATGCGGACCACGCCATGATCCTGCCCCCTTCACTCACCGTCGCTGCGCCGACATGACCGTCGCCATGTGGCCACTGTCTCAGAGTACGGCACCCACGCTTGAATGAAAGGAGCTAACGACTTACAGTCCTTTCAGTTGGATAGGCAACGCAGCCGCACGAAGGGTGTCGCTCATGAGCTCGTCAGCCTCCGACCCGTTCTTGACCCGGTTTCGCTGAGGCAGTCGCGCGTCGGCGCCCCGCGGACAAGCCCTGCAACCCGGCCGGTTGACGCTCACCGGCGGCGGAGGCCACCTCGCCGCGCCCAGCAAACAAGCAAACAGACGGGCCGCGAGCTCGCCCGTACTGTCCAGAGCCAAGGAAACGCCATGCCCGTTCTCACCCACTCCCTCGAGGGCGATGTCGCCACGATCGTCCTCGACAACCCGCCGCAGAACCGCCTCGCACCCGAGTTCACCCAGGAACTCAGCGAAGCCGTCGACGCCATCACGCGCAGCCCGGCCCGCGCCGTGCTACTGCGGGCCGAGGGGCCCGACTTCAGCTGGGGCGGCGACTTCCGGCCCTGGCTCGACGCCGACCGCACCAGCCTGCGAGCCGACTTCGACCAGATCCTGAGCGTGATCAACCGGTTCGAACAGCTCCGGCTCCCGGTCGTGGCCGCGGTCCAGGGGCTGTGCTTCGGCGGCGGGTTCGAACTCGCGCTGCGCGCCGACATCATCCTCGCCGGCGAGAGCGCCCGCTTCGGCCATCCCGAGCAGTCGCTCGGCATCGTCACCCTCCTCGGCGGAATCCACCGCGTGGCCGAACGGGCCGGCCGGGCCCTCGCCTACGAATGGGCACTGACCTCCGAGCAGGTACCCGCCACGGTCATGGCCGAGGCCGGCGTCATCAACCGCGTCGTCCCCGACGACCAACTCCGCACCGAGGCCGAGGCCTTCACCCAAAAGATCGCCCAGGGCCCCACCCGGGCCCACGTCGTGCACAAGGCGCTGCTGCGCGCCTGGGCCACCGGCGGCATCCCGTCCGCCGACCAGCAACTGTTCGACCTCGCCGTCCCCCTCTACGAGACCGAGGACGTCAAGGACGGCCTGGCCTCCGCCGCCAAGGCCCTCAAGGAGGGCCGCCCCCGGCCCGTCCTGCCCTTCAAGGGCCGCTGACCCCCAGCCCTCCCCCCACACTCACCACCAAGGGACACCACATGATCATCGACTCGGCCGATCTGGACGCGAAGTCCGCCTACAAGCTGCTCATCGGCAGCGTCATTCCGCGCCCCATCGCGTGGGTGAGCACCCTGTCCACCGAGGGCGTGGGCAACCTGGCCCCCATCTCCTTCTTCACGGTCGTCGGGCGCAAGCCGCCCCGGATCTCGCTGTCGATCCAGCCGCGTTCGGACGGGGCCACGCTCAAGGATAGCTTCGTCAACATCCGCGACACCGGTGAGTTCGTCACCAACATGGCCACCCTGCCGCAGATCAACGGGCTGAACCGCAGTGCCTTCGAGTTCGAGCCCGACGTCGACGAGTTCGACGCGGTCGGGCTGGAGAAGGTGCCGTCCGAGGCTGTTCGCCCGCCGCGCATCAAGGGCGCGCCCGTCGCGTTCGAGTGCACCGTCGAGCACATCTTCTCGGCGCCCGACGGACTCAACAACATCGTCTGGGGCAACGTGGTGCGCTTCTACGTCCGGGACGACCTCTACGTGGACGGCCGGATCGACTTCGGCGCCATCGCCCCGGTGGGACGCCTCGCCGCCGAATACACCGTCGTGGACAACACGTTCGAGACACCGCTCGACGCCGACGTGATCCAGGAGCGCGCCAGTCGCCGTATGGTCCGGCTGGACGGCAAGGACACGCACTACTCGCCGATCGACACGCCCGCGTGGTCGCCGTCCGGCTCCACCACCGTCCGCGACTGACGGCGAGGGAGGAACGACTCCCCCGTCAGCACGAACCCACGGGGATCACGCCTACGACTACGACGTGATCCCCCGTGGGTTCCGACGTTGGCGGGTCCGCGGACAACCGCATTCCCCCGGCCGAGAGCAGCCGGCCCCCCGCTCTTCGTCACGGTCGGCCCGGTCGACACGGTCTGCACGCCGGATCGACACGGCACTGGACAGCAAGTCCGAGCCCGTACACGATCGCGTTCATGACACCCGAGGATGCCATCGTCGCCACCGCCGACCGGATCGCCGAGCTGCTGGAGGCGGGGGCCGACCCGCACACACCGCTGCCGGGCGCGGAGTGGACGGTGGGGGAAGCGGCGGCGCATCTCGCGCTGGCGGGGAAACTCATGGCGGACATCGGGGCGGGCGAGGACCGGCCGTACGGCGACGGGACGCCGAGCGGTCTCGCGGCGGCCAACCGTGCCTCTCTGGACCTCTTCCCGCAGCGGGATCCGGCGGTCCTCGGCGCGGAGATCGCCGTCACCGCCCGGGCCTTCGTCGCGGCCGCGGCCGGCCGTGACCCGCGGGAGGCGGTGCTGACGCCGATGGGGCCGATGGACTTGTCCACCCTGAGTTCGTATCTGCTGACGCACCTGCTCGGGCACGGTTACGACATCGCGGTCGCGCTGCGCGGGCCCCACATGGTCGACCGGGACATGGTCGCGCTCACGCTGCCCTTCATGCGACAGGCCATGCCGCGCGTGGTGAACGCCGACGCGGTCGGCCACCACGCGTGCTATCTGTTGCGGATCGGCAGCGCCCGCTTCGCCGTCACCTTCGCGGACGGCGTGCCCACGGTCACCGACACCCCGCCCCGGCGCCCCGACTGCACGATAGCCATCGACCCCGTCGCCTTTCTCCTCCTCGCCCTGGGCCGCTGGACCGCCCCCACCGCCATGGCCCGCGCCAAGGTCGTCGCCTGGGGCCGCAAACCGTGGCTGGGCCTGCGCTTCCCGTTGCTCTTCACCGCGCCGTAGACGAGGCCCGGAAGCCTTCCAGGAGGGCGAGGCGTCAGCGCACGCCTGCCGCGTCCAACAGGGTGACCACCGTGGGGGCGACGAGTCCCGTCATCGCGTCGGCACCGATCCCCGCGCGGGCGCTGGCTCCGTCGAAGACCATGATCAGCTGCCGGGCCAGCAGGCCGGGGTCGCTCGCGCCACCGCGCTCGGCCTCGGCACGGAAGAAGGCCGTCAGTTTCGCCTTGATCCGGTGTGCCACCTGGCTCGCGGGATGGCTCTGGTCCTTCAGTTCGATCTGCACGGCCAGGTACGGGCAGCCCCGGAAGGCGGACGCGCCCGCCTGTGACTCCAGTTGCTCGAAGACGTGCAGAATCCGGGAGCGGGGGGAGCGCCCGTCGGCCGCCGGGGGCAGGAGAGTGGCCACGAATGCGGCACTGCGCTCCTTCAAGCTTGCCGCGAGCAGTTCGTCCTTGCTCTCGAACAGCTGGTACATGGAGCGCTTCGACACTCCCGCCGCCCGGCACAGCGCGTCGACGCCGATATGGACACCGTCCTGGTAGCTGAGCGTGGCAGCCGCCTCCAGCAGGCGTTCTCTGGAAGTTGGCTTCGCTTCAGTGGTCATGTCGTGAGGGTAACCCGAATCGGACGAAATGAAAACCGATCGGTTTCCACGGGTCACACCGGGGTGGCCCTCGGCTCGACGTCCGTCTCGACCGGGATGCGGTGCAGCCCCTTGCGGTCGTACCACCCCAGCACACCGAAGCCGAACAGCACGGCCGCCACGAGGCCGACGGCCATCATCACCCAGCCCCGGGTCAGACCCGCGTCACCCTGCGCGTCGTAGTAGATGATCGCGCGGACACCGTCGGCGATCTGCCGCAGGGGCTCGAACTCCGCGAGGAAGCGGTAGAAGCCGGGCAGCGCCTGAATCGGCGTGGTGGCGTTGGCCGTCGGTACCGCCATTCCGATGAAGACCAGTGTGGCCACCAGCATGCCGGGCGTTCCGAACACCGCGAGGAGGGTGAGCGCGCCGATCCCGGAGACCGCGACGGCGCACACCGAGTACAGCCACAGCAGCGGCAGATGGGAGGCGTCCATGCCCATGAGACCGACCGCCCCGACCATGACCAGGGTGCCCATCAGCAGGGACAGGGCCGCCATGAGGGTGCTGCTGATGGCGAGGGTCTGCACCCGGGTCGCCCGGATCAGCGGCCGGTGCAGACGCAGCGGGCCCAGGTCGTTGTGGGTGTAACCGAGGCTGTGGTCGACCTGGCCGCTGATGACGTTGGCGGAGAGCATGCCGACGACCACGAGGGCGAGCGCGTAGTAGAACGCCGTCAGACCCAGGCCGCTGTGCGAGTCGAGCGGGTGACCGTCCTTCACGGTGACGGCGGCCGGATCGGCGAGCAGGACACGGGCCGCGGGGGGCAGCTTCACCTGCTGGGCACCGATCTGCGCGGTCAGTTCCCTGCCCACCTGGAGCGAGGAGCTCTCGGCCGCCTGTGTCGTCGCGACCCGCGCGAGGCTGGAACCCAGGCTGCCGGCGGACTGGTTCGTGAGCACCGTCAGCTCCGGCCGGACCGGGGTCCCGGCGGCCGTGGTGCCGGTCAGGGCGGTGACCGAGGACGTGAAGTCGGCGGGCACGACGAGCGCGCCGTACAGCTTGCCCTTGCCGAGTTCCTCCTTCACCTCCCGCTCGTCCATCACCTTCCAGTCGACCTTGCCCCCTCCCGCGGTGGACTTCTCGATCGAGTCGGTGATCCGGGCCCCCAGGTTGACCTGCCTGCCGCCGACCTCGGCCCCCTTGTCCGCGTTGACCAGACCGACCGGCAGGTTCTTCATGTGACCGGCCGGGTCGATGTTGGCGCCGACGTACAGCACGGCGAACAGCAGCGCGAGAACGCCGGTGATGGCGCCGCTGGCGATCCACAGGGGTTTCGCGCGCAGTACGCGGAAGGGATTGGTTCCGTTCATGGCGCGAAATCCTTCAGCTGGTTCATGGCGACGGCACCCGCGGACCACGGTCCGGGCCGCGCCCCCAACGGAAACCGACCGGTTTCAGCGTCACGATAAACCGATCGGTTTCAGTATTCAAATCGCGGAGTCGCGGGACAGGCGGACAGGACCGCGCCCTGTCGCCGAGCGGGACCTCGCACCCCCACCCTCACCCCACAGCCGCAGCCATCCGCCGGACCCCCTCGGTGATCAGTTCGGGAGAGGTCGCCAGGTTCAGCCGGACGAAGCCCGCGCCGCCCGTGCCGAACGGGATGCCGGAGGTCAGGGCGACCCGCCCGCGCTCCAGGAAGACGTCCGCCGGGTCGCCGTCCAGGTCCAGCGCCCGGCAGTCCAGCCAGGCCAGATACGTGGCCTCAGAGGGTTCGTGGCGCACGGCGGGCAGGTGCTCGGCGAGGAGGGCGGTCAGCAGGCGGCGGTTGTCGTCGAGGCCGCCGAGCAGGGCGTCGAGCCAGGCGCCGCCGTCCCTGAGCGCGGCGGTGTGGGCGATGACGCCGACGTGGCTGGGGCCGTGGCCGACCTCCTCGGGAAGGCGTGCCAGGTCGTCGGCCGCCTCGGGCCCGGCGACGGCCACGGCCGCCTTGAGCCCGGCCAGGTTCCACGCCTTCGAGGCCGACATCAGCGACAGCCCGCTCTCCGCGCCCGGCACGGCGAGGTAGGGCACGAAGGTCGCCCCCGCCGCCGTGATCGGGGCGTGGATCTCGTCGGCCACGACCCGTACGCCGTAAGTCCGTGCCAGCGCCGCCACGGACGCCAGCTCGTCGGCGGTGTGCACGGCGCCGGTGGGGTTGTGCGGGCTGCACAGCAGATACGCGGGGCGTCCCGCGTCCCCGCGGAGCCGCCCGAAGGTGTCCTCCAGGACCGCGAAGTCGATCCGGCCGTCCGCCCCGAGCGGGGCCTCGACGACCTTGCGGCCCATGTTCTCGACGAACCCGTAGAAGGGCGGGTACACGGGCGAGTTGACGACCACCGGGTCACCCGGCCCGGAGACCAGCTTGAGCATCTCGACGATGCCCAGCATCACGTCCGGCACGATCGCCGTACGCTCCACCGCGAGCCCGTCCCAGCCCCACCGCCCGGCCGCGAACCCTGCGAGCGCCTCGGCGTACGCCGTCCCGGCCGGATACCCGGTGTCCCCGAGCGCCAGCGCCTCCTGGACGGCCCGGACGACCGGCTCGGCCAGGGGGACGTCCATCTCGGCGACCCACAACGGCAGCACGTCCTCGGGGTACGTCCGCCACTTCATGCTCGTACGCCGCCGGAGCTGCTCCAGGGAGAGCGACCGCAGCGGATTCGGGGTGTCGGGGGCAGAGGTGTCGCGAGGCATGCCGTCCATGGGCCCACGGTAGGCGCCGCTACGGCGAACCGACCCGGTGCGCCGTGCCGTCGACGTCCACGAAGGTGAACTCGCGCAGCGCGTAGGGGGTGTCCGCCGGTTCGGTGAAGCGGCCCTCGACACCGGCGGCCCGCCACTCGGCGTGGACGGCGTCGGCGTCGCTCACATACAGGTAGACGACGGCCCCGGTGCGCAGCGGGTCGTGCTCGGGCGACTCGGTGAGGTGGACCTGGACGGCGCCCCGCTCGACGAAGCCGTAGCGGTCCGGACCGTCGTAGGCGCGGGCCTCGAAGCCCAGGCGCCGGTACCGCTCCAGGGCGGCGTCGAGATCGCGGACGGGGACGACGGGTGCGGCCTTGGTGAACGCGACTGCTGACATCGGGCCAGTCTGGCAGAGGGTGCCTGCGGACGGCTCGCGTTCCGTGGCGGGCTGGGGCACGGTGGAGTGACCCGTGACACCGCTGTCACGGCGGAGAGGAGCATCCGTATGTCGAACCACACCTACCGGGTCACCGAGATCGTGGGCACCTCGCCCGACGGCGTGGACCAGGCGATCCGCAACGGCATCAGCCGCGCCTCGCAGACCTTGCGCAACCTGGACTGGTTCGAGGTGACCCAGGTGCGGGGGCAGATCGAGGACGGGCAGGTCCAGCACTGGCAGGTCGGCCTCAAGGTCGGTTTCCGCCTCGAAGAGTCCGACTGACGGCGCTCAGGTCCGCCCCTCCCGCTCCTGCGCCACCTTCAGCTCGGCGGAAGGGGCGGTCCAGCGTGCCCGTACGACGGCGAACCCGGCCTGTTCCGCGTCCGCGCAGACCAGTTCGTCGTCGTCCACCAGGACCCGGATCTCCCGGGTCCGCCCCAGCCGCTCGAGGATCTCGAGCTTGGTGCGCCGGGCGGGCCGCCGGTCGTCGTTGCGCCGCATGTGCACGCGCCCCTCGGGCAGCCCCTGGGCGGCGAGCCAGGCGAGCGTGTCGCGCCGGCAGCGCTCGGGCCGTCCCGTGAGGTAGACGATCTCGCACTCCTCCGCGCTCGCCAGCACCAGCGCGATGCCCTCCGGGAGCGGCGGGTCCTCTGGCGCGGCCGCGAAGAAGGCGTCCCAGTCGCGCGGCCTGCGTTCCAGGAACCGCTGCCGGTGGGACGTGTCGGCCAGGGTGTTGTCCAGGTCGAACACGGCGATCGGGCGCATGTCGCTGTCGGTCACGTCCCCACCCTAGACCCGGCAACCTTCCCGCTCCTGGTGACCACTGCCCCTCGACACAGCGGTCGGGACGAGGCGGGAGACTCCATGCGTGTGAACAAGGCGATCTGGACGGCGGCACTGGTGGGCGCGGCCCTGGCGTTACCGGCACCTCAGGCGTCCGCCGCGCCGACCACCCTGGTGGTGGCGACGAACGGCAACGACACCGCGCCGGGCACGCTCGCCCAGCCGCTGCGGACGGTCCAGCGGGCCGTCGACCTGGCGAAGCCCGGCGACACCATCGCCGTACGCGCCGGGACGTACGCGCTCACGGACAACATCACCATCGCCACGTCCGGCACCCCGTCCCAGCCGATCTCGCTGGGCGCCTATCAGGGCGAGCGGGTCGTGATCGACGGCGAGCAACTGGCCGCGAGCCACACCCCGGTCGGCGGCAGCATCCCGCGGGCCGAACGCGGGGCGATCCACCAGGAGGCGTCGTACTGGCGGATCTCGGATCTGGAGATCGTCAACGGCCCTTACGGGGTGTACTGCGACGGCTGCGTCGGCAATGTCTTCGCGCGCCTGAAGACCCATGACAACTACGAGTCGGGGTTCCAGCTCCAGGGCGCCTCCAGCGACAACCAGATCCTGAACCTGGACAGTTGGGCCAACCGCGACCCGCGCAAGAACGGCGAGAGCGCGGACGGGCTCGCCATCAAGGAGGGTTCGGGCACCGGCAACGTGGTGCGGGGCGCGCGGCTGTGGAACAACGTCGACGACGGCTTCGACGCCTGGAAGTTCACCTCGCCGATCCTGATCGAGAACACCCTCGCGTACGGCAACGGCGTCAACCGCTGGAACTTCCCCGACTTCGCGGGCGACGGCAACGGCTTCAAGCTCGGCGGCGGCACCCCGGCACCGGCGGTGGCCCACACCGTGCGCAACTCGATCGCCTTCAAGAACGCGGCGCACGGCGTCACCGACAACGGCAACACCGGCGCGCTCGTCCTGACCCGCAACTCGACGTGGGCCAACGGCGGCACCGGCTTCGACGCCGACGTGTCGGGCGGCAAGGCCCGGCTGACCGCGAACCTGTCGGTCGCCGACCCGAAGGCGGCCGCCCTAGGCCCGGCGACCGTCTCCAGCGGCAACTCCTGGGATCTGGGCGGCACTTGGAACGCCGCGTCGGTACTGAGCACGGATCCGGCGGCCGTCACCGGGCCTCGCGCGACCGACGGTTCGCTCCCCTCGGCACCGACGTTCCTCGTACCGCGCAACGGGACGAACGTGGGGGCGCGCTTCTAGACGAGCCGATGCGCGACCTCGGTCGTACTCGGGGGTCCGCCTCAGGACGCAGGGCACCGGACGCCCTCCCGACCCGGGACGGACGTCCGATGCCGTCCGTGGCGTGATGTGGCGCGGGCGCGGCGCCGGGAGAGTGGGAGACGTCCGATCAACCCACCGAAAGGACCGGCATGAACCGCCGTACGAAGACTGCTGTGTTGGGTGCCACGCTCCTGCTCACCGCCGCGGTGGCGGGCTCGGCGGCCGCCTCCGGTGACGGCCGGCGGGAAGCCGCCGCCCTCACCGGCACCGCGAAGATGTCCCGGTCGACCGCGGAGGACGTCACGTTCTCGTTCGACGCCCATCTGGCGGCGAAGGACAACGACGACCCGCTCAAGGCGACCGGGACCTTCGAGTGGAGTCACTACCTCCACGGTGACGGCGCCTGGGCGAAGGCGAAGGTCGACTGCCTCGTGACCGGCGGCAAGGTGGCGGTCGTCTCGGGTGTCGTCACCGACTCGGACCTGCCCGGCGCCAAGGGGAAGCGGGTCGGCGTCACGGTCCACGACCTCGGCCGCCACGACCGGCTCGGCTACAGCTGGGCCGCGACGGGCACGCCGGTGGAGACGCCCGACCTGCCCAGGTGCGTGAGCTCAGCACCCTTCGAGAAGGTCAGGCAGGGCACGGGCGACTACCGGGTCGTCCCCTGGGAGCCGAAGTTCTAGACACCCGACGGCACCCCGACGACACCCCGACGGCGCCCCAACGGCGCCCCAAGGGCACATCGAAGGCGCCCCGGCCGCACCCCACCCCCAGGCACCCACCCGCACCCCGCCCGCACCTCATGATCAGTGCAGGCCGCATGCTTCTCCCATGTCCTCGACACCCCGCACGTTCCTGACCGGCTCCGCGTCCTGCACCCTCGTCGTCTGCCGGGGCTGCTGCTGCGGCGACGCCCGCAAGAACCCCGGCACCGACCACGCCTGGCAGCTGGAGCTACTGCGGGCCGGAGCGGCCGAGCACGGCTTCCAGGTCCGTACGACCGACTGCCTGGGCCCCTGCGACCAGGCGAACGTCATCGTCGTACGGCCGTCAGCCGCGGGGCGCCGGGCGGGCGGCAAGGCCGCGTGGATCGGGTTCGTGACGGACGACGAGGCCACCGAGGAGGTCGTGCGGTGGGCGGCGGCCGGGGGCCCCGGGGTCGCCGAGCCGCCCCTGACGCTGGAGCTCCAGTTCATCCAGCCGCCGCGGGAGGCGAGGGTGCGGTCCCGTCGCCGCCGCTGATTGTTAATGGGATCCATTTTCATGTAGCGTCCTCGGTACCCACCCCGCCACCGAGGAGGATCCCGCCATGGCCGTCCCCAAGCGGAAGATGTCCCGCAGCAACACCCGCCACCGCCGCTCGCAGTGGAAGGCGACCACCGCCCAGCTGGTGCCGGTCACCGTCGACGGCGTCGCCCATCTCGTCCCGCAGAACCTGGTCAAGGCGTACGAGCGCGGCCTGCTGCGCCCCGAGGGCTGAGGACCGCGTGCCGTACGACCGCCTCCTGCCCGTCACCGTCCTGTCCGGCTTCCTCGGGGCGGGCAAGACGACGCTCCTCAACCATGTCCTCGCGAACCGCGAGGGGCTCAGGGTCGCCGTCATCGTCAACGACATGAGCGAGGTCAACATCGACGCGGCGCTGGTGCGCGGCGGTGAGGCCGCGCTGTCGCGGACCGAGGAACGCCTGGTCGAGATGACCAACGGCTGCATCTGCTGCACCCTGCGCGACGACCTCCTCGAGGAGGTGGACCGACTGGCCCGCGAGGACCGCTTCGACCACCTGCTCATCGAGTCGTCCGGCATCTCCGAGCCCATGCCGGTGGCCGCCACCTTCGCCTTCGCCCGCGACGACGGCGCCACCCTCGGGGACGTGGCCCGGCTCGACACCATGGTCACGGTCGTGGACGCGGCCAACTTCCTGCCCGAGCTGGAGAAGGGCGACGAACTCGCCGAACGCGGCCTCGCCCCCTTCGAGGACGACGAACGCACGGTCAGCGATCTCCTGGTCGACCAGATCGAGTTCGCGGACATCCTCGTCCTCAACAAGCTCGACCTGGTCGACGCGGAGGCGGCGGCCCGGTTGCGGGCGGCTCTCGTACGGCTCAACCCGGCCGCCCGGATCATCGAGGCCGAGCACTCCCGCGTGGACCTCCGACAGGTCCTCGGCACCGGCCTGTTCGACCTGGAGCGCGCCCAGCAGGCACCCGGCTGGGTCCAGGAGCTCAACGGCGAGCACGTGCCCGAGACCGAGGAGTACGGGGTCTCCTCGACCGTCTTCCGCTCCGAACTCCCCTTCCACCCGGGCCGGTTGTGGGACTTCGTCACCGAGGGCATGGACAGCGGGGCGTACGGGCGGATCCTGCGCTCGAAGGGCTTCTTCACCCTGGCCAGTCGCCCGCACGTGACGGGCCTGTGGTCACAGGCCGGTGCGGTGGCCCGCTTCGAGCCCTCCGGGGCCCGGGACGGCGAGGCGCCCTACGCGCAGGAACTCGTCTTCATCGGCACGCAGTTGGAGCCGGAGGCGCTGCACGCGGCACTCACCGCCTGCCTCATGGCCCCGGACGAGAGCCAACCGCTCGTGGACCCCTTCCCCTACTGGGAGACGTACGGCGTCGACGACACCTGCGACCACGAGGGCGCCGACGCGCACGCTCACGCCGCCGTGGCGTAGAACTCCGCCCGCACCCGCAGCAGCCACGCCTCGACCGGTGCCTCGTCGGGCCGGTCGGGCAGCGCGCTGCGGGTCTCGGCGAAGGCGCTCTCGTAGTGCGCGAGCAGCGACCGGGCGGAGGCCGGATCGGCGGCGACGGAGTCACCGAAGCGGTGGTACTCCTCGGGGTCCTCGACCCGCACGGTGAGCCGTCCGGTGGTGTAGAGCTCCAGGCCCTGGTGGCAGAGCCGCTTCAGGTGCCGGGCGTGCTTGGCGGTGCGGTGGTCGCCCGCGCGGCTCTCCAGCTTCCTGAACTGCTGGCCGGCGTACCCGAGATAGGCGTCCCGGACCCGCTGGGCACTGAGGAACGCCCCCCGGATGCCGATGAGTTCATCGCCCAGCGGGGTGCGCACCTCGTACAGCTCGTCCGGCAACCACGCCAGCTCCATCACGGTGGGGTTGCCGCCGAGGGCGAGCCGGCACCACTTCGCCGCCTCGTGCAGGGTGCGGTCCGGTGCCGTCGTGACGTGGGACTCCCTCGGGGTGTGCAGGCCGAGCAGGCTCGCGGTGGGCGCGGCGAACATGCCGAGCCGGTCCACGTCGGAGCCCTCGCGGGCGAGTCCGTACGCGGTCGAGCCGACGATGCCGGAGAGCAGGATGTTCTGGACGGTCACCCGCCCATTGTGCTGACCTGCGCGGATGCCGGTCACCCGGTTTTCCGCGCCGCCCGTCCGGGAATGCCTGGCGCCCGCACGCGTTGAACCCCGTGTGAGCTCTCTGATCGCCGCCACCCGCTTCTCCGTCCTCGACCGCTCCCGGACCCGCGAGGGCGGCACGAACGCGCAGGCGCTCCAGGACACCGTCCAGCTGGCGCGGGAACTGGAGCAGCTCGGCTACCACCGTTTCTGGGTCTCGGAGCACCACGGGGTCCCGGGGGTCGCCGGCTCCGCGCCGACAGTCCTGGCCGCCGCTGTGGCCTCCGCCACCGACACCATCCGGGTCGGTACCGGCGGTGTGATGCTGCCCAACCACCAACCCCTGGTCGTCGCCGAGCAGTTCGGGGTGCTGGAGTCGCTCTTCCCCGGCCGGATCGACATGGGCCTGGGCCGCTCGGTCGGCTTCACCGACGGCGTGCGCAAGGCGCTGGGGCGCGGCAAGGACGACGCCGACGACTTCGCCGTACAGCTTCAGGAGTTGCTGGGCTGGTTCCGCGGCACCTCCCCGACGGGGGTGCGGGCCCGCCCCGCCGAGGGCCTGACCGTGCCGCCGTTCGTGCTGGCCATGGGCGAGGGTGCCGGGATCGCGGCCCGCGCGGGCCTGCCGATGGTCATCGGCGACCTGAGGAACCGCGACAGGATGCAGCGCGGCATCGAGCACTACCGCAGCCACTTCCGCCCCTCCCCCTGGGCCGCCGAACCGTACGTCGTGATCTCCGGCACGGTCGCGGTCGCGGCCACCCCCGACGAGGCCCGCCGCCTGCTGATCCCGGAGGCCTGGTCGATGGCGTACTCCCGCACCCACGGCACCTTCCCGCCCCTCCCACCCGCCGACCGCGTGGAGGGCCTCACGATGACGACGAAGGAGCGCGGCTTCTACGAGTCCGGCCTCACCGGCCACATCGCGGGCACCGAGGAGCAGGTCGCCCACGAACTGGAGACGGTCCTGAAGGAGACGGGCGCCCAGGAGATCCTGGTCACGACCAGCACGTACGACCGCGAGGCCCTGCTGGACTCCTACCGGCGGCTGGCGCGGGTCGCGGGCAGTGGTACGGCTCCCTCCGCGTAGGGCGCGGAGGGAGGAACATCAGAACAGCGCCCGTACGGCCTCCTGGACCGCGACGGCCGCTCCGGCAAGCACCGTCACCGTACGCCCCATGACGCCGATCGTGTCGGCCGCGCCCTCGATGGTGTCCCGTTGGTCCGCAGGGTTGCCGAGGGCCCGCTCGATACGGTCCGCCGCGCGCAGTCCGGCGTCCCGGTTCTCGCCGGCGTCGAGTCGGTACAGGGCCTCCCGGAAATCCCGGAGGGCGGCACGGACGTCGGCGACCGCGGGATTGTTGCGCTGCACGTTCTGGTTGACGGTGGCGTCCCTCCCCGCGGCCACTGCCTGGCCGATACCGTCGTTGCCCTGGTTCAAGGTGGCCGACACGCTCTGGCGCCCCCTTCCGCTCCGCCAACCGCGGCCTTCTCGCGGAGTTCGAGTCATTCCTCGTCCCCTTTCTCCGTCGTCGTGCTGCTCGACTTGGCGCTGTCGTCCCGGTCACCGGTGCGACGCGGCTGCTGTTCGTGCCCGTCGTCCGACTCCGTTTGCTGGGTGGCCTGCGCGTCCCGCCCCGCCGTCACCGCCTGGATGATGTTGTTGTCGCCGGCGTGGATGATCGTCATGATCTTCTGGGCCTGGCGCTTGAAGTCCGTGACGTCGACACCCTTGAATTCGAGGAAGTCCTCGACGGTGGAGAACATGGACGACTGGACGATCGTCACGTGCCGGACCGCGTCCTCGGCGGTGTGCATGTCGCCGGTGTAGATGGGCGAGTAGCGCTCGCGCAGGCTTGTCGGCAGGGGTCGCTTCGGGACCTCCGCGAGTTGCTCGTCCACCGTCTGCTCGCTCTCGCCCGCACACCACCGCAGAAGCCGCCACCACGCTTGGGCCAGAGCGAGAAGGTCCCCCAGTGCCTGCAGGGGTATCTGCGCGAACCTTCGGAAACTGCGCAGCGCTTCGGGGTCCACTGCCTCGTCGATGTCGTCGTGCAGCGGTGGCAGGACGTGGGGGCGCACCACGAAATGCAGTTCCTGCCCCTCGATCACCGCGGATGCGAGCAGGGTGATGACCAATTGTCCCGACCAGGTGCTGACCTGCCCGGAGAGGTAGCGGCGGACGACGATCCCGGAGCCCCGCTCGTCCGGTGCCCGCCCCCACAGGGCGTCCTCGGCGCCCTCGTCTCCTTCGGGAATCCTGGGCAGGCGAGCCCACCGCCGGGAGGGGCCACCCCGTACGTACCGGACATCGCACTCGAGTGGCCGGAAGGGTGGTTCGGCGATCCGTAGATCGTCGAGGTCCTCGCACACCGCCGCGAGCAGTTCGTCGGCGTCAAAGGGAACGAAGTCCTTGCGGACCGTCTCGTCCTCGTCGTCCTTCTCACCCTGAAGCTTGATACTGATCGTGTGGCGCCGCCAGAGCGAATTGCCGGCACCGATGAAACGCCAGTAGCCCGCATGGAGTTCGTAGGGGAGTGCATTGCCCGCCTGGGCTCGTTCGATCACGGCGATCCGGGTGCGCAGCCGTGGTCCCGTCCACGGACGGCGGCCGTCCCGGTCACAGGCCAGTGCGTAGAGGTGGGCGACGAGACGGTCCACGACGCGCACGCCGAGGTAGGCCACCGCGGCGTACTCGAAGGCCACCAGGGTCTCCCGGCCCGCCCGGCTCTCCGGACGAAGGGTCATCACCAGCACGGGGAGCAGAAGAAGCAGAAGCGCTCCCGCCCAGGTCCGGCTGAGCCTCCACAGCCACTGTCGCGAACGCCAGGGCGGGCGACGGGTCGGACGGGCCACCACGAGTGAGAGGACGGCCGCGATGGCCCAGACCGCGACCCCCAGTGGGAAGTGGTACGCGATCCAGCCCAGGACCGCCGCGAGTGCCGTCCGCCGCAGGCGCCACTGTCTGCGGGCGGCGACACAGTGCGCGAGGACGGGCGCGAGGTCGAATCCGTACGACGGCACCACCCGTAAGCGCGACATCACTATCTTGCCTATGGCCCACCTGGCGAGCGGCTCACCCAGGGGCGGGCAGCTCACACCGTTCCGCCGTCCGTTGTCGGCCAGAAGTGCACGCACCGAGGCGATACCCCAGCCATGAGTCGCCAGATGTCGTGACGCCCTGCTCATCGACTCCAGTCGATCGGGACGGGCATGCGCCGCCGCGCACAGCCGTTTTGTCACTTCCGTGTGCGGAGTGTGCGGCTTTTTCTCTCGCTTGACTGATTTCGACTTGGGCGTGACGGATTTGGTGGCCGATGTTGCTGTCGGATGAACTGAGATGGCCTGAAAGTAGCGTTCTCGCCGCTCCTGTGTGGATGTCCCCACCGACGTCCTCCCCCGAGAGGGCGCCTGACATACAGGGCGACCCTCTGCGACGCTCCCCAGTATCGGATCCACAGGATGCCGGTGCATCCCGGGTAGCGCACGGCCAGATCCAGCCGATGCGCGGCGCGGCCGAAAACCCGGGCCGGGGGAGCCCGGGGACCGGCCACCCGTTCGCATAGGATCACGGAGTTTGTCCCCCCGGCCCTTCCTCCCGTCCCACATATCCGTACGGAGCTCCCCTCATGCCCGACCCCCACGATCCGTACGTCCGCGTCCGCGGTGCCCGTGAGCACAATCTTCAGGGGGTGGACGTCGACATCCCGCGGGATGTGCTCGCCGTGTTCACGGGGGTGTCCGGGTCGGGGAAGTCGTCGCTGGCGTTCGGGACGATCTACGCGGAAGCTCAGCGCAGGTACTTCGAGTCGGTGGCGCCGTACGCGCGGCGGCTGATCCACCAGGTGGGGGCGCCGAAGGTCGGGGAGATCACCGGGCTGCCGCCCGCGGTCTCGCTCCAGCAGCGGCGGGCGGCGCCTACGTCACGGTCGTCCGTCGGCACGGTCACCAATCTGTCGAACTCCCTGCGGATGCTGTTCTCCCGGGCCGGCACCTATCCGCCGGGCGCCGAACGGCTCGACTCGGACTCCTTCTCCCCCAACACGGCCGTCGGCGCCTGCCCGGAGTGTCACGGGCTCGGCCTGGTCCACCGTACGACCGAGCAGTCGCTGGTGCCCGATCCGTCGCTGTCGATCCGGGAGGGCGCCATCGCCGCGTGGCCCGGCGCCTGGCAGGGCAAGAACCTGCGGGACATCCTCGACGCGCTGGGGTACGACGTGGACCGGCCCTGGCGGGAGCTGCCCGCCGAGGAGCGGGAGTGGATCCTGTTCACCGACGAGCAGCCGGTGGTGACCGTGCACCCGGTGCGGGACGCGGACCGGATCCAACGCCCCTACCAGGGCACGTACATGAGCGCCCGCCGCTATGTCCTGAAGACCTTCGCGGACTCCAAGAGCCAGACGCTCAGGGCGAAGGCGGAGCGGTTCCTGGTCTCCGCGCCCTGCCCGGTGTGCGGTGGCAGCCGGCTGCGCCCGGAGGCGATGGCGGTCACGTTCAACGGCCGTACGATCGCCGAGCTGGCGGCGGTGCCGCTGGTGGAGCTGGCCTCGATGCTCGACGCACGGTCCGAGACCGCGCGCTTCCTCACCCAGGACCTCATCTCCCGGATCGCCCCGGTGATCGAGCTCGGTCTCGGCTACCTCAGCCTGGACCGCGCGACCCCCACCCTGTCCGCCGGTGAACTCCAACGGCTGCGGCTGGCCACCCAGTTGAGGTCCGGGCTGTTCGGCGTCGTGTACGTCCTCGACGAACCCTCCGCCGGACTGCACCCCGCGGACACGGAAGCACTGCTCACGGTGCTCGCGCGACTGAAGGCGGCCGGCAACTCGGTGTTCGTGGTGGAGCACCACCTGGACGTGATGCGCGGCGCGGACTGGCTGGTGGACGTCGGTCCGCTGGCCGGCGAGCACGGCGGGCGGTTGCTGCACAGCGGGCCGCTGGCGGAGCTTGCGGCGGTCGAGGAGTCGGCCACGGCACGGTTCCTGTTCGACCGCTCCCCCGCCCCCGCCCGCCAAGTGCGGTCACCCCGTGGGCAGTTGAAGGTCGGTCCGGTCACCCGGCACAACCTGCGCGGGGTCACGGCCGAGTTCCCGCTCGGTGTGTTCACGGCGGTCACCGGGGTGTCGGGATCGGGCAAGTCCACACTCGTCGGCGAGATCACGGAGGAGCTGGAGGGGGTGGGCCGACTGGTCTCCGTCGACCAGAAGCCGATCGGTCGGACCCCGCGCTCCAACCTGGCGACCTACACGGGCCTGTTCGACGTCGTGCGCAAGGTGTTCGCAGGCACCGACGGAGCACGTGAACGCGGGTACGGCGTGGCCCGGTTCTCCTTCAACGTGGCGGGCGGGCGCTGCGAGACCTGCCAGGGCGAGGGGTTCGTCAGCGTGGAGCTGCTCTTCCTGCCCAGCACCTATGCGCCCTGCCCGGACTGCGGCGGGGCCCGCTACAACCCCGAGACGCTCGAAGTGACGTACCGGGGACGGAACATCGCCCAGGTGCTCGACCTCACGGTGGAGTCGGCGGCGGACTTCTTCGCGGACTCCCCGCCCGTGGCCCGCAGCCTCGCCACGCTCCTCGACGTCGGCCTCGGCTACCTGCACCTCGGGCAGCCCGCCACCGAGCTCTCCGGCGGCGAGGCCCAGCGCATCAAGCTCGCGAGCGAACTCCAGCGGGTGCACCGCGCGCACACGGTCTACCTCCTCGACGAACCCACCACCGGCCTCCACCCCGCCGACGTCGAGGTCCTCATGCGCCAGCTCCACGGCCTCGTCGACGCCGGCCACACCGTCATCGTCGTCGAGCACGACATGTCGGTGGTGGCGGGCGCGGACTGGGTGATCGACCTCGGCCCGGGCGGCGGGGACGCGGGCGGACGGATCGTGGCGGCGGGGGTGCCTCAAGACGTGGCGGGCGTCGCGGGGAGCGCTACGGCGCCCTACCTGACACGGGCGCTGACACCGAGCGGCTGAGGGGCGAGCAGCCGGGGTCGGCTCGGCCGTCGGGGACGTACAGCGTCTCGGGGACCTTGGTAGGGGCGGGGGTTGGCCGCCGGGTGGGGCCGGCGGTCGGTCGGGGGGCGGCGGTCGGTCGGGGGGCGGTCGGTCGGGGGGCGGTCGGTCGGGGGGGCGGCGGTCGGGCAGGCATCCCGCAACGGGCCGGGTGGCCGCGGACAGGCAAGATGCCATCGGTCAGGTGGGCGCCCGCAACCGGGCAGGCCTCCCGGACCAGGCGGGCGTCCGCAAACGGGCTGGGGTCGGCGACGGGACAGGGTCCGCAGCCGGGTCGGCGTCCCCGACCGGGAAGGCGTCCCCGGCCGCCGGCCAGGCGTCCGCAGCCGGGCAGGCCTCCATGGTGTCCTCGGTCCACACACGTGCCTGCGCGGTCACGGCCAGCGTCCTGCGATCCGCGTGGCTCCCGGCCGGGACCGGCTCCGGGACCTCCACCTCGGCCACCAGCCCCCGAGCCGACACCACCCGCCACACCGACGTCAGGAGGGAGTCGTCGCCGATGAAGGCGGGGGCCGTGCTGGCCCCTCCCCCGCTCACCCGGTACCGCAGACGCACCGGCTGCACCGGGACGTCCGCGTCGAGGGCCGCCTGGAAGACCGCCCTGCGGAAGTGGCCCTGGGCGCGGCCGCACCACGTGCTGCCCTCGGGGAAGACGGCGACCGCGCTGCCCGCGCGCAGGGCGTCGGCGATACGGGCGACCGTGTCCGGGAGGGCGCGCAGCCGGTCCCGGTCGATGAACAGCGCGCCGCTGCCCGCCGTCAGCCCGCCCGCCACCGGCCAGCCCCGGATCTCGGACTTGGCGAGCATCCGGGCCGGGCGGACGGCGGCGAGCAGCGGGATGTCCAGCCAGGAGATGTGGTTGGCGACCAGGAGGAGTCCCCCGGTGGGCACGGCGGTGCCGGACATCCGGAGCCGGATCCCCGCGGCCCGCACCGTCGTCCGGCACCACCACCTGACCGCGTCGGCCGGGATCCACCGGCCGACAGGCATCAGGGAGATCCCGGCGAGCAGGACCACCACGACGGCGACGAGCCGGAGCACCGCCAGGGGTACGGCCGCGACGGACCTCGTCCGCTCGATGCAGGCCCCCGGGGTGCAGGGCGCGCTCGGCAGCCAGACGCTCATCAGGCCGGGACGAGCGAGAGGAAGTGCCGCAGGTAGCGGGCGTTGACCCGGCGCATCGACAGCAGGACGTACATGTCGGCGACCCCGAAGTCCGGGTCGTGGGCTGGCTGACCGCACACCCAGGCGCCGAGGCGGAGGTAGCCGCGCAGCAGCGGAGGCAGTTCGGTGTGGGCGGCCGGCATGCCCGCAACGGGTTCCCAGGGCAGCAGCGGCCGTACCCGGAACTCCTCGGGAGCCAGGTACTTGGTGCGCACCCGGTCCCAGGTGCCGGCCGCGAGCGTGCCGCCGTCGGCGAGCGGGATCGAGCAGCAGCCCGCCAGCCAGTCGTGGCCGCGGTCCACCATGTAGCGGGCGATCCCGGCCCAGATGAGGCCGATGACCGCGCCGTCGCGGTGGTCGGGGTGCACGCAGGAGCGGCCGACCTCGACGAGGCCGGGGCGGATCCCGTCGAGCCGCGCTATGTCGAACTCGCCCTCGGAGTACAGGCGTCCGGCCACCGCGGCCCGCTCCGGGGGCAGCAGCCGGTAGGTGCCGACGACCTGGCCGGTGAGGGTGTCGCGCACCAGCAGGTGGTCGCAGTAGGCGTCGAAGCCGTCGATGTCGAGGCCCGGCTGCGGGGTGGCGAGGAGGGCCCCCATCTCGCCGGCGAACACGTCGTGCCGCAGCCGCTGCGCGGCCCGTACGTCGTCCTCGTCGCGGGCGAGGGTGACGGTGTAGCGGGTGGGTGCCGTGGACTGCGGGGGACGGTCGAGGGTCGTAACGCCGGTCATGGCTCTCTCCTGGTCGCGGGCCGGTTCGGCGGAGCGGGCGCAGACCGTGGGGAGTGCGATCTGCCGCCCCTGTTCTTCCGATGCCGACTGACATGCGCGTGACCGGTGCGGGGAGAGCCGATGTGCGGTTGTTGAACGGCTCGGGCCGGGCTGTCACGCCCGTCCCGAACCCTCAGAAGGTGGCCGTCATTTCGCCGGAGCGCAGCGTTCCAGCCACCCGCGCGTCTCGTTCTGGTCCAGCACCCGCTCCAGGACGAGTGCTCCGGTCATGCCGGGGAAGAACCGGCCGGCGGGCCAGCCCCGCTGGTACGGCGGCGGGTCCAGGACGAGCAGACGTACGCCGTCGACGACCGGGATGTCCGACGGCGTGCCCTCGTTCCACACCCAGTCGCCGTCCGGGGTGACGAGGTTGAAGGAGCCGGTGGTCGGCACCTGCCCGGGCGCGTCCCGGCACACGGCGGTCTCCTGGGCGGAGGGCGCGTGGCCGGGGACGTGACCGCCGCCCACGAGGGCGTCGGCGAGCAGGGTGTGCAGCTGGAAGTTGTCGCCTATGCCGGTCATCCGCAGCGCGTAGCCGGTGCCGGTGGGGCGGTGCAGGGCGACGAGGGGTTCGTCGTCCAGGACGAGCAGGGCGTAGTGCAGGCACTTGAAGTCGTGGCCGGACAGTTCCTGGACGGCACGCAGGGCTTCCAGCAGCCGGGTGCGCAGGCCGGAGCCGAGCCCGGTGCGGACCTCGGGGCGGTTGAGCATCGCGACGGTGGCCATCTCCCAGCGGGGCAGCAGCCACCAGCCCGCGGTCGCGGCCTGGCCGACGCGTTCGAGGACCTCCGGCTCGGGGTCGCCGGAGTCGTGGTCGGGCAGGTCTCCGCCGCCGGTCGCCTCCCAGCGCTCGCAGAACTCCCCGGCGGCGCCCAGCGCACCGGCAAGGCCGTCGAAGACGTAACCGGCGCACTGTGTGGCGTCCGCACCGCGCTCGACGCAGGCGCCGACCGCCACGGCCGTCATCGCGCGCGGCCCGTCCGGCATCTCCGGCAGCAGCGCGGCCAACCGCGGTCCCGCTGCGAGGAGTTCGTGGTCCGCCGCCTCGTCGAAGCCCCCGTACATCTGCTGGATCGCGTGCTGCGCCGCTTTTCCGTCGCGTTCCCGCACAGCGGCCTCAAGACCTGTGACGGCCTCCAGGAACCGCTCCCGCCCCCTGCGTCCGAAAATCATGGACGCACTGTACAGAGGCCGAAAGAGCGAGACGGGGCCGGGGAGCACCACTCCCGACCCCGCCCGTCCGCACCGAACGGCGAACGTCTCTCAGCGCTTGGCGGCCCTCCGCGTCGCCCGCAGCCACTCCTTGTTCATGCTCGTGATGGAGACCAGCGGGATCCCCTTCGGGCACGCGGTCGCGCACTCCCCCGCAAGGGTGCAGCCGCCGAAGCCCTCGTCGTCCATCTGCGCCACCATGTCCAGGACCCGGGTCTCCCGCTCGGGTGCTCCCTGCGGCAGCACGTTCAGGTGGTTGACCTTGGCCGACGTGAACAGCATCGCCGCGCCGTTGGGGCAGGCCGCCACGCACGCGCCGCAGCCGATGCACTCGGCGTGCTCGAAGGCGAAGTCGGCGTCCGGCTTGGGGACCGGCGTGGCGTGGGCCTCGGGGGCCGCCCCGGTGGGCGCGGTGATGTAGCCGCCGGCCTGGATGATCCGGTCGAAGGCGGACCGGTCCACGACCAGGTCCTTGATCACCGGGAAGGCGGCGGCCCGCCACGGTTCGATGTCGATCGTGTCGCCGTCGGAGAAGGACCGCATGTGCAGCTGACAGGTGGTGGTCCGCTCGGGCCCGTGCGCGTCGCCGTTGATGACGAGCGAGCACGCGCCGCAGATGCCCTCGCGGCAGTCGTGGTCGAAGGCGACGGGGTCCTCACCGCGCAGGATGAGCTCTTCGTTGAGGGTGTCCAGCATCTCCAGGAAGGACATGTCGGACGAGATGCCGTCCACCTCGTACGTGGACATCGCTCCGTCGGCGTCGGCGTTCTTCTGCCGCCAGACGCGCAGGGTGAGCTTCATGCGTAGCTCCGCTGGGTGGGGTGGACGTACTCGAAGACCAGGTCTTCCTTGTGCAGGACGGGCGGCTCGCCGGTGCCGGTGAACTCCCAGGCGGCCGCGTAGGCGAACTCGTCGTCCTTGCGGGCGGCTTCACCGTCGGGCGTCTGGGACTCCTCGCGGAAGTGGCCGCCGCATGACTCGGCGCGGTGCAGCGCGTCGAGGCACATCAGCTCGGCGAGTTCCAGGTAGTCGACGATCCGGTTCGCCTTCTCCAGCGACTGGTTGAACTCCTCGCCGGTGCCCGGCACCTTGATGCGCCGCCAGAACTCCTCCCGGATCTGCGGGATGCGCTCCAGCGCCTTGCGCAGTCCGGAGTCGCTGCGGGCCATCCCGCAGAACTCCCACATGAGTTCGCCGACTTCACGGTGGAAGGAGTCCGGGGTGCGGTCCCCGTCGACGGCGAGGAGCAGGTGGAGCCGGTCCTCGGTCTCCGCCAACACCTCCTGCACGGCCGGGTGTTCGTCGGTGACCGCGTCCTGGTGCGGGTTGCGGGCGAGGTAGTCGTTGATGGTCGCCGGGAGGACGAAGTAGCCGTCGGCGAGGCCCTGCATCAGCGCGGAGGCGCCGAGCCGGTTCGCGCCGTGGTCCGAGAAGTTGGCCTCACCGATCGCGAACAGGCCGGGGATCGTGGTCTGGAGGTCGTAGTCGACCCACAATCCGCCCATCGTGTAGTGCACGGCGGGGTAGATCCGCATCGGCACCTCGTACGGATCCTCGTCGGTGATCCGCTGGTACATGTCGAAGAGGTTGCCGTACTTGGCCTCGACGGCCTTGCGCCCCATCCGCCGGATCGCGTCGGCGAAGTCCAGGTACACGCCCTGTCCGCCGGGGCCGACCCCGCGCCCCTCGTCGCAGACGTTCTTCGCGGCACGGGAGGCGATGTCGCGCGGGACGAGGTTGCCGAAGGAGGGGTAGAGGCGCTCCAGGTAGTAGTCGCGCTCGTCCTCGGGGATCCGGTTCGGCGGCCGGTCGTCGCCCTTGGCCTTCGGCACCCAGATCCGGCCGTCGTTGCGCAGCGACTCGCTCATCAGCGTCAGCTTGGACTGGTGGTCGCCGGTGCGCGGGATGCAGGTCGGATGGATCTGCGTGAAGCAGGGGTTGGCGAAGTGGGCGCCGCGCCGGTGGGCCCGCCAGATGGCCGTCGCGTTGGAGTTCATGGCGTTCGTCGACAGGTAGAAGACGTTGCCGTAGCCGCCGGAGGCCAGGACGACGGCGTCCGCGAAGTACGTGCTGATCCGGCCGGTGACGAGATCGCGCGCCACGATGCCCCGCGCCCGTCCGTCGACGACGATCAGGTCGAGCATCTCGGTGCGCGGGTGCATCTCGATGTTCCCGGCGGCGATCTGCCGCGACAGGGCCTGATACGCCCCCAGCAGCAGTTGCTGACCCGTCTGCCCGCGCGCGTAGAAGGTCCGCGAGACCTGCACCCCGCCGAAGGATCGGGTGTCGAGCAGACCGCCGTACTCCCGGGCGAAGGGCACGCCCTGCGCCACGCACTGGTCGATGATCTCGACGGAGATCTGCGCCAGCCGGTGCACGTTGGACTCGCGGGCCCGGAAGTCGCCGCCCTTGACGGTGTCGTAGAAGAGCCGGTGGATGGAGTCGCCGTCGTTGCGGTAGTTCTTGGCCGCGTTGATGCCGCCCTGGGCGGCGATGGAGTGGGCGCGGCGCGGGGAGTCCTGGTAGCAGAACTGGACGACGTGGTAGCCCTGTTCGGCGAGCGTGGCCCCGGCGGAGCCGCCCGCGAGGCCCGTCCCGACGACGATGACGGTGTGCTTGCGCCGGTTGGCGGGGTTGACCAGCTTGGCCTCGAAACGGCGCTTGTCCCAGCGCTCGTTGACGGGACCTTGCGGGGCCTTGGCGTCGACGACAGGTTCGCCGGACACGTAGTCGGTGTACGTCATGTTCAGCTCACCACTCCGGTCATGACACCCACGGGTACGGCGATGAAGCCGGCCGTGAGCAGCAGTGCGAGGACGTTCGCGACGGTCTTGAGGGCGCGGTCACGGGTGCGGCTGCCGGCGCCGAGGGTCTGGGCGGCACTCCAGAAGCCGTGCCGGACGTGCATGCCGAGGGCGAGCATCGCGACGATGTAGATGACGTTGCCGTACCAGGTGGAGAAGGTGTCCACGACGTTCTGGTACGGGTGGCCCTCCTGGAAGCCGCCGGAGTGCACGGTTCCCGTCGTCAGGTCGAGGATGTGCCACACGATGAACAGGCCGAGGATGATCCCGCCCCAGCGCATGGTGCGGGTCGCGTAGCTCGCCCGCGCCTTCTTGTGGACGTACTTGCTGGGCCGCGCCCGGATGTCCCGGCGGCTGAGCTGGTAGGCGGACGTGGCGTGCGCGACCACGGCGACGACCAGCACGATCCGGATCAGCCAGAGCGTCCACTCGTAGTGCATGAACGGCTCGCCGACCGTGCGCAGCCAGTGCGCGTAGTGGTTGAACTCGCCTGCCCCGAAGAAGATCTTCAGGTTGCCGATCATGTGGACGACCAGGTACAGCAGCATGATCAGCCCGCTGACGGCCATCACGGTCTTCTTGCCGACGGAGCTGTCCCACACGGTGCGTGCCATGGACGGCCGTCGGTCCGTCCGCGTTGCCAGAGCCATGACTCAAGACGCTAGATGCGGGAACCTCGATCGGTCCAAGACATGGTCCGGCTTGATTCCATAGTGAACGGCTATCGTACGAGGGTGCAGTTCCAGCAGCTCCAGTACTTCGTGGCGGTCGCCGAGACCCGCCACTTCACCCGTGCCGCCGAGGCGGTCCATGTCGCCCAGCCCTCCCTGTCACAGCAGATCAGGGCGCTGGAGCGGGAACTCGGCGCGGACCTCTTCCTGCGGGCCCGCGGCAACATCAGCCTCACCGACGCGGGCGAGGCCCTGCTGCCACTGGCCCGCCGCATCCTGGCCGACGCGGACACGGCCCGGCACGAGGTGCAGGAGCTGGTGCAGCTGCGCGGCGGCCGGGTCAGGCTCGGCGCGACCCCGAGCCTGTGCACGGGTCTGCTGCCGGACGTGCTGCGCGCCTTCCACGACCGCTACCCCGGTATCCGGCTGATGATCGAGGAGGGCGGCTCCCACGATCTCGTACGACTGCTCGCGCGCGGCGCGCTCGACCTGGCCCTGGTGGTCCTCCCGCTGCCGACGCCGTCCCCGGCGCTGACCACGGTGGAGCTGCTGCGCGAGGACCTGGTCGTGGTCTCCTCGCCGGAGGGGCCCGCACCGGGTGGTCCGGGCCGCCGTACGGTGCGCGTCGCCGATCTGGAGAGCGCGCCCCTGGTGATGTTCCGGCACGGCTACGACCTGCGCGAACTGACCGTGGCAGCGTGCCGTGCCGAGGGCTTCGAGCCGGACTTCGCGGTGGAGGGCGGCGAGATGGACGCCGTGCTGGGTTTCGTGCGGGCGGGCCTGGGCGTGGCCGTCGTACCGCGCATGGTCGCCACCCGCTCGGGGCGGGGGCTGCGCGTCACCCCGCTCGCGCGGCCCGGCCTGCACCGGACCATCGCGCTGGCCCACCGCAGCGATGTGGCTCCGCCGCGGGCGGCACGGGAGTTGCAGCGGATGCTGCTGGAGCGGTGAGCGGTCGTAGCATGGGGTCTTCTCGCACAGGGGTGGGCGGATGATACGGCGGACGGCTGTCGTGGGCGCGGCGCTGCTGGTGCTCGCGGGGTGCTCCGGGGGGACCCCCTCCAAGGGCTCGTCCGCGGCACCGCGCTCCGGTGACTCCGGGCCGACCGTGGCCACGCGTTCGATGTCGGTCTCGGGCCCGTGGCGCGCGTGGACGGCGTCCCTCACGCGCCCCGAGGCCCACGGCAGTTGCGGCGCGACCGCACATCAGGTGGTATGCGCGACCAACACCGGTGCGCTCGTGGGGCGTTCGCGGGCCGACGGCCGTGTCACCTGGACCGTGCCGGGCGGCGCCCGCGGCAAGAGCGCCGAACTGCTCGTCGACGCGGCCGACGCACGGGCCGTGTCCGGCGTCGCGGGCGTGCTCCGCGCGGCGGACCTGCGGACGGGTACGCGGGCGTGGACCCGTCGACTCCCCACCGGCCGCGCCTACGTCGCCCTCGCCGCCACGGACGGGATCGTCTACGCCCTGCACGCGCCGGATCCCTTCATCCGCACCGGCGCCGTCCTCGACGCCGTCCGCGCGTCCGACGGCACGCCCCTCTGGCACCGGAACGTCACCTGGAGCACCGGCGAACCCGTGGCCGCCTTCCGGGGCCGGGTCTACACGTCCGACGGCTCCCGGGTCACCGCCCGCGACGCCCGCACCGGCGCCACCCTGGCGACCAGCCCCGCGGGCGTCGAGTGCCCGCACCTCGTCACCGGCGGCCGCTACCTGGTGTGCACCGGCAGCCCGCTCTCCGCCGGGGACACCTTCCCGCCCATGCGGCGCCTGGATCCGGCGACGCTGGAGCCGCTGCCGACCCCGCGGAACACCATCGACATGCCCGTGCGCGGGGTGATCTCCGACGACGGGGTCCTGGTGCTGTACGAGGCCGGCGCCGAGGACACGAGCGCGGGCAACTGGTTCGCGTACGACCTGAAGAACGACCGCAAGCTGTGGAACACGTACGCCACGGAGTCGGACGCCGCGGTGGCCGGCGGCCGGTTCGTGACCTTCGCCCCCGGCAACGACGTCGCGCGGGGCCGCGTGCTCACGATCGACCTGCACGCCGGTCCGCAGGGCACGGGGAGCGCCGCGCCCCGCATGTCCCCGGCCTACGCGCAGACGAGGGACGGCGAACACCCGGTGCTCGTCGTGCCGGGCGGGGACGCGGGCCATGTCGTCGTCATGGCCCGCACCCACGGTTCGCTGCGCTCGCTCCCGCTGCCCTGAGGGGCGGGGGCGTTCAGCCCGTCGCGTCCACCAGCGCCAGCTCGTGCAGCCGCTCCGGCGGGCCGGGGCGGGCGTAGTACCAGCCCTGGGCCGTGTCGCAGCCCAGTATCCGCAACTGCTCGGCCTGGGCCCCGGTTTCGACGCCCTCGACCGTCACCGCGAGGTCCAGGCCGTGGGCGAGCGAGACGATCCCCTCGACGATCTTGAGGTCGACGGGGTCGGCGGGGAACTGCTGCATGCTCTGGGTGAAGGAGCGGTCCAGCTTGAGGACGCTGACCGGGAGGCGGCGCAGGTTCGCCAGGTTCGAGTAGCCGGTGCCGAAGTCGTCCAGGGCGATGTCGACGCCCATCTCGGCGAGTCGGCGCAGCGGCTTGAGCAGGTCGTCGTCGGCGCCGATGAGGGCGGACTCGGTGACTTCGAGGCAGAGGGCGTTCGGCTCGACGCCGGCGCGCTCCAGGATGTCCACGGTGTCCTGGACGAGGCCGGGGTGGGTGAGCTGGCACGGC
Organism: Streptomyces griseorubiginosus; assembly: GCF_036345115.1. Classification (GTDB taxonomy): domain Bacteria; phylum Actinomycetota; class Actinomycetes; order Streptomycetales; family Streptomycetaceae; genus Streptomyces; species Streptomyces griseorubiginosus_C. The sequence continues at coordinate 1,063,522 of NZ_CP107766.1, forward strand.
GACAGGTTGACGTTGATACGCAGGGGACCGCCGGGCGTGTCCTCGCCGTAGCGTTCTCGCCATTCCCGGGCCTGGCGCACCGACTGCTCCAGGACCCAGCGGCCGAGCGGCACGATCAGCCCGGTGTGCTCGGCGAGCGGGATGAACCGGTCCGGGCCGAGGACGCCGTGCTGCGGGTGCAGCCAGCGCACCAGCGCCTCGGCGCCCCGCACGCTGCCGTCACCGAGGTGGACCAGCGGCTGGTACTCGATGAAGAACTCGCCGCGCTCCAGGGCCGCGGGCAGCTGGGTGGTCAGTCCGTGCCGGGTGATGGCGCGGGCGTCGGCCTCCGGGTCGGCCAGCTCGAAGCGGTTGCCGCCCGCCGACTTGGCCCGGTACATCGTGATGTCGGCGCTGCGCAGCACCTCCGCCGGGCCGCGCTCCCCCGCCGGGCCCTCGACGATGCCGATGCTGCCCCGCACGGTCAGTTCCCGGCCCTCGATACGGACCGGGGCGAGCAGGACGTTCATGATGCGGGCGGCGAGGTCGTCGACCTCGCTCTCGGTGTCGGGGCCGGTGGTCAGCGCCACGAACTCGTCGCCGCCGAGCCGGGCCACCATCTCGCCCGGTGCGGTCGCGCAGGACTGCAACCGGTCGGCGACCTCGACGAGCAGCCGGTCGCCGGCCCCGTGGCCGAGGCTGTCGTTGATGGTCTTGAAGCCGTCGAGGTCGAGGTAGCACAGCCCGAACCGCTGGCCCTCGCCCGCGCTCAGCGCCTTCTCCAGCCGCTCGAAGAACAGCGTCCGGTTGGGCAGTCCGGTGAGGGCGTCGTGGGTGGCCTCGTAGCGCAGCCGGAGGTTGAGCAGCCGGCGCTCGGTGGTGTCCTCCATGAGGGCGAGCTGGTACTGCGGGGTGCCGTCGGCGTCCCGCAGCAGGGAGACCGTCAGGTTGGTCCACAGGACCGTTCCGTCCGGGCGGTAGAAGGCCTTTTCGAGGTGGTAGTGCTCGCGTTCGCCCCGGACGAGTTCGTCGTAGAGCGTCCAGGTCTGCGGTGCGTCGTCGGGGTGGGTCCACTCCCGGACGTTGCGGCCGCGCATCGTCTGGTCGGTGATGCCGAACATGCGCAGCAGTGCGCCGTTGACCTGGAGGACGTTGCCGTCGAGGTCCGCGATGCCGATCCCTATGGCCGCGCCCTCGAACACCGCGCGGAACCGGGCCTCGGTCGCGTGCAGGGCCTGCGCCACCACGCCCTGCGCCTCCAGGGCGGCCTGCGCGATGGCCTCCTGCTCGGCCAGCGTCCGCTCGCGCAGCGCCTGCGCGAACCCGGCCGCCATGGCGTGCTGGAGACGGGCGGACCGGCTGCGCAGGTCCTCGCGGTCGCCGTCGCCGCCGCAGTACAGCACCAGATAGGCGTCGACGCAGTCCAGCGAACGGGTCAGCGCGTCGGGGTCGGTGCAGTGCGCGGCCACGAGGTCGGCGCCCACCGCCCGGCCCTCGTCCATGTCGACGGTCCTGGCCAGCAGCGCCTGGCTCAACCGGCGGGCCAGCGGGAGCAGTTGCTCCTCGAACTCGGCCCGGGTCAGGGACGTCGAGGTCACCGGGAACACGGCCCGGCTCCAGATCGTCGCGAACCGGCGCAGTCTGTCCTCCGGGCCGTCCGGCTCCGCGCTCACGCCGTCCGCCCCACGCCGCCGAACTGCGAGAAGGCCCACGGATCCTCGGCGTCGGGGTCCCAGTTCTCCGACTCCGGCCGCCACCGCGGCATCGGCACCAGTCCGGGTTCCACCATGTCGTACCCCTCGAAGAACCGTGCGATCTCGTCGTGCGAGCGCATGATCAGCGGGTTGCGAATGTCCTCGTACACGTCCATCGCGCCCTGAACCTGCTCCTGGGACAGCGGGATCCCCTCGAACGCGGCGTGCGTCAGCACCAGCAGGCTGCCGGGCGCGAGCGCGTCGCGCAGCTCGGCCACCGCCGCGTAGGGGTCGTCCGCGTCTTCCACGAAGTGCAGTATGGCAACGAGGAGCAGTGCCACCGGACGGTTCAGGTCGATCAGCCGCTGGACCTCGGGGCTTTCGAGGATTTCCTGAGGCTTGCGGAGGTCGGCCGCGACGACGCCCGCGTCGGGGTTGTCGGCGATGACCGCCCGGCTGTGCGCGACGGCCACCGGGTCGTGGTCGACGTAGACGACGCGGGCGCCGGGGCTGGCGCTCTGGGCGACCTCGTGGACATTGCCGAAGGTGGGGATGCCGGAGCCGATGTCCAGGAACTGCGTGATGCCCTGGTCGACCGCGAAGCGCACCGCCCGCCGCATGAACGCCCGGTTCGCCTGCATGATCTTCGGCAGTCCAGGGACGTGCTCCATGGCCTTGCGGGCCGCCGCCCGGTCGGCCTCGAAGTTGTGCGAACCGCCCAGGTAGAAGTCGTAGATACGCGCGACGCTCGGCACCGAGATGTCGATGCTCCTAGGAGCCCAGGCGGGACGCTCCATGTATCTCTCCAAGGCGTAGACGATCCGGTGTTCGAGCTGAGGCTACTGATCGCCCGCCAATGGAGCGAGGGGAAACGGAAATTGACCATCCGTTCCCGGTCACTGCCTGCGGCACGTGCCGCTGCGCAACGGCTGCGGTGTCGCTACGACACGTAGGCGCCGCACTCCGGAGAGTTCCGGAGCGGGCGCCGAATCGCGGGGAGTTGGGGGGAATGACGGCAAACCGGTCCGGCCCCTCCGTGCGGCGCGGAGGGGCCGGACCGGTGGTCCGGGTGAGAGGGCTGTCACTTGTCGGAGACGCCGACCATCTCTCCGTTGGGACGGACGGCGTACCAAGTGCCGCCGACGCCCTGGCCGTTGGTGTCGCCGGGCTCCTTGTCGCCCGAGAAGGTGTAGATGGGCGAGCAGTTGACCGTCTGCTGCTTCACACCGTCACCGCGGGTGAAGCTCATGAGGCCCTTCTTCTGGACGCCCTTGGTGTCGTTCGACGACACCGGGCCCACGACCGGCCACTTCTCCAGGCAGGCGCCGTTGCAGTTCGAGACCGGCTCGGGCCAGGCCTTGTCCTTGGCGAAGCGGTAGACCGTCATGCCGTTCTTGTCGACGACGATCTCGCCCAGGTTGGGGTCGTTGCGCGTGGACAGTCCGGGCAGGCTCGCGACCGACGCCTTCTTGCCGGTGGGCGCCAGCGCGTACCACTTGCCGCCCACGCCCTGTCCGGTCAGGTCGCCGGCCTTGGTGTCCTTGGCGTAGCGGTAGGCCGGCCAGCCACCGATGGTCAGCTGCTTGCTGCCGTCGGCCCGGGTCACCTCACCGAGCAGGGCCTTGTCGATGCCGGCGCCGGCCGAGGCGTCGTCCGCGGGCACCGGCGGCCAGGCCGTCGCGCAGTCGCCGTTGCAGTTCGACTTCGGCGGCTCGGCGGTGTCCTCGTCGAAGCGGTAGAGGCTGAGGCCGCTGCCGTCGGTCAGCACATCGCCCAGCTCGGCGTTCGCGGACACCTGCAACTTGCCGGCCGAGGCCGACTGGGCGCCCAGGTTGCCCTGACCGACCGCGGAGGTCGAGCTCGCACTGGGGCTGGTCTCGGTACCGGTACCGATGCCGGAGCCCACACCGCCGTAACCGCCCGCGGCCGCGGTGGCCCCGACGTTCTGGCTGCCGACGGACGAGGCGCCACTGTCCTGACCGCACGCCGTCGTCAGCGCGAGCACCGCCGCGGCGCTTGCCACGAGTGAGGCGTTCCGCCAGGAGGTCTTCATCGTCAACTCCCCATAATTCAAAAGGGTGTTGCAGCGCCCTGCTGCGCCGCCGCACGACCATGGGTACGCACCGGAGCAGGGGTTGTGTTCAACCGTCCCGCAAATTTCTTTCCGGGAGCTGTGACCACACCCGCCTCGGACCGCACAGATGTACCCCTGATCGGACGCGCGAGCGCCCGGGATTCAAACATCGGGTGGCCTTTTTCGCTCCTTCGGAGCAATCTCTTCGCGCCCGCGCGTGAGGCGGCCCGACAGGCCTCATGATCTCCGTCGTGCATCGACCCGAATCACCCCAATCCGCCTCCGCCATACGGGTGTTGGCCCTCCTGGCATTGACGTGGGCGCTCGTCGGCCCGACGGCCGGGGTGGCCGAGGCGGATGCCTGCGCCTACGCCTCCGTCGGCCCCGACGGCGCCGAGGTCGTGGCGGTCGCCGGGAGCCCCGACTGGCCCACGCTCCCGCCGTGCCCGAAGCCGAAGCCTCCGCCCACCCCGACGCCGCCCCCCTCCCCCACGCCGACCCCGACACCCCCCGAGCCCCCTTGTACTCCGACGCCCTCCCCCGACCCGACGCCCAAGCCGCCTCCGACCCGGAAGCCGCCGAAGCCGACCCCCGCGCCGCCCCCGGCCCCCGAGCCGCCGGCTCCCGCGCCCGCACCTCCCGCACCGGCCCCCCGGCCGGCCGCACCGCGGCCGATCCCGCCCCCCGCGCCCACCCCGCCACCGACTCCCACCCCGACCCCGACACGGACGCCGCCCAAGCCGGCCCCGGGTCCCTCCGCGAGCCCGGTGACCTACCCGGCCTACCACCACGCGAAGGCACCCGACCGGACCACGCACAGCACGACCTCGCCCGTGATCTACGTCCTTCTCATCACCGCGCCCGCGGTGGTCGCCGTGGCCGCCCTGCGGCCCCGCTAGTGCCGATCCTGGAGGCATCCCTTGCCGGAATGGCTTGTTCTCATCCTCGCGATGCTGGCCGCGTGCGCCGTGGTGGTCGTCATCACGCTCATCCGCCACAAGGCGGCGCCCGTGGACGAGGATCCCAGCGAGACCCCGGACGTCATCGAGTACATGACGATGTGGATCGGGGTGGTCTACGCCATCGTGCTGGGTCTGGCCATCGCGGGCGTGTGGGAGGCCCGCAGTTCCGCACAGGACCACGTCCAGGCGGAGGCCCAGGCCCTGCACGAGATCTCGGAGCGGGTCCAGGTCTATCCGGCCGACGTCCGTGACCGCATTCGCTCCGATGTCAACGCCTATGTCGGACACGTCGTCACCACCGAGTGGAAGGAGATGGCCGACCACGGCCGGACGACCGAGCGCGGCACCGAACTCCTCGACCGGATCCGCACGGACGTCACCTCCTACCAGCCGACGACCGACTTCCAGGCCCAGGCCTACCAGCCGCTCGTCGACCAGGTGGCCGCCGTGGACCAGGCCCGCAACGCCCGCGCGGACTCGGTCGAGCCCACCATGCCCGGGGTGGTCTGGTTCGGCCTGCTCGGCGGAGCCGTCATCACCATCGGGATGGTGTTCGCGCTCCAGATCAGGCGTACGGCACGCGAGCTGATCCTCGCCGGGCTGTTCTCCGCGCTGATCGCCTTCCTGCTCTTCCTGATCTGGGACTTCGACGCCCCCTACAGCCGTGGCATCACGGCCTCGGCGGAGCCGTTCCTCACGCTCTTCCCGGACATCAAGGGCTGACGGCCGCTCACCGCGGGCCGGTCCGGGGGCGCTCGGCGCGCGACACGCCGTCGGCGTCCCCTGACCGGCCCATCGCTGTGACCCGTTCGGAGCGACAGAGATCGCGCGGACGTACACGTGTTCCTAGCGTTTCGGTCATCGAGGTGCATTTCTGACGTAGGCGGAAAAGGTCCGCAGCTGCTCCTCGGGGACCGGAGGAACCACCATGCGCGCGATACGCGTCGCTTCGGCCGCACTGCTGGGCATGACCGCCCTCGCCCTCTCCGCACCCGCCGCCGTGGCGAAGAGCGACAACATCACGCCCTTCGGGTTCAGCGTCCTGCCCTCGACCATCGCCGCGGGCGGGGAGGTGGCGCTGCTGCTGGAGCGGGACCACGGCGGCTGCAAGGGGTCGGCGACGGTCACCTCGGCGGTCTTCGACACCATCACCATCCCCTCGCACAAGAGCCAGGCCATCGCCGTCGTCGACTGGGACGCCAGACCCGGAGCGGTCTACCGGGTGACCTTCACGTGCGACGGCGTCAGCGGGTCCACGAGTCTGACCATCGCCGGCAGCCGTCCGGTCGCCCCCACACCGCTGCCGCTCCACCCGGGCCGGGGCGTGCAGGCCGGTGAGGGCGGCAGCTTCGCCGGCTTCGACCTCAAGGAGATCGGCCTGGGCGCCGCGCTCATCCTGGGCTCGGTCGGCACGGCGTACCACCTCTCCCGCCGCCGCGGCGGCGAGGACGGCGCCTGACGGCTCCGGGGACCGCGCAGTCCTGCGCCCCTCACTCGGAGCGAGCGGGGGCGCAGGACGGCGTCGGGCGAGGTCACTGATCTCCGAAGGGGGTGGGGATCAGATGTGCCGCTCCGACCGCCTGCGCATCCAGAACACCCCGCCGCCGACGACCGCCAGGGCCACGAGCCCGCCGCCGATGGCCATGTCGGTCGGAGTGGCGCCGGTGGAGCTGCTGCCGCCGAGACCACCGCGGACACCGCCGATGACGGTGAAGGCCGTGGGGTTGATGACGGTGCCGTTGCCGCACACGACGCTGATGCTGTGCGACCCCGTCCGGGCGTTGCGGTTGACGGTCGCCCGTCCCGTCGCCACGTTGCCGGCGCCCGTGCGCAGCCGGACCGTCGGGAAGGCGTCCGAGCTGGCGGTGGCGGTGCCGGTGCAGTTGTTGACGGTGATGGTCAGCTGACCGCCCCGGGCGATGACGCTGGGCAGCGCGACGACGTTGCTCGGGGACAGGTTCATGCCGTCCTTGGCGACGGCGACCGGGGTGGCGAGCCCGAGAACCGCGACCGCGGCGCCGGCGGCCGCCAGGGCACGAGTAGTACGCATGTGATCCTCCGCGGGAGACGCCCCGGGAACGGTCCCCGGTTGATCGGCGAGAAAGCGCCTCCCAGACAGACCCTCAGATGCCGTGCGCGGGACCGCATTTCGGCAATGGTCCGTCCTGGTGAGCCAACACGCCGAAGGAAAAGCACACAATCGGATATCTCCGCAGGTCACGGACCGTCAGAAAATTCCTGTTCACGGCAACTCGGATGGGGGACCGCCCGCATTCGGGGACCACCCGTTCGCCTTCGCCCCGTCGCCGGTTGCGCGCGCGGCACTTAGCGTTCTCGTATGCGCGAATGACGTGGCGACGGCCGCGTCGAGAGGGGAAGTCAATGTCTGCGTCCGAGCTGGCCGATCTGGCCGAGGTGGAGGAGCAGCGGAAGAAGCGCGCTCCCTGGGGCGTGATAGCGCTTGTTCTGCTGACCGGCCTCGCGCTCATCCGGAACGGTTCGGGGGAGTTCGACGTCGGCCCGCCGCAGCCCGCGTCGGCGGCCGCCGCGGACAGCCGGGTGCACGGCACCACGTTCGGCAACTCCCCCGCCGCACTGCCGTTCGCCGCGCCCGACCGGGTCCTGATCCCCGCGATCCGGGTCGACGCGCCGGTGCTGCCGGTCGGCCTGGACCCGGACGGCTGGGTCGCCGCGCCACCGCCGGAGGACCCGAACCTGGCGGGCTGGTTCACCGGCGCGGTCTCCCCGGGCGAGAAGGGCACCGCCGTCGTCGTAGGACATGTCGACAACAAGCAGGGCCCCGCCGTGTTCTACGGACTCGGGGCCCTGAAGAAGGGAAATCGCGTCGAGATCAGACGCAAGGACGGAAAGACGGCCATCTTCGAGATCTACGGCATCGAGGTCTTCGAGAAGAACAATTTCCCCGGCGACCGCGTCTACGGTTCCAAGGGCACCCCGGAATTGCGGGTCATCACCTGCGGGGGCGGTTTCTCGAAGCAGCACGGTTATGCCGGGAACGTCGTCGCTTTCGCCCGCCTGGCCGAGGTCCGCTGAGCGTTCCCCGGCCCGGCGGGCCCGTTCCCGTCATGCGTACTGCCGTCGCGGCACGGTTTATGCGTACTGCCGTCGCGGCACGGTGATGTGGTAGCCGGAGTCGAGCAGTTGCGGGAGGTAGTCGCGCAGCGCCCGGACACTCTGGGAGCGGTCGCCCCCGGCGTCGTGCGAGAGCACCACGACGCCGGGGGCGGCGCCTCTCTCCACCCGGCCGACGATGGTGCGGGTGCCCGGGGTGGTCCAGTCGAGGGTGTCGACCGTCCACGCGAGGGGGTCCATGCCGAGGTCGGCGCCGAGCTGGAAGGCGGCGCGGTTCCAGGCGCCGTAGGGGGCGCGGAACCACTCGGGGCGTTCCCCGTAGCCCTTCTCGATGACGTCGCAGGTGCGTTCCATCTCGGAGCGGATCCGGGAGCGGGTGAGCCGGGTCAGCAGCGGGTGCGACCAGGTGTGGTTGCCGACGACGTGTCCCTCGTCGGCCATCCGGGCCAGCAGGTCCTGGTTGTCGACCGCCATCTCCCCGCACACGAAGAACATGGCGCGGACGTCGTACTCGGCCAGGGTGTCCAGGATGTGCGGGGTGTAGCGGGGGTCGGGTCCGTCGTCGAAGGTCAGGACCATGGTCCGGCCGCGTCCGGACACCTTGAGCAACGGCTCGTGGCGTACGAGTGTCCGGTGGGGGGCGGCCTGCGGCGGGCCGTATCCGGTCAGGGGCCGGAGGCGGTAGGCCGAGGGCTGGAGCGGACGGGCCGCGGCCGGCGGGCCGGCGGCGGGAAGGGCCGGCCGGACCGGCTTCTCGCCGGTGACCGCCGCGAACACACCGGCCGTGCCGGCGGCTCCGGCCGCGGCGGCCCCGGCCAGCAGGACCCGGCGCCGGGTGAGCACCGCCGCCGTCCTGGACGACAGCCGTGAGAGCAACTGATCCTTCGTCATGACTCATCAGTCGCCCGGCGGAGCTTTGACGCACCTCAGCAACACCGGTGCGGCGGCACGAATACACCCACCCGGCCCAGCGGAGACGCTTCCGGCGCGCATGACGGCACATCAGGGCGGGGCCGCGGACGGTGTATCGGCCCCGGCCCCGTCCCCTCCGTCGAGGCCGGGGGCCGAGGGCGGCGGCCGGCTCCGGTGCCGCCCGCCCTACGGGTGCCCCGTTTCCGCACCATGTGCGCAGCCGGATCGACAGGTCCCGTATGCCGTCCGGACCTGCGCGTTCCGATAGCCTCGCAGCCGTGACGGAACAGCATTCGCATCAGTTCGAGCGGGGCACGGACGGACCCAAGGTGATCGTCGTCGGTGTCGACGGCTCCGACTCCTCGCTCCGTGCCGCCGCGTACGCCGGGGGCCTCGCCCGGCGGCAGCACGCGCTGCTCGCCGTGGTCTACGTCCAGCCGGTGCTCGCGTCGGGCGCCGCGCTCGGCGCTCCGGTGGCCGAGACCACGGACGAGATCGCCGAGGACCTGGTCGCCCAGATCCGGCTCGCGACCGAGCAGAACAAGGGGATATTCGATGTGCGCTGGGAGTTCCACACCTTCCGTGGCGACCCCTACAGCGGGCTGACGAAGGCCGCGGACGAACTCAAGGCCGACGCGGTCGTGGTCGGCGCCTCGGAGCAGGCCGGCCACCGGATCGTCGGTTCGGTCGCGGTGCGTCTGGTCAAGGCGGGGCGGTGGCCGGTGACGGTGGTGCCGTAGCCGGGTTCCCCTGTGCCGGGCAGGGCGTCGGCGTGGGTCAGGTCAGGGCTTCCTCGCGCAGTCGGTCCAGCACCTTCAGCCGGCCCTCCGCCTCGATGCGGGCGGTGGTCACGCGCTCCGGATAGCAGCGCATGAACATCCGGGTGAAGTGCGTGCCGTAGTGGATGTACTCGCTCGGGTCCACGGGGTCGAGCGGGCGGGCCACCGCGTTGAAGGCCGGTTCGTGGAAGTAGGCGAGGGTGTAGCGCTCGCGGTCGGCCAGGCGGACCTTGTGCGGGGTCGACAGGAGGGCGCCGCCGGTCATGAACTGCATGATGTCGCCCGGGAAGACGGTGAACACGGCCGGGACCGGGGTGACGTAGGTCCACGGCTCCTCGTGTTCGTGACGGCCCGCCATGGACTCGCCGGGCAGCCAGTTGCGGCCGCGTTCCTCACCCGGGACGGGCGGCCGGACGTAGAGGCCGCCGACGTCGTCCTGGGCGGCGATGACGAGCAGGCCGTAGTCGGTGTGGGCGCCGATACCGCGTTCGGAGCCGGCGTCGGCGGGCGGGAAGCGCAGGACGCGCATGTGGTGCCAGCCGTCCGCGGTGAGCCGGGTGAAGTGGTCGGGGTCGTCCAGGCCGAGGCCGAGGGCCGTGAGCCGGAGCAGGCGGTGGCCCAACTCGCCGACGGCCGTCATGTAGTCCTTCATGGCGCGGGCGTAGCCGGGTGAGGGCCAGGGTGCCGGGCCGTGGCAGGGCCACTGGTCGACGACGCGGGGGTCGTCGGCGGGGATGTCGGGGCACACCGTGAAGATCTCGGAGCCGTCCCGCTCCCCCGCCGTCTCCTCCTCGCCGGAGGCCACGTAGCCGCTGTAGCTGAGGTCGGAGACATGGGCGGCCTTCTCCTTCAGCGGTCGGCGGCAGAAGGCCCGGGAGGCCGCCAAGGCCCGTTCCGTGACCGCCTGTTGAGCGGGGTCGGCGCTGATCTGGAAGATGCCGTCGGTCTGCCAGGCGGTGATCAGGGCCCGCCCCAGGGCGCGGTCGGAGTCCGTGCCGAGCACTGCGGCCGGCAGCCGGAAGGTCCGAAGAGGGCTCTGTGGCTCACTGGTCATGTCGGATGCTCCGAGACCCCTGCGCTGTGATTGAGCGGCAAACTACTCCGGCCCCATCCGGCTGAACAGCCGTTCAGTCCCCTCGGTTCCCATGCCTTCGCCACACATCTGCCGTCAGCAGTTTGCCGGAGGTGAAGAGGCGAGGCGCACGGCCCGGTTCCGGACGGTCCTGGGGCTTCTCCCCCGCAAACCGATCGAGCGCGTCGAGGAGACGGAACCGGACGCGTGCACCGGCCCGGAACGGTCGCTCGGGATGTGGTGGCTGACCGCAATCGGCGTAGGCGGCGTCATCGGTGCGGGCGCCGGGGTCTGGGGGTCTGGGGGTCGTCCCCGCGATCGGCGTCGGCGGGGCGTCAGAGGGAGCGCAGGAAGTCCAGCAGGATCGCGTTGAACTCCTCGGGTTTCTCCAGGTTCGGGTAGTGCGAGGTGCCCTCCACCAGTACCGAGCGGCCGTTCCGCACGGTGTTCGCGAAGCGTTCGGCGTCGGCGAGCAGGTCAGGTGAGTCGAGCGTGCCGTTGACGGTGAGGACCGGGACGTCGATCTTCGGGACGCGGGCCCAGGTGTCGGTCATGGGCACGTGCCAGTTCCGTTCGCCGGGCGTGTGCTTGGCGACGGTGTGCAGGGCCATCTCGCGCAGGTGGTCCAGGATGCGCGGGTCGACCTGGTCGGGTGAGCGGAACGGGCCACCGGCGATGCCGAGGAACACCTTCAGCCAACCCTCGATGTCGCCCGAGTAAAGGGTTCGCTGGGATTCGGCCACGACCTGCCGGGACACCTCGTGGGTGTACTCGAAGTCACTGACGGAGGCCCCGCTCAGGATGAGGCCCCGGACCAGTTCCGGATACTCGATCGCCGTGTCACCGGCGATGGCTCCCCCCATACAGACACCGACCAGGACCGCCGGGCCCGCGTCGAGGTGGCGCAGCAGGTCGGCGAGGTCGTCGGCCCAGCGGAAGGGCTTGGTGGCGTTGGCGGTCCAGCCGTGCCCGCGGACGTCCACGGCGATGACGCGGTGCTCGGCGGCGAGGGCAGGTATCTGCGCCTCGAAGAGCCGGTGGTCGACATAGCCGGAGTGCAGCAGGACCACGGGGTCCCCGGTGCCGGTGTCGAGGTGGGCGATGTCCCCGTCGGCGGATGCGAAGAAGCTCAGTTCCGAAGCGACTGTCATGACAACCAAGGTGTCATGTGCGAGGAGTTTTGACAACCTGGTTGTCATGATGAGCGGTGCATGATGAACGGGTGAACGACATCGACGAGCCACTGCCGCCCGAGGATCTCGGCCACCGGGTCAGCGAGGTGTTCGACCTGGTCGGCGCGCTCTACCGGCGCGGCCTGCGCAAGCTGGAGCAGGACGAGGCGGTCGGCGGGGTGCCCGTCGGCGTGCGCTCGGTCCTCGTCCTGCTGCACAGGTACGGGCCCATGACGGTTCCTCAGATGGCCCGGCTCATGGCGCTGACCCGGCAGTTCGTGCAGCGCATGACCAATGACGCGATCGAGCGGGGCTGGACGCAGGCCACGCCCAACCCCGCACACCAGCGGTCCTCGCTGATCCGGATCACGGACGAGGGCACGGCCGTCATCACCGCGATCCTGGCGCGCGAGCACGCCCTGAACCGGCAGGTCGGCGGCGGCGAGCTGACCGACGCCGAACTCCGGGCTTGCGTACGCGTGCTGAAGGAGATGCTGCGGACCTTCGACCACGTGGACATGGACTGACCTACTGGCCCATGGTGAGCCCGTCCTTGGCCGCGCCCCGGCTGAGCACCACCTCACGGATCCGGTCGCGGACGCCCTCGACGTCGGCGCCCTGCGCGATCGCCTGGTTGAGGTTCACCACCCGGCCGGCGTCCACGTCGAACATCTGCGGCACGAACTCCGCCTTGGTGACCCGCCAGCGTTCACCCGGCCGGGCGGGCGGGGCGAAGGTGAAGCGCCCGAGGGTGGACTGGTTGCCGCGCGGGTCCTGGGCGCCCTCGTGGTTGAACATCTCGCCGGCGATCTGGTCGCCCATGCCGTAGACCACCCAGGTGCCGTTGACCTTCTCGTACGCCTGCGGGACATGGGCGTGGGTGCCGAGGATCAGGTCGACGTCGGGGCGGTGGCCGGTGCGGGCCGCGGTGAGGTCGCGGGCCAGGGCCTTCTGCTGCTCGTCGGGCGCGTCCTGCCATTCGGTGCCCCAGTGCAGCGACACGACGACCACGTCGGCGCCCGCCTTCCGGGCCGCCCGGGCGTCCGCGAGGATCCTGCCCTCGTCCATCAGGTTGACCGCCCAGGGCTGTCCCTGGGGCAGCGGGAAGCCGTTGGTGTCGTAGGTGTAGGCGAGGTGGGCGACCTTCGCGGGGCCCGCGCGCAGGACGGTGACCGTGCGCGCCTCCGCCTCGTCGCGGGCCGATCCGGCGTGCCGTACACCCGCGCGGTCGAGGGCGTCGAGGGTGCGGCGGATGCCGTCGGCGCCGTCGTCGAGGCTGTGGTTGGAGGCGGTGGAGCAGCCGTCGTAGCCGGTGGCGGCAAGCGCCTCGGCCACTTCGGGCGGGGACTTGAAGGTCGGGTAGCCGGTGTAGTCGCCGTTCGCGCCGTAGACGGTCTCCATGTGACACAGCGCCAGATCGGCGCGGGAGACGACGGACCGGACGCCGGACAGCATGGGACGGAAGTCGTAGCCGCTCCCTCCCGCGTCGAAACGGGCCCGGTCGATGATCGAGCTGTGCGGCAGGACGTCGCCGGAGGCGACGAGCGTGAAGCCGCGCGGCGCGGCGGCCGGGGCCGGGTGGCCGGACGTGTCGTGGTCGTGCGCCTGGCAGGCCGCTCCTCCGGCCAGGAGGGCCGTGAGGGCCAGGGCAACCTGCCGTCTGCGTGCAATCATCAGCTCACCCCATTCAGGTCATATTTACTGACGAATGGGTATGAACTTGTCGGTGTCGGCAAACGGCCTGACGGCCTTGTTGACCCGTCCGGAGCGGAAGGGGACACGGACGCGACGCGGAAGCAACCGTTCACCGAACCGTTCGTCGACGCGATCGACCGTCCGCCGCAGATCCTTGTGCGTGACCTGTCCCCCGGCCCCGCGCTGAGGTGCCATACGGCCATGACGGCCGGAACCACCCTCACGAACGGGACGACCGCCGAGCACGAGCTCGCCGCACTGCAGCGGGAGCACGGCCGGCCCCTCTTCGCGCTCCTGCTCCGGCTCAGTGACGGCGACCGGCAACGCGCCGAGGACCTCGTGCAGGAGACCCTCGTGCGCGCCTGGCAGCATCCCGAGGCGTTGCGCGCCGACGACTTCGACTCCGTACGACCCTGGCTGCTGACCGTGGGCCGGCGGCTGGCGATCGACGCGCGGCGGGCCCGGCAGGCACGTCCGCCCGAGGTCGGCGACGCGGTCCTGGAGAACGCCCGGGTGTGCGCCGATCACGCCGAGCGGGCGGCCGCCGCCCTCGATGTACGCGAGGCTGTGAAGACACTCACTCCGGAGCACCGTGAAGTCCTGGTGCTCGTGTATTTCCAGGGGGCGAGTGTGGCGGAAGCCGCCGAAATCCTCGGAATCCCGCCCGGTACGGTGAAGTCCCGCGCGTACTACGCGCTGCGCGCCCTGCGCCGGGTGCTTCCGGGATACGCGGCCGACCTGCGGTGAAACCAATGGAAAAGTCAAACCTCCGTAAAGCGCCTTGCTGAGGACCCCGGTTGAGTAATCGGCTGTCTTCATCCGTGTTCCGGATGGGGTCCTCTCGGGGGCCCGGCGACGGGCGACGCGCACGCACCGGAGGAAGGCAGGAAGGGATGCTGCACAGAGGTCAACAGGGCACGGACGGCACCGGCGGCGGCGAACTCATCGTTCCCATGGCCTGGTTGTACGCCGAGTACATCGCCGACGAGCTGCTGCGTTCCGGCGATCTGATGCCGCCGACGTCCTTCGAGTTCCGGGCCGGGCGGGACGCGCTGGCGCTGACCGTCTACCTCGCCGACACCGAGGGCGAGCTCTCCGGCATCCAGGTGGTCTCCCAGTTGGAGAACTGGCTGTCGCTGACGGCGTACGACCAGCCGTGGCAGGACTGGGTCTGCGAGCGGATGGCCACGCTGACCGCGAAGGCGGTGGCCTCCGGTGAGCCGGTCCCGGACCTCGAACTCGCGGCGGCGGCCTGGCGCTGGCTGGAGGAGACGGAGCTGCTCGCCCCCGACCTGAACGCCGTGCCGGGCGGCGGGGCGGGCATCGGCGAGGACGAGGGTCCGAAGGTGTGGACGCCGGCGTGGCAGCTGGGCCTGCCGCTCGGCCACCTCGCCATCCACCTTTTCTAGATTCTTTTCGATTCGGACCAATCCGCGGTGCCGAGCGCTCCGAATCCCTTGGTCACGATTCTGTCTATGCCTTGAGTGATTCGGCGGGCTGGTGCGTACCGGTGGGAGCAAGGAGTAACCCCACCCACACTCAACGGCACGAGGTTTCCGCATGAGGTCCTTGGAGAGGCATCGCGACGTCGGCGCGTACGCGCTCGGCGTGCTGGACGAGGCGGAGGCCTTCCGCTTCGAGGACCACCTCATGGAGTGCCCCAAGTGCGCGGCACACGTGACCGAGTTCGGTCCTGTGACCCGCCAGATGATGCTGTACCGCCGGGCGACGCCCCGGGTCGTGCACCCGATGGCGCAGCCGGGCCCCCAGCTGCTCAACCGCCTCCTCGGCGAGGTCGCCGCCCGGCACCGGGCGCGCCGCAGGCGGCTGCTGTACGCCGTGGCCGCCTCGGTGGTCCTGGCGGTCGGCGGTCCCACGCTCGCCCTCACCGCCGGCGGCGACACCGCGCGGACCAGCAGCGTCGAGGCCACCGACGCCAAGTCCGGGGTGTGGGCCCAGGTCGTCACCGAGGACGAGGACTGGGGCACCGCGGTGGAGCTCAAGGTCAAGGACGAGTCCGGCCCCCGCTCCTGCCACCTCGTCGCGATCAGCCGCGACGGCAAGGAGGAGACGGTCACCGGCTGGAACGCCACCGGGCACGCCACCGCGGACGACACCATGATGGGCAGCTCCACCTTCCACGCCGACCAGATCGACCGCTACGAGGTCCGCACCTCCAACGGCGACCATCTGGTGACCCTCGATCCCAGCTGACGCCTGCCGGAGTGAGTTCAGGTCACTTCAGCAGCCGGGACAGCCTGCGGTCCGCGAGCGGCTTGCCGCCGGTCTGGCAGGTGGGGCAGTACTGGAGCGAGGAGTCGCTGAAGGAGACCTCGCGGACGGTGTCGCCGCACACGGGACAGGGCTCGCCGGTGCGGCCGTGGACCCGCAGGCCCGACTTCTTCTCCGCTTTCAGCCGGCCCGCGGCGACACCCCGGGACCGCTCGACCGCTTCGGTGAGGGTGCCGCGCAGCGCCTCGTAGAGCCTGCCGGTCTCCTCGGGTGTGAGGGTCGAGGTGGGCTTGAAGGGGGACATCCTCGCCGCGTGCAGGATCTCGTCGCTGTACGCGTTGCCGACGCCCGCGATCAGGCCCTGGTCTCGCAGGGCGCCCTTGATCTGCCGCCGTTCACCCTTGAGCAGTGCCGCGAGGCGGGCCTCGTCGAAGTCGTCGGCGAGGGGATCGGGGCCGAGTCGGGCGATGCCGGGCACCTCCTGCGGGTCGGCCACGACGTACACCGCGAGCCGCTTCTGGGTGCCCGCCTCCGTCAGGTCGAAGCCCGCCCCGGTCTCCAGGGCCGCGCGCAGGGCGAGGGGGCCCTTCCCGGGACGGGGCATGCCGCTCGGGAGCTGGTCCTTCCAGTGCAGCCAGCCCGCCCGGGCCAGATGGGTGACGAAGTGCGGGCCGCCCTCCGTCTCCAGGTCCAGGAACTTGCCGTGGCGGTGCACGGCGACCACCTCGCGGCCCTCGACGGCGGTGAGCGGGGGGTCGTACGTCTTCAGGACGCTGATGGCCACCGGCAGCACGCGCACGATCTCGTGGCCGACGAGGTTCTCGGTGAGGAAGTCCTTGAGCGCTTCGACCTCGGGGAGTTCCGGCATACGTCCAGAGTGCCACCGGTGACGGCTGGGGTCAGGTCCGCTCCCGTACGACGAACTCGCACCACACGCACTTGCCGCCGCCGCGTGCCTCCACGCCCCAGACGTCGCTGAGCAGGTCGACCAGGAGCAGCCCGCGGCCGGAGACGCCCGACTCGCCCGCCTCGCGGCGCCGGGGCAGGGCGCTGGAGGAGTCCTCGACCTCGACGCGCATCCGCCGGTCGGAGCCGGTCAGGACCCGCAGGGTGACGATCGCGGAGCCCTCGGTGTGCATCAGGGCGTTGGTGATCAGTTCGTCGGCGACGAGTTCGATCTCGTCGGAGCGCTCCCGTCCGCCCCAGGCGGCCACCGCGGCCCGGATCATGTGCCGGGCCTGCGTGAGGGCCTCGGGGTCCCCGGACGCCACGTGCTGCTGGAGGCGGCCGCCGGACTGCGGGGCGTCCAGGGCGCGACGGCGCAGCAGGAGCAGCGCCACGTCGTCGTCGCCGCCGCGGTCCTCGGCCACGTCGATGAGCTTGTCGGCGAGCTCCCACACGTCGGCCGGGCCCGCGGAGATGAGGCCGGTGAGGGTCTGCATGCCGTCGTCGAGGTCGGCGCCCGGCGTTTCGACCAGCCCGTCGGTGCACAGCAGCAGGGTGTCCCCCGGGTCGAGTTCGAGGGTGGCGACGGGGTATTCGAGCTGCCCGAACTCGGCGGACAGCCCGAGCGGCAGCCCCCCGTCCACGGTCACCCGGCGGCAGCTGCCGTCGGCCCGCCGGACCAGCGGGTCGATGTGGCCCGCGCGGACCACCTGCACGACCCCGGTGGCCAGGTCGGCCTCGGCGTACAGGCAGGTCGCGAAGCGGTCGGTGTCGAGTTCGTGCAGGAAGACGGAGGCGCGGGCCATCACGGTGGCCGGGGTGTGGCCCTCGGCGGCGTAGGCCCGCAGCACGATCCGCAACTGGCCCATGACGGCCGCAGCGTGCGTGTCGTGGCCCTGGACGTCCCCGATGACGGCGCCGACCCGGCCGCCGGGCAGCGGGATCAGGTCGTACCAGTCACCGCCGATGTCCCGGCCCAGGGAGCCCTCGGCGGACGCGGCCCGGTAGCGGACGGCGACGTCGGTGCCGGGGACGCTGGGGATGGTGCGCGGCAGCATGGCCTGCTGGAGGCCGGTGGCGAGGTCCTTCTCCTGTTCGTAGAGCATGGCCCGCATCAGGCTCTGGGCGATGCTGCTGCCGAGGGCGATGAGGACGTTGCGGTCCTCGGGGGTGAAGCCGTAGCGGTCGCTGTAGAGCAGGCCCATGGCGCCGATCGGGCGGGCCTCGGCGATGAGGGGGAGGTAGGCGGCGGAGGTGATGTTGAGGCCGGTGATGTGCGGCCACAGGATCGGGTAGCGGTCCGCGAACTCCTCCGGCGACTCGATGAACCGCGGGCTGAGCGTGCGCACGGCCTCGCTCATCGGGTACGGCTCGTCGATCCGGGTGATGTCGGTGCCGGGCACGAAGCTGCCCGCGGGGCCCTCGGCGATCAGCCGGATCCGGCCCGCCTCGACCAGGCCCATGACCAGGCTGGTGGCGCCGAGGTGGGTGAGGCCGTGGGTGTCCTTGAGGACGTCGATGACGTCCTGGACGGTCCGGGCGTGCGCGAGGGCGGCGGTGGTGAGCTGGACGACGTTGGTCTGCCGGCGCCGGGCCTCGTCCTGGGCGGCCTGCTCCCTGCGGGCCTCCAGCTCCCCCATCTCCTCGGTGGCGTCGCGCACGATGCCGATGATCCGGCGCGGGCGGCCGGTCTGGTCGCGGCGGATGTAGCCCTGGGTGTGGGTCCAGCGCAGGCTGCCGTCGCGGCAGCGGAGCCGGAAGTAGGTGCCGTAGTTCTCGCTGCCGTCCTTGATGGCCTGGGCGACCAGGGCGTCGAGCCGGTGCGCCTCGGCATTCGGGACCCGGACGGCGAGGCTCATCGGGTTGTCGTCGTATTCGTCGGGGCGCAGGTCGAAGACCTCGTGGGCCTGGGCGTCCATGTGGAACAGGCCGCTGTCGAGGTCCCAGTCGAAGCTGCCCATGCGGTTGAGCGCCAGGATCGGATCCGGGTGGGCGGGCCAGTCGTCCGGGAGTGACAGGGCGCTCGCTCCCCGATCAACCATGGGCCCACCTTGCCAGGATTTGTCGGATTCTTCGACCGGGGGGGCGGGGCGGGTCCTCAGGTTCTCTGCGGCGGGGCCGCGGGGGTGCGGGGTTCGGTCGGGGGCGGCGGGCTGGTGGGGTTGCGTTACGGCGTTCGGGTGACGGACGGGGGCGGAGCAGGGACACGCGCCCCCGTCCGTCCCGAGCGGTGCGTCACCATGGTCTGCCTCACTCCCGTGGGTTACGCAAGCAGAGCGGAGGTACACGGAGAGTCACACGGGGGTCCGGCGCGACAATGGAGGCAGGAGCGCACGCCGTGGACTGGTTCACCGCACCCGACTACTGGCTGAGCCGGCTGGTCTTCCAGCGGGCTCTGGCCGGGCTGTACTTCGTCGCGTTCCTGGCGGCTGCCCTCCAGTTCCGGGCGCTGATCGGGGAGCGCGGGATGCTGCCGGTACCGCGTTTCGTCGCCCGGGTGCCGTTCCGGCGGGCGCCGAGCCTGTTCCAACTGCACTACTCGGACCGGTTCTTCGCGGGGTGCGCGTGGACGGGCTGCGGGGTGGCGCTCGCGCTGGCGACGGGGCTCGACTCGACCCTGCCCCTGTGGGCCGGGATGCTGCTGTGGCTGGTCCCCTGGCTGCTGTACCTGTCGATCGTCAACGTCGGCCAGACCTGGTACGGCTTCGGCTGGGAGTCGCTGCTGCTGGAGGTCGGCTTCCTCGCGGTGTTCCTCGGCAACGACGAAGTCGCCCCGCCGGTCGTGGTGTTGTTCCTGCTGCGCTGGATCCTGTTCCGGGTGGAGTTCGGCGCCGGGCTCATCAAGATGCGCGGTGACGCCTGCTGGCGCAAGCTCACCTGTCTGGATCACCACCACGAGACCCAGCCGATGCCGGGCCCGCTGAGCTGGTACTTCCACCATCTCCCCCGCCCCCTGCACCGGGTGGAGGTGGCCGCGAACCACGTCACCCAACTCGCCGTTCCCTTCCTCCTGTTCACCCCGCAGCCGGTCGCCACGGCCGCCGCCTCGCTGATGATCGTGACCCAGCTGTGGCTGGTGCTGTCGGGCAACTTCGCCTGGCTGAACTGGGTCACGATCGTGCTGGCGGTGCCGGCGCTGGAACTCCCCGGCGAGGCACCGGACCTGCCCGCCACACCGCTCTGGTACGAGGTCCTGGTCCTCG
The DNA here is from genome assembly GCF_036345115.1 of Streptomyces griseorubiginosus. Taxonomy (GTDB): domain Bacteria; phylum Actinomycetota; class Actinomycetes; order Streptomycetales; family Streptomycetaceae; genus Streptomyces; species Streptomyces griseorubiginosus_C. The sequence continues at coordinate 1,083,334 of NZ_CP107766.1, forward strand.
CCGTCGCCGCGCTTCTCCTCGGCCTGAGCTACCACCCGGTCCGCAACATGCTCTCCCGCCGCCAGGTCATGAACCGCTCCTTCGACCCGCTCCATCTGGTCAACACCTACGGCGCGTTCGGCAGCGTCAGCCGGATCCGCCACGAGGTGGTCGTCGAGGGCACGGCGGACGACGTACCGCGCCGGGACTCGGAGTGGAAGGAGTACGAGTTCAAGGGCAAGCCCGGCGATCCGAGGCGCTGGCCGCGCCAGTTCGCGCCCTACCATCTGCGCCTGGACTGGATGATGTGGTTCGCCGCGCTCTCCCCCGCCTACGCCGAGTCGTGGTTCGGCACGCTGGTCGAACGGCTCCTGGAGAACGACCCCGCCACACTGAGGCTGCTGCGCGGCTCCCCGTTCCCGGCCGACGATCCGCCCCGCTTCGTCCGCGCCCGCCTGTTCCGGTACCGGTACACGACGTGGCGGGAGCTGCGGGAGACGGGAGCCTGCTGGGAGCGCACCTATGTGCGGGAGTTCCTGCCGCCGACGCGGTTGGCGAGGGCCAGGGAGGGTCAGAGGCCGTAGGTGCGGAGGGCCGTACCGCCGAAGACGTCGGCGCGTTCGGACGGGCCGAGACCCGCGGTGAGTTCCTTCGTCACGGACAGCATCTCGCCGTAGCCGGCCCCCAGGGTGCACACCGGCCAGTCCGAGCCGTACATCAGACGGTCCGGGCCGAACGCCTCCAGGACGGTGTCGGCGTACGGGCGCAGGTCGTCGACCGTCCAGGAGGCGAGGTCGGCCTCGGTGACCAGGCCGGAGAGCTTGCAGACGGTGTTGGGGAGGGCGGCGAGGGCGCGGACGTCGGTGGCCCAGGGTTCCCGGGCGCCGGAGGCGATGGGCGGCTTGCCCGCGTGGTCCAGGACGAAGGTGAGGTGGGGCAGGGACGCGGCTGCCTCGACGCAGGCGGGCAGCTGGTGCGGGAGCACCACCAGGTCGTACACCAGACCGGCGTCGGCCACGGCCGCCAGGCCCCGGCGTACGTCGGGACGCAGCAGCCACCCGGGGTCCGCCTCGCCCTGGACCTGGTGCCGGATGCCCTTGAGACAGGAACCGCCCGGGAGTTCACGGAGCCGGGCGAGTTCGTCGGCGGTGTCCGGGCGGGTCAGGTCGGTCCAGCCGACCACACCCGCGACCAGCTCGTGCTCGGCCGCGAGGGCGAGGAACTCCGGGGTCTCCTCGGGCACGGTGATCGTCTGGACGAGGACCGTGCGGTCGACGCCGGCCGCGCGGGCCCCGGCGGCGAGGTCCTCGATCGTGAAGGTCCGGCGCAGCGGGCTGTCCGGGGCGATCCAGTCCTGGTCCCGCACCGCCAGGTCCCACACGTGGTGGTGGGCGTCCACCACGGTCACGGCAGCTCCCACACGACGGGCAGCCCGGCGTCCGCGCCCTCGCCGGAGTAGTCGTGCACCACGTCGAGGAGCTCGGCCATCCGGGCCTGCCAGGTGACGTTCACCGGGAGCTTCTCCAGTTCGGCGAGGAGGCGGCCGTAGTCCTCGCACTCCAGGACGTGGAAGAGGTCGGTGCCGCTGCGCCAGATCGTCCAGGAGGAGGCGCCGGCGGCGCGGATGGCGTCGGTGAGTTCGACGGGGACCTCGCGGTGGGCTGCCTCGTACTCGTCGATACGGTCCGCGCGGACCTTGGTGTGCAGGGCGATTCTCATGCTTGCTCCTCCAGCAGGCCCGTCTCCCGCAGCTCCTGCCAGAAGGCGTCGGGCACCTGCGTCGCGAACTGGTCGGCACAGTCGTGTACTTCGGCCGCCGAGCGGGCGCCCACCAGGACGCTCGCGACGGCGGGGTGGGCGGCGCAGTAGGCGAGGGCGGCGGCCCGCAGGCCGATGCCGTGGCGGTCCGCGACCTCCTTCATGCGCAGCGCCCGGTCCAGCAACTCGGTGGGCGCCTCGGCATAGTTGTACGTCGCTCCGGGGCGGGGATCGGCCAGCAGACCGGAGTTGAAGGCGCCGCCGACGACCACCGACACGCCCCGCTCGACGGCGGCGGGCAGCAGTTCGTCGAGCGCGCTCCGGTCGAGCAGGGTGTAGCGGCCCGCGCACAGCACCACGTCCACGTCGGTCTCGCGGACGAAGCGGGTGAGCATCTCCGCCTGGTTCATGCCGGCGCCGATCGCCCCGACCATCCCCTCGGAGCGGAGCTTCTCCAGGGCCGGATAGCCCTCGCGGAAGGCTTCCTCCGCGTGGTCGTCGGGGTCGTGGAGGTAGACGACGTCCACGTGGTCGAGACCGAGCCGTTCGAGGCTCGCTTCGAGGGTGCGTCGTACGCCGTCGGCCGAGAAGTCCCAGACGCGGTGGTGAGCGGCGGGAACGGCGAAGCCGTTGGCGAGGTCGTCGCCCGAGACCTCCGTGGGTTCCAGTCTGCGTCCCACCTTGGTGGAGACCGTGTACTCCGCGCGCGAATACCGGGCCAGGGCCTCGCCCAGTCGGCGCTCGGACAGTCCGAGGCCGTAGTGCGGGGCGGTGTCGAAGTAGCGGATGCCGCGCTCCCAGGCGGCGGTGACCGCCTCGTGGGCCTGTTCGTCGCTCACCTCGGTGAAGAGGTTGCCGATGGCCGCCCCGCCGAAGGCCAGTCGGCTGACCGGGACACCGCTGCCGCCGAGCGCGGTCACCGGTCCACCGGCCTCAGACGCAGGCCCTGCATGCCGCCGTCGACGGCCAGCGAGGTGCCGGTGGTGGCGCCGGAGAGGGGGCTCGCCAGGTAGGCGATGGCGCCCGCGACCTCGTCCGCCGAGACGAGTCGGCCGGTGGGCTGGCGGGCCTCCAGGGCCGCGCGTTCGGCGGCCGGGTCGGCGGCCTTGGCGAGGAGGCGGCCGATCCACGGGGTGTCCACCGTGCCGGGGTTGACGCAGTTGACGCGGATGCCCTCGCGGACGTGGTCGGCGGCCATCGCGAGGGTCAGCGACTGGACCGCCCCCTTGGTCGCGCTGTACAGCGCCCGCTGCGGAAGGCCCGCGGTGGCCGCGATGGAGGAGGTGTTCACGATCGCCGCGTGCGCGGACTCCCGCAGACGGGGCAGGGCGGCGCGGGTCACCCGGACCATGCCGACGACGTTGACGTCCAGGACGCGGTGCCATTCCTCGTCGTCGTTGTCGGCCACGGTGCCCTGGGCGCCGATGCCCGCGTTGTTGATCAGGACGTCGAGTCCGCCGAGGTCGGCGGCGGCCGCCGCGACGGCCGCCCGCACGGAGGCGTCGTCGGTGATGTCGGCGCGGTAGGCCAGCAGCGGCTTGTCGACCGAGGACGGGTCCAGGTCGAGGACGGCGACCTGGGCGCCGCGCGCGGCCAGGAGTTCGGCCGTGGCCCGGCCGATGCCGGAGGCCCCGCCGGTCACCAGGGCCTTGAGACCCTCGAAGTCGCTCATGCCGCCTGTCCCTTCTTCCGTGTGTCGTCGGCGAGGTCTTCTGCCCAGAAGGCGCCGTCAGGGAACGTGTACCGCGCGATGGACTCGGGGCGCATGGCGGCCGAGAAACCGGGCGCGCCGGGGGCCGCGTAGTGGCCCGCCCGGATCACCACCGGGTCCAGGAAGTGGTCGTGCAGATGGTCGACGTACTCGATGACCCGGTTCTCGGTGGTGCCGGTGACGGCCACGTAGTCGAACATCGCGAGGTGCTGGACGAGTTCGCACAGGCCGACGCCGCCGGCGTGCGGGCAGACCGGGACGCCGAACTTGGCCGCGAGGAGCAGGACGGCGAGGTTCTCGTTGACGCCGCCGACGCGGGCCGCGTCGATCTGGACGATGTCGACGGCCCCGGCCTGGAGGAGCTGTTTGAAGACCACCCGGTTCTGGACGTGCTCGCCGGTGGCGACCTTGACCGGGGCGACCGCCTTGCGGACGGCCGCGTGGCCGAGGATGTCGTCCGGGCTGGTGGGCTCCTCGATCCAGTACGGGTCGAACTCCGCGAGCGCCCGGGTCCAGCGGATCGCCTCGTCCACGTCCCAGCGCTGGTTGGCGTCGATCGCCATGCGGATGTCGGGGCCGACCACCTGGCGGGCGACCCGGCAGCGCCGTATGTCGTCCTCCAGGTCGGCGCCGACCTTCAGCTTGATCTGCCGGAAGCCGTCGGCGACGGCCGCGGCGGCGAGCCGGGTGAGCTTCTCGTCGTCGTAGCCGAGCCAGCCGGCGGAGGTGGTGTAGGCGGGGTAGCCCTGCGCGAGGAGTGTCTCGCTTCTCTGCGCGGCCCCTTCCCGCCCCCGGCGCAGGATCTCCAGCGCCTCCTCCGGGGTGAGCGCGTCGGTGAGGTAGCGGAAGTCGATCTGGCCGACCAGCCACTCGGGGTCGCCCTCGGCGAGCAGCTGCCACAGCGGCTTCTCGGCGCGCTTGGCGGCCAGGTCCCACACCGCGTTGACGACCGCCCCGATCGCCATGTGCATCACGCCCTTCTCGGGGCCGAGCCAGCGCAGTTGGCTGTCCCCGACGAGGTCGCGGTTCAACGTCCCCGGATCCGCGCACAGTTCCTCGACGGACCGGCCGACCACGTGTGCGCGCAGTGCCTCGATCGCGGCGACCTGGACCTCGTTGCCCCGCCCGATGGTGAAGGTGAAGCCGTGCCCCTCGTGCCCGTCGGCCGCGTCGGTGCGCAGCACGACGTAGGCCGCCGAGTAGTCGGGGTCCGGGTTCATCGCGTCCGAGCCGTCGAGCTCGCGCGAGGTGGGGAAGCGGATGTCATAGGTGTCTACCGCGGTGACGCGGGCGGTGGTCGGGGACACGGAAGGCCTTTCGATAGGGGACGGGACGCGCGGGCTCAGTCCTGGGCGCGACCCGTCGTCACGCGGGCGATCATGAGGGCGACCAGGATGATTCCGCCGTAGATGGCCTGGATCCAGAAGGACGGCACCTGGGCGAGCGTGAGCAGGTTCTGTACGACACCGAGCAGGAGTACGCCGGTCAGGGCGCCGAACATGGTGCCCTTGCCGCCGTCGAGGCTGATGCCGCCGATGACCGCGGCCGCGAACACGGTAAAGATCATGTTCTGGCCCTGGTTGGCGCTGATCGCGCCGACGTAGCCGGTCTGCATGATGCCGCCGACGGCGGCGAGGACGCCGGCGACGACGAACACACCGAGCATCACGCGCTCGACGCGGATACCGGCGGCGCGGGCCGCGTCGGCGTTGCCGCCGATGGCGTACAGGGCGCGGCCGATGCGGTGGTACTTGAGCACGAAGCCGGCGACGGCGAAGGCGACCGCGGCGAGCCACACCGACATCGGGATGTTCAGGAAGGTGGTGGTGGCCAGGGAGTAGAAGCTGTCCGGCATGCCGAAGAGGGTCTTGCCCTTGGTCGCGCCGACGAGCAGTCCGCGCAGCACGATCAGCATCGCGAGGGTCACGATGAACGCGTTGAGCTTGAACTTCACGACCAGGAGGCCGTTGAACGCGCCGACGACCGCTCCGGCCACGAGGACCGCGAGCAGGGCCAGGGCGGCCGGGAACTCGGTCCCCCAGCCGGACTGGGCGGCGGGCAGCACGAGCAGGGCTCCGACCGCGGGCGCGATGCCGACGACCGACTCCAGGGACAGGTCGAACTTGCCGGTGATCAGGACGAGGGACTCGGCCAGGACCACCATCGCGAGGGCCGCGGAGGCGCCGAGGATGGAGATCAGGTTGCGTTCGGTGAGGAACGAGTCGTTGACGAACGCGCCGAGCACCATCAGGAGCAACAGGGCCGGGACGAGGGCGAGTTCGCGGGCCCGGCGCAGCAGGACCGTCCGGGCGGAGCCGGGGGTGAGGGCGCGTGCGGGCGCGAGCGGGCGGGCCTTGGTGTCAGCCATGGTCCACTCCTTCTATGGAGGCGATCAGCTCGTGGTCGCGCCAGCCCGCCGGGTGCTCGGCGACCACGCGGCCGTGGAAGAGGACGAGGACGCGGTCGCAGCGGCGCAGGTCGTCGAGTTCGTCGGAGACGACGAGGACCGCGGTGCCGTCCTCGCGGGCGGTGTCCACGCGGGAGAGCAGGGACTCCTTCGACTTCACGTCGACGCCCGCGGTGGGGTTGATGAGGACGAGCAGCCGGGGGTCGGAGGCGAGGGCGCGGGCCATGACGACCTTCTGCGCGTTGCCGCCGGACAGGTCGGAGACGGGCTGGTCGGGGCCCTCGGTGTGGATGTCGAGACGGTCGATGAGCTCGGTGGCGAAGCCGCGTTTGCGCTCGCTGCGGACGAAGCCGCGGCGGCCGAGCCGGTCCAGGACGCTCAGGGTGGCGTTGTCGCCGATGGTCATGCCGAAGACCAGGCCCTGGGCGTGCCGGTCGCGCGGCACGAAGCCGACACCGGCCTTCAGGGAGGCCTGTACGTCGCCGAACGGCAGCGGTCTGCCGTCGAGTCGGGCCGTGCCGCTCGTCGGGGTGTGCAGTCCCGTGAACGACTCGGCCAGCTCGATCTTGCCGCTGCCGCTGATGCCGGCGAGGCCGACGACCTCGCCGCGGCGCACGGTGAGGTCGACGTCCTGGTAGGCGTCGGAGGTCAGTCCGCGGGCGTCGAGGAGTACGGGTGCGTCGGCCTCCCGGGTGCGCACGGCCTGTTCCTGTTCGGCGACGGTCTCGCCGGCCATGGCCTCGATCAGGGCCGCCCGGGGCATGTCGGCCACGGGCGCCGTGGTGATCCAGCGGGCGTCCCTGAGGACGGTGACCGTCTGGCACACCTCGTACACCTCCTGCAGGTGGTGCGAGATGAACAGGAAGGTGACGCCGGAGTCCTGGAGTGCGCGCATCCGGCCGAAGAGCCGTTCGATCTCCCGGTTGTCGAGCTGCGCGGTCGGTTCGTCGAGGACGATGAAGCGGGCGCCGAAGCTCAACGCCCGGGCGATCTCCACCATCTGGCGGTCCTCGACCTTGAGGTCGGCGGTGCGCGCGTCCGGGTCGACGCGGACGCCCCAGGTGTCGAGGAGTTCGGCGGCCTCCTTCTTGAGGCTGCGCCAGCTGATGAACCCGCGGTGCAGCGGCTGCCGGTTGATGAAGAGGTTCTCGGCGACCGTCAACTCGGGTACGACGGTGGGCTTCTGGTAGACGCAGGCGACCTTGCTCCGCCAGGCGTCCCGGTCGGCGAGCGGGGGTGCCGGCTCGCCGTCGAAGCGGACGGTGCCCTCGTCGGGGGCCTGGAGGCCGGTGAGGATGGTGACGAGGGTGGACTTGCCCGCGCCGTTGCGGCCGACGAGGGCGTGGGACTCGCCGGGCAGGACGGTGAGCCGGCCGTCGGCGAGGGCGGTCGTGGGGCCGTACCGCTTGACGACCCCCTGGGCTTCGACGAGTGGGGTGCTCATTTGACCGTGTTGCCCCACAGCTTCGGGTCGTCGACGTTGTCCTTGGTGACCAGGGGCGCGGGCAGCTGGTCCTCGAGGATGCCGCTGGGCAGCTTGACGATCGTGGAGTCGTGGTCGGTCGGGCCGGGCTCGAAGGTCTTCCCCTGCATCGCCGCCTTGATGTAGTACATGCCGTACTTGGCGTACAGGTCGGCGGGCTGGGAGACGGTCGCGTCGATCTCGCCCTTGCGGATGGCGTCGTACTCCTGCGGGATGCCGTCGTTGGAGACGATGGCGATGTGGCCCGCGGTGCCGGCCTTCTTCAGCATCCCCTTGGACTTGAGGGTCTGGAGGGTCGGCGCGAGGTACACCCCGCCGGCCTGCATGTAGATGCCCTTGAGGTCGGGGTTGGCGTTCAGCAGGGTGCTCAGCTGCGAGGCGGCGGTGTCGGACTCCCACTTGGCGGGGATCTCCAGGACCTTCAGCTTCGGGAAGTTCTTCTTCACGCAGGCCCGGAAGGCCTCGGAGCGGTCGCGGCCGTTGACGGAGGCCAGGTCGCCCATGATCTGCACGACCTTGCCGGAGGTGATGTGCTCCCCGAGGTACTGGCAGGCCTTCTCGCCGTACGACACGTTGTTCGCCCGTACGACCATGGCGACCTTGCCCTTGTCGGGGGCCACGTCGACCGCGACGACCGGGACGCCCTTGCGTTCGGCCTGGTCGAGGCCGGCCTCGATAGCGGCGCTGTCCAGCGGGGCGACGACCAGCCCCTTCACACCCTGGTTGAGCTCGTTGTTGATGTCGGTGATCTGCTGGGAGGGGTCGCTGTTGGAGTTGACCGTCTTCAGCGCGTCCACGCCCTCGGACTTGGCCATCTTGGGCACGTAGTCGTTGTACGACTGCCAGAACGGCGAGGTCAGCAGCGGCAGGACCACGCCCACCTTGCCGGTGCCGCCGCCTCCCTCGCTGCTGCTGCCTGCGGTGTCCTTGGTGCTGCCGCACGCGGCGAGCACGAGCGAGGCGCCGGCGGCCACGGCCACCGCCCCGAGCCTGCGCAGCGTGTTCCGCTTCCCCACTGTTCTCCCTGGCATCTTTCGGCTCCTCGTCGAGCGTGATCGAGCATGCGGGTGTTCGAGCAGTTGACGGCATACTTATCAGACCACTCAGGGGCCAGAACACCCCGCGGAGGCAGTTTTTCCCGGATCCGGGCCATAGTGGTCCGACCACATCGGCGATTAGACTGCGGCGCGTGGACGAGACAGCCCCGCAGAAGGGCACCGTGACGCAGCGCGCCATCGAGCAGATCAAGGCGATGATCGGCGAGGGCCGGCTGGAGCCGGGCGAGCGGCTGCCGACCGAGCGGGATCTGGCGGTCCAGCTGGGCATCTCGCGCAGTTCGATGCGGGAGGCGATCCGCGCGCTGACGGTCCTGGGCGTGCTGGAGGCCCGGCACGGTTCGGGCATCTACGTGACCCAGCTGGAGGCCGGCGACCTGCTGGAGACCTTCGGGGTGGTCGCGGATCTGTCCCGGGGGCCGCGTCTGGTGGAGCTCCTGGAGGTGCGCCGCATCCTGGAGTCGACGGCGACCGCTCTGGCGGCCGCCCGGATCACCCCCGACCAGCTGGCCGAGGTGGAGAAGCACCTCACGGCGATGAACGCCACCGACGATCCGGAGGAGATCATCGCCCACGACCTGGCCTTCCACCGCGAGATCGCGGCGGCGGCCGGGAACGACACGATGGCCGCGATCCTGGACGGCCTGTCCTCCCGCACCTTCCGGGCCCGGGTGTGGCGCGGCTACCAGGAGGAGGGCGCCTTCGAACGGACCAGGCGGGAGCACGCGGCCATCCACCGCGCACTGCTCGCCCACGACCCGGAGGCGGCCCGGGCGGCGGCGGCCGCGCATGTCGGCGAGGTCGAGCAGTGGCTGCGGGCGCAGCTCGGGGCGTGACGGAGGGGACGAGGGGGGCGGTGCGGATCGTCCCGCCCCCCTCGTGTCAGGTTCTCAGGCCCTGGTGAACCGCAGCGGGGTTCTCAGGCCCTGGTGAACCGCAGCGTGACCAGCTCGAACGGCCGCAGCCGCAGGGACACTCCGTTCCCTTCCAGCTGCGGCGCGGGGGAGTCCGCCAGCGGTCGCTCCAGCAGGTCCGTCGCCACGACGTCCGCGACCTCGAAGCCCGCCGTCACAGTGGCCCGGGCCCGTCCGCCATGCGCTTCGTGGCAGCGGACCACCACGTCCCCGCTGCCGTCGTCCGCCAGCTTGACCGCCGTGACGACGACCGCGTCCTGGTCGACGGTCACCAGCGGGGCGACCTCCTCGGCACCCCGTACGACCCGCTCCGGAAGATTGATCCGCCATCCCTCCCGCACCGCGTCCCCGATGCCCGCCCCCGGCACCAGCGCGTGCCGGAAGCGGTGGACGCCCTGGTCGGTCTCGGGGTCGGGAAAGCGCGGGGCGCGGAGCAAGGACACCCGGACCGTGGTGGTCGTGCCCTGGTCGCCGTCGGTCCGGACCGTGCGGGTCACGTCGTGGCCGTACGTGGAGTCGTTGACGATCGCCACACCCCAGCCGGGTTCCTCCAGGTGCACGAAGCGGTGGTTGCAGGCCTCGAACTTCGCCGCCTCCCAGGAGGTGTTGGTGTGCGTGGGCCGGTGGAAGTGCCCGAACTGCGTCTCGGACGCGTACCGTTCGGCGTGCACGTCGAGCGGGAAGGCGAGCTTGAGGAACTTCTCCGTCTCGTGCCAGTCCACTTCCGTGTCGATGAGGAGCCTGCGCTCGTCCGGCGCCAGGGACAGGACCTGGGTGACGCGGGAGGAACCGAAGGTGCGGGTGACCCGCACGCCGCCGTCCTCCGCGACCAGTTCGTCCACGGTGGTGAGGTCGGTGACGGTGTTGCGGTAGAACTCGTCGACGTCCCAGGCGTCCCACATGTTCGGGAAGTCCGGGTGGAGTTGGAGGAGGTTGGCCACCCCGCCCGGTGCGACGGTCTCGCGGTCGGACTCGAGGTCGTGCGCCGACACCACCAGGCCCTGCCCGTCGACGGCCACCCGCAGGACGCCGTTGTCCAGGACGTACCCGCCCTCGGGGCGCTCGGCCACGACCGTGCGTCCCTCGGCCGGGGCGGTCCCGGCGCCGCCCGCGGCGACCCCGTCACGGCCGTGGGGTGCGGAGTTGAAGACGAGTTCCCGGGCCCCCTCGCCCGCCAGGGCACGCTGGGCCGCGTCGATGATCCCGTTCAGTTCCTCGGCGACGCGCTCATAGGTCCGCCGGGCCTCCCGGTGCACCCATGCGATGGACGACCCGGGCAGGATGTCGTGGAACTGGTGCAGCAGGACCGTCTTCCAGATGCGGTCCAACTCCTCGTACGGGTAGGGGAATCCGGTCCGTACGGCCGCCGTCGCCGCCCACAGCTCGGCCTCGCGCAGGAGGTGTTCGCTGCGGCGGTTGCCCTGCTTGGTCTTTGCCTGGCTGGTGAGGGTGGCGCGATGGAGTTCGAGGTACAACTCCCCCACCCACACGGGTGGTTCGGGGTACTCGGCCTCGGCCTTCTCGAAGAACTCCGCCGGGGTCTCCCAGGCCACGGTCGCCGAGCCCTCGAGGTCGCGCAGCCGGGCCGCCTTGGCGATCATCTCGCGGGTCGTGCCGCCGCCTCCGTCGCCCCAGCCGGTGGGGGCGAGGGAGTGCCGGGCGACGCCTTTGTCCTTGAAGTTCCTTGCCGCGTGGGCGATCTCGCTGCCCTTCATGGAGCAGTTGTAGGTGTCGACCGGCGGGAAGTGCGTGAAGATCCGGGTTCCGTCGATGCCCTCCCAACGGAACGTGTGGTGCGGGAACTTGTTCGTCTGCGACCACGAGATCTTCTGGGTCAGCAGCCACTTGGAGCCCGCCGCCTTGATGATCTGCGGCAGCCCGGCCGCGAAACCGAAGGTGTCGGGCAGCCACGCCTCCTCGTTCTCGATGCCGAACTCGTCGAGGAAGAACCGCTTGCCGTGCACGAACTGACGGGCCATCGCCTCCGAGCCCGGCATGTTGGTGTCCGACTCCACCCACATGCCGCCGGCCGGCACGAACCGTCCGTCGGCCACGGCCTTCTTCACCCGGGCCCACACCTCGGGCCGGTGGTCGCGCACCCAGGCCCACTGCTGGGCCTGGGACATGGCGAAGACGAACTCCGGCTCGTCGTCGAGCAGCGCGGTCATGTTGGAGGTGGTCCGGGCGACCTTGCGCACGGTCTCGCGCAGCGGCCACAGCCACGCCGAGTCGATGTGCGCGTGGCCGACCGCGCTGATCCGGTGGGCGGAGGGGACGGCGGGCTCGGAGAGGACGGTCTCCAGCCGTACCCGCGCCTGCGCGGCCGTGCCGCCCACGTCCTGGAGGTCGACGGCGTCCAGCGCCTTCTCGACCGCCCGCAGGATCTCCCAGCGCCGCGCCGACTCCACCGGCAGCTCGGCCATCAGCTCGCCGAGCACCTCCAGGTCGAGCACCAGCTGCCACACGGTCTCGTCGAACACGGCGAGGTCCATGCGTGCCAGCCGGTACTGCGGCTCGGAGCCGGCGGTCTCCTTGTCGCCCAGCTGCGTGGGCAGGAAGGGGTGGTAGTCCAGGATCACGGGGTTGGAGGCGGCCTCGACGTGCAGGCGCACCTCCTCGCCGCCCTCGACGGGGGCGCCGATCCGCACCCACTGGTTGCGCGGGTTGAGGCCCTTCACGGGAGTGCCGTCGGGCCGGTACACCAGGCCCTCGCACTGGAAGCCGGGCATGTTCTCGTCGAAGCCGAGGTCCAGGATCGCCTCCACGGTCCTCCCGGCCCACTCCTCGGGGACGGTGCCGGTGACGCGGAACCAGCTGGTGCCCCAGGGGACACCCCAGCGGGCGCCCACGGCGATCGGCTCCGGCTCCGCCGCCAGGCCCTCGGCGACGGGCACCGGCTCGTCGGGCGCTTGCCACACCGCCACCTCCAGCGGCACGGACTCGGGGTACACGGCGGGGCGGAGGCGCTCGTCGAGGACACGCCTGAGGCGGGCCTCGACCAGGCTGCGGTCGTCATGCATGCGGGGTGCTCTCCAAGGTCGCGGGGGTTACCAGGGGTGGGTCACGGTCACGGGGGCCGACGACGTGTACAGCTCCCCCACCGCACGAAGCTCCAACCGCGCCTCCGTCTCGCCCTGTTCGGGCTGCAGACCGCCGACGAAGTAGGCCCGCTGGCAGGTGCCGCCGAGGAAGCGCCGGGTGCCGTCGGGGAGGAGCCGGTGCAGGGTGTAGTGGCGTACGGCGCCGGGTGCGGGGTTCCAGGCGAGGCGCAGGTCACCACCGGAAGCGGCGGAGACGCGCAGGCCGGAGGGCGCGGACGGGCGGTGGGCGCCCATGGTGTCGTACACGGCGAGACCGCCGAGCCGCCACTCGAGCGAACCGCTCCCGGTGAGCCGCACGCCGAGCGCGTGGACGGTCCCGGAGAGCCCGGTGAGCCGTACGGTCGAGGTCCGCCAGCCGTCGCCGCCGGCCACCGGCAGACAGGTGTACGGCGGTGCCGCCCCCGGCGCGCTCGGCTCGCCGGTGGCGACGGCCAGCTCGACGTTCACCGTGCCCGCGTCGGTCCGGTGGGTCAGCTCGACCACCGTGTCGTCGCCGATCGGCAGCCGGGTGGCGTACAGGTCCACGGTGACCGGCTGGTCCACCGTGCCGCTCACCAGCACACTGCTGCCGCCCCGCCAGGCGTCCGCGAAGTCGAAGGAGACACTCGGCCGGGAGCCCTCCGTCCGCACCACCCACTGCCGCGACGGCAGCCGGTCCTGAAGCCCGAGGTGGTTCCAGGGCGTGTCCGAGGTGACGGCCCCCTCCTCGTGCCACCGCAGCCCGTGCCCGGTGTTGAACACGCTCGCGAACGGCAGTGACGTGACCGTCGACCGGTCGGCGACCGACACCGCGGGAGCCCGCCAGGTGTCCGTCGCGTCCGGCCGGGACGGGTCGAGGGACCTGCCGGTCCAGAAGCGGTCGTCGGCCGCGTGGAAGTCCTGCGGCGACCGCTGGTCGGCGGGCAGGTGGTTGCGGGTCCACTCGGGCCGGTACAGCCCGATCGACGTGACGTGGGCGCCGGCGCGGGGCACGATCGCGTCCCAGTTCTCGGACGTGTTCCAGCCGTTCGCCTCCACGTCCACACCGGCCCACAACTCGTAGCGGCTGCGGCCCAGTTGCTGCGCCAGCGTCCCGGAGGAGGCCAGACCTCCCGCCGTCCACCGGAAGTCCACGAACATGTCGTCGGCGGCCTGGAAGAACGCCTGGTTACGGCTGTTCAGCGCGCCCTGCCAGCTCACCGACCCGTTCACGGTCATCGAGTCGTACCAGGTCACGCGCTGCCCCCGGGCGGCGGCGAGGGATTTCAACTCCCTGAGGAATCCCAGCATGTCCGCCCCGAGGGCCGCGTCCCCTCCCCCGGTCTCGGCGTTCACGAACCAGCCGTCGAAGCCGTGGGCCGCGGCGACCGCGACGAGTTGGGCGGCCAGTGGATAGCGGCCGGCCGCGTCCTTCTGCACCAGGTCCCGGGTCCACCGCAGCTGCCCGCCGTAGGCGACCGGCGGCAGGAAGATGTTGCCGAGGACGGGCACGCCGTGGCGGTGGGCGGCGTCCACGATCGGGGCGTTCGGCGCGAGGATCAGCCCCTCGCCCGAGGAGCCGCCCCAGAAGACGAGTTCGTCGACGTAGGCCCAGTGCCCGAAGGCGTAGTAGTCGGAGGTCGCCGAGCCCTGCGAGGGGTTGCTCGACGTGGGCCCGAAGGAGACCAGGGACTGGATCCGGGCCTGGCCCGCCCGGGCCGTCGTGTTCACCGGTGTCGGGGTGAAGCGGGCGGCGAGCGGTACGGAGGCGGTGTTGAAGGGCAGGTCGGCGTCGTCGGCCGCCCGCCAGGTCTTGAGGCTGCGCCAGGTGATGCCGGTGCCGGGGCTGCCGGAGGGGAGGGAGTCCGGGTACCAGTAGGTGGCGTACGGCTGGAGCGCGGTGGCCGCGGCCGCCTTCGCCGGGAGCGCGGGGAGCAGGGCGGCCGCGGTGGCGGCGAGCAGGACGGTGCGTCTGGTGGGGTTCACGAGCGGGTGCCTCCTAGTGGTCCTTGTGGGGTGGGAGTACCTGATCGGGTGTGACGACCTCGGTGATGCCGCGCGCGGCCAGGTGGTCCCGGTCGGCGGCGCGGGTGTCGAGGACGGTGGTGGGGCGGACGCCGTCGGCGACCAGCCGGAACCAGGCGTCGAAGACGGGCCCGCCGGGCGCGCAGAGCGAGCGGGAGCCGGGGTCTGAGGGGACGACCAGGGCGGTCGTACGGCGTTCAGCGGCACCCGCACCCGCGCGTGCCGCCCGCTCCAGGACCCGGGCGGTGTCCTTCGGTTGCCGGTCGTTGGTCAACAGGCCGAGCCCGTACTCCAGTTCAGGGAAGTCGGCCAGCTCGCGGGACACGTCGTGTGAGCACCACCAGGTGATGCCCCACAGGTCGGGGCAGTCCAGGGCGTTGGCGACCGTGGCCTCGGTGAAGGCGGCCGCGTGCTCGGGCGGGACCAGGGGTGCGGGGGCGCCGACCTCCTGGAGCCAGACCGGGCGGTGCGGGTCGTCGGCCCAGGCCTTGCTGAGCTCGACGAGGTAGGCGGCGTGGTGCTCGCTCGGGACCGACTCCCGTCCGTGGCGTTGGGCGGTCCCGTTGAAGACCCAGGAGTGCACGGCGGTGACGGCCCCGTGGCGGGCGGCCTGGGCCGGGGTGAAGGGCTGGTCGTCCTGGTACCAGGTGGCGTCGTACTCGGCGTGCAGGTGCAGCCGGCCCGGGGCGCCCTCCTCGCAGGCGGCCAGCATCCGGGTGAGCCAGGCGTCGATCTGCTCGGACGTGGCCCGGTCGGGGTCGGGGTGGGGGCCCGCCGAGAACTGGTTGACCTCGTTGCCGAGGGTCATGCCGAGGAAGGTGGGGCGGTCCCGGAGAGCGGCGGCCAGTGTGCGCAGGTAGACGGCCTGCCCCTCGACGACCTGCGGGTCGGTGAACAGGTTGCGGCGGTGCCAGGTCCTGGTCCAGGCAGGCAGGAAGTCGAAGCTGCTCAAGTGCCCTTGCAGACCGTCGACGTTGACGTCCAGGCCGCGTTCGGCGGCGGCGTCGACGAGCCGTACGAGGTCCGCGACCGCCCGCTCACGGATCAGGGTGCGGTTCGGCTGGAAGTAGGGCCACAGCGGGAAGACCCGGATGTGGTCGAGTCCCAGCGCGGCGATCGAGTCGAGGTCGGCGCGGACGGAGTCGAGGTCGAAGTCGAGCCAGTGGTGGAACCACCCCTGACTCGGGGTGTAGTTGACGCCGAAGCGCACGGCAGAAGGCATACGGGGTCCTTGACTTGGGGAGTTCGGGTCGGCCGGGCTTCCTGGGCGCGCATCCCGCTCAGCCCTTGACCGCGCCCTCGCCCACTCCGCGGAAGAAGTACCGCTGGAGACAGGCGAAGAGGACGATCAGCGGTGCCACGGCGATGACCGTACCCGCGGCGACGAGCCGCTCGTCGCCCGCGAAGGTGCCGTGCAGGTAGTTGAGCCCGATGGTGAGCGTGAACTTCGACGGGTCGCTCAGCACGATCAGCGGCCACAGGAAGTCGTCCCAGGCGCCCATGAAGGCGAAGATCGCCACGACGGCGATGGTTCCCCGCACCGACGGCAGCGCGATCCGCAGGAACCGCTGCCAGACGTTGGCGCCGTCGACGTAGGCCGCCTCCTCGATCTCGTACGGCAGGTTGAGGAAGGCGTTGCGCATCAGCAGGACGTTCATCGCGCCGATGCAGCCCGGCAGGACCACCCCGATCAGGGTGTTGTTGAGACCGAGCTCCCGCATGGTGGTGAACTGGGCGATGATGATGCCCTCCACCGGCACCAGCATCGCCAGGATGAAGGCGAGGGTGGCGGCGCGGCGGCCCCGGTAGCGCAGCCGGGCCAGGGCGTACCCGGCGAGGGCCGAACCGACGCAGTTGGTCACGACGTTGGCGGTGGCGACCTTCAGCGAGTTGAGGGCGTAGTCCCAGACGGGGATGGTGTCGGAGACCCGCTCGTAGTTGTGCAGGGTGGGGTGCCGGGGCAGGAAGCTCGGCGGGGAGCTGTAGATGTCCTCGGTGGGGCCCTTCAGCGAGGTGGACAGCTGCCACAGGAAGGGGCCGACGGTCAGGGCGAGGACGGCGAGCAACAGGACGTACCGCAGGACCAGTTCGCCCTTGCGTACCCGGGTCACGACTCCGCCCTCCGGTCGGCCCGCAGCACGAGCAGCATCAGGGCGACGGTGACGACGAAGACCACGACCGAGATCGCGGAGGCGTAGCCGACCCGGCCGGTGAGCCCGGTGCCGGTGCGCTGGACGAGCATCACGAGCGTGGTGTCCTCGCCGGCCGGTCCGCCGCTCGGACCGGCCATCAGGTACACCTCGGAGAACACCTTGAAGGCGGCGACCGAGGAGAGCGCCCCGACGAGCGCCATGGTCGAGCGAACGGCGGGCACGGTCACCGTGACGAACCTGCGCACGGCCCCGGCCCCGTCCACCGCCGCGGCCTCGTGCAGCTCGCGCGGCACGTTCGCCAGCGCGGCCAGATAGATGATCATGTAGTAGCCGAGGCCCTTCCACACCGTCACGGCCATGGCGCTCAGCAGGAGCAGCCACTGGTCGCTGAGGAACCCGATCCGGCCGACGCCGATGGTCTCCAACAGCGAGTTGACCAGGCCGCGTTCGTCGAGGAGCCACACCCAGATGAGGCCGACCACGACGATCGAGGCGACGACCGGGGTGTAGAACGCGGACCGGAAGAAGGTGATGCCGGGGATGTTCTTCTGCACCAGCAGGGCCAGCAGCAGCGGCAGGATCACCAGCGCCGGTACGACTCCGAGGACGTACAGCGTGCTGTTGCGCAGGCCGATCCAGAACATGTCGTCGTGCAGCAGCTCACGGAAGTTGGCGAGCCCGACGAACTCGCCCGGGATCAGGGTGCGCTTGTCCGTGAAGGCGTTGACCAGTGTGGAGACGAACGGGTACAGGATGAACGCGCCGATGATCAGGAGGCCGGGCGCGGCGAACAGCCAGGGGCTCAGCGGCCCTTGGCGCCGCACCCGCGACACGGTGGACGACGACATGGCTACCCCTGCTGCTGGAGCAGCGTGTCACACGCCTTGACAGCGTTGTCGAGAGCTTCCTTCGGGCTTTCCTTGCCCTGGAGCGCCTTGGCGACCTCGTTGCGCAGGGCCGTCTTCATCTGCTCGCTGAAGAGGACGGGTGTGTAGTTGACCGCGTTCTTCAGGGACTTGGCGGCGGCGATCCGCACCCGGGTCTCGTCGGTGCCGTCCTCGTCGGTGAAGTACGGGTCGTCGAGCGAGCCGGCGGTGCTCGGGAAGATGGCGACCTTCTTCGCGAAGGACATCTGGTGCTGGGCGTCGGTGACGTAGTGCGCGAAGGCGACGGAGGCGGCCTTCTTCTTGCTCTGCGCGTTGACCATCACGCCCATCACGTACATGTTCACGTGTCCGGTGCTGGTGATCTGGTCGGTGATGCCGATGTTCTTGTAGAGGCTCGGCGCCTGCTTCTTGAAGTTGCCGAGGTCCAGGGCGCTGCCGGGGTTCATGGCGACCGCCCCGGTGAGGAACTTCTTGCCGGAGGACTCGGGCGTGGCGGTGAGCGCCTGCGGGTCGAGCGCCTTGGCGTCGTACAGCTGCTTGTACTTGGTGAGGAGTTCGACGCCCTTGCTGTCGTTGAAGGCGAAGGCGGTGCCCTCGGAGTTCATGAGGGGGACGCCGTAGCGGCCGAAGTCCTCGATGGTGGGTACGTTGGCGAGGGTGGCCACCTTGCCGTCGCTCTTCTTCGCCAGTTCCAGGGCGTCGGTGAAGAGTTCGTCGTACGTCTTCGGCGGCTGGTCGGGGTCGAGCCCGGCCTCCTTGAAGAGGGACTTGTTGTAGAAGAGCGGGCCGGTGTTGAGGTACCAGGGGAAGGCGTACGTCCCGGTCATGCCCGGTATTTGGTGGCTGGCCCAGGCGCCGTCCAGGTACTCCTTCCTGTACTGGCCGGCCGCCTTGTCGAGGTCGAGCGCGAGGCCGGCCTTGGCGAGCGGGGCGACGAGGTCCGGCGAGACGTTGACGACGTCGGGCAGGGTGCCGCCGGCCGCGTCGGCGCTGATCTTGTCGGCGTAGCCCTCGGCGGGCTGGTCGATCCACCTGACCTTGGTGCCGGGGTACTTCTTCTCGAAGTCGGCGATCAGGCCGTCGAAGTAGTCCTTGAAGTTCGCCCGGAGATTCCAGGTCTGGAAGGTGATGTCGCCTTCGACCTTTCCTGAGGCGTCGGACGAGCCTCCGTCGTCGCTTCCTGAGCCGCAGGCGCTCAGCGGCAGGAGGACACAGGCAGCGGCGGCAGCGGCGAAAGTTCTGCGGGAAATGGGCACGGCGAACCGTTCTCCTTAGCGGCGGAGTTGGCCAACGACGGAGACCTTGCACGTCGCTCCACGGGCCCGTCAATGCATCTCGCCGAGCTAATTTGTTTAGTTACTAATGCGCATTAGGTTGACTGAGCTGAACCGCATTAGTGCATACTGGGCACCGAATGCGTCCCGGGAATGAGGAATCTCCATGTCAGGCAAGCGGACGCCGGCCCGCCGCCCCACGATGAAGGACATCGCGCGGCATGCCGGCGTCTCCCAGAGCGCGGTCTCGTTCGCGCTGAACGGCCGTCCGGGTGTCTCCGAGGACACCCGCGACCGGGTGCGGCAGGTGGCCGAGGAGCTCGGCTGGCGGCCCAGCACGGCGGCCCGCGCGCTGTCCGGCGAGGGCGCCGCGACGGTCGGTTTCGTCCTCGCCCGCCCGGCCGAGACCCTGGGCGTGGACTCCTTCTTCCTCCAGCTCGTCTCCGGGATCCAGGAGGTGCTGGCGGAGCGCCACCTGGGCCTGCTGTTCCAGGTGGCGGAGGACGTCCAGGAGGAGTGCGAGGTCTACCGGCGCTGGTGGGCCGAGCACCGCGTGGACGGTGTCCTGGTGGTCGACCCGCGCACCGACGACCCGCGCACCGGGGTCCTCGACGAACTGGGCCTGCCCGCCGTGGTGATAGGCGGCACCCCCGACGAACGCCATCCGGGCCTGTCCACCGTCTGGGCGGACGACGCGGGCGCGATGGCCGCGGTCGTGGACGAGCTGTACACGCTCGGCCACCGGCGGATCGTGCACATCGCCGGCCTGCCCGGGCTCGCGCACACCGAGCGCCGGATCCGCACCCTGCGCGCGGAGGCCGAGCGGCGCGGGCTGACGGGCGTGCGGTCGGTGACCACCGACTACTCCGACGCGGAGGGCGCGGCCGTGACCCGCCGGGTCCTGGAGGCGCCCGCCCCGCCGACCGCGCTGATCTACGACAACGACGTGATGGCCCTCGCCGGAGTCGCCGCCGCGACCGAGCTGGGCCACTCGGTGCCCGCGGACGTGTCGGTGGTGGCCTGGGAGGACTCGGCGCTGTGCCGCATGGTCAAGCCGTGGCTGTCGGCCCTGTCCCGGGACAGCGTGGAGTTCGGCCGCACGGCGGCCCGGGAACTGACCGCCCTGCTGGACGGCGGTCCGGCCCGGACCGTACGGGTCCCGGTGCCACGACTGATCGTGCGGGACAGCACGGGGGCGGCGCGGGGCGCCTGAAGCCACGGGGACATTCGACGCGTCGGCGAGGACAATGGCCCTATGCGGACGAGGGGAACGCTCTGTGCCGCCGCCGTACTCGCGCTGTCGGCCGTGATGGGCTGCACGGGCGGTGACGGCGAGGACCGGGCGCGCCCGGGCGGTCCGGCCGCCTCGGCGCCTCGCGGTGCCGGCCCGAGCGGTCCGTCCGCATCGACATCCCCCGGTGCGACCCCGGGCAGCCCCTCGGCGACGCCCGCCCCCGTGGATCCCGTGTCCCTACCGGCCCTGATCCGGCGCGACCACCAGGGCTCCGATCCGAGGCTGGGCCGTGTGCTGGCCCGCACCTCCGCCTACACCAGCCACGAGGTGACGTACGAGGCGAACGGCCTGACCGTGTCGGGCCTGATGAACATCCCGAGGGGCGAAGGTCCCTTCCCCGCCCTGGTGTTGGCGCACGGCTACATCGACCCGGCGATCTACACCACGGGCCGCGGCCTCAGCCGTGAGCAGGACCTCCTGGCCCGGAACGGGTACGTCGTCCTGCACACCGACTACCGCAACCACGCCCGTTCGGACAAGGACCCCGACAACGACGTGGGCCTGCGCCTCGGTTACACCGAGGACGTCATCGGCGCCGCGCTGGCACTGCGGTCCTCCGGGCGCCCGGAGATCGACACCCGCCGCCTCGGGCTGCTGGGCCGCTCGATGGGCGGTGGTGTCGTGTACAACACGCTGGTGGTGGCCCCTAGACTGTTCGACGCGGCGGTGGCCTACGCGCCGGTCAGCGCGCATCCCGAGGAGAACATCGACCAGTTCCAGCGCCCCGAGGGCGACCCGCTGGTCGCCGAGATCGAGGCGGCCCACGGAACGCCCGAGGAGAACCCGAAATTCTGGCGTGAGGTCTCCCCCGTCACCTACGCCGACCGGGTCACCGAGCCCCTGCTGATCCACCACGGCACCGCCGACACGACGTGCCCGATCAGGTGGAGCCGCGAGGCGGTCGCCGCGTTCGAGGCGGCGGGCAAGGACGTCGAGCTGCGCACGTACCGGGGCGAGGGCCACACCTTCTACCCCCAGTGGGCACGCAGCATGGACGTCACCATGGCCTTCTTCGAACAGCATCTGCGGTGAGCGCCCCGACGGTCACAGCAGCCGGGCGAGGGCGGCCTCGGAAGGGCTGCCCGGGGTGGCCTGGTACACGATGATCACCTGGTGCTCGGCGCCGCCGACGGTCAGGGCCTGCCTGCGCAGCGCGAGGTCGCCGACCTCCGGATGCGCGAACCGCTTGAGCTCGTCACGGGCGGGCCGTACGTCGTGCCGGGCCCACAGGCGGCGGAAGTCCTCGTCCGCCGCCAACTCGGCGACGAGCCGCGCCGTTTCGGGATCGTGGGGATCGGCCTCGGCCCGCAGTGCGGCCGCGGTCCGCGCGGCGATCTCCGCCCAGTCGGGGAACAGCCGGCGCGCTTCCGGGCCGAGGAACACCTCCCGGACCAGATTGCGCCCGGGCTCGTACATCGCGGCGAGAGCGCGGGCCCGCTTGTTGGCGGCCAGCACGTCGAAGTGCCGGTCGCGGACGTAGGCCGGATTGCCCGCCCAGGTGTCGAGCAGCTGGTGCACGGCCGGATCGACCTCGCGCCGGGACGGCCGTACGGGATCGGGCGCGGCCAGCGCGTACAGGTGGGCCGCGGTGTCCTCGTCCAGCTCCAGCGCCCGGGTGAGGGCGCGCAGCACCTGCGGCGAGGGGTGCCGGTCGACGCCCTGTTCCAGCCGGGTCAGATAGGGCTCGCTGATCCCGGCGAGCCGGGCCAGCTCGTCCCGGCGCAGCCCCGGCACCCGGCGCCGGCCGCCCGTGGAGCGGTTCTCCGGCTCGGGCGTGACGTGACCCCGGCGGGCCTTGATGAACTCCCCCAGGACGTTGTCGGTGGCCATGGAACGGAGGGTAACCCTGCCGGGGTGCTGGCTGCGGGCGAGCCGGTCGCGGAGGGTCGAGGACATGACTAAGACCTGGTTCATCACCGGCGCGTCCCGCGGTTTCGGCAGGATCTGGGCCGAGGCCGCCCTCGCCCGCGGCGACCGCGTCGCCGCCACCGCCCGCGACCCCCAGACCCTGCGCGACCTCGCCGACACCCACGGAGACCGCGTCCTGCCGCTGCGCCTCGACGTCACCGACCGCACGGCCGCGTTCGCCGCCGTGCGGCGGGCCGCCGACACCTTCGGCCGACTCGACGTCGTCGTCAACAACGCGGGCTACGGCCTCTTCGGCATGGTCGAGGAGACCACCGAGGAACAGGCCCGCCGGCAGCTCGACACCAATGTGCTCGGCGCCCTGTGGGTGACCCAGGCCGCGCTGCCGGTCATGCGCGCCCAGGGCGCGGGGCACATCGTGCAGGTGTCCAGCATCGGCGGGCTCGCCGCCTTCCCCACCCTCGGCCTGTACAACGCCTCCAAGTGGGCGCTCGAAGGGATGAGCGAAGCGCTCGCCCAGGAGGTCGGGCCGCTCGGCGTCCACGTCACCCTGGTCGAACCGGGTCCCTACGGCACCGACTGGTCCGGCGCGTCCGCGGTGCACACCGAACCCCTCGCCGCCTACGAGCCCGTCCGCGAGGCCCGCCGGGCCGGCGCCGGCGCCCGTGCGCCACAGGACCCGCGGGTCACGGCCGACGTGGTCCTCGAACTGGTCGACACCGACGAACCGCCGCTGCGCCTGTTCCTCGGCACCTACCCCTATCCCGTCGTCGAGGCCGCCTACCGGCAGCGGCTGGAGACCTGGGAGGCCTGGCGGCCCCTGGCGTCCCGGGCCTGACCGCGGCGGTCACCGGGCGCCCGGGCGTCGGGACCTGGTGACCGCTCGTCGCCTTCCCTCAGACCTGCGACCGGTAGAGCCCGAACTCCTTGATGTGTACGGCACTTCGGGCC
Source organism: Streptomyces griseorubiginosus (assembly GCF_036345115.1). Lineage (GTDB taxonomy): Bacteria > Actinomycetota > Actinomycetes > Streptomycetales > Streptomycetaceae > Streptomyces > Streptomyces griseorubiginosus_C. The sequence continues at coordinate 1,106,150 of NZ_CP107766.1, forward strand.
CGCGTCACCCGCAGCCGCCATCTCCGGGCCCGCACCGGGGCCGTGAGCGGCAGGACGCGGCTCGCGCCGATGGTTCCGGCGCCCGTGACCTCGGTCCAGCCGCCGTCACGGAACGCCTCGACGACGAACTGCTCCACCTGCTGGCCGTACCGGATGTCCTCCGCGAGCCGGATCCGGTCCACCTCCTGCTCGCGACCCAGGTCCAGCGTGACGCGGTCCGGTGCCGTGGTCCTGCGGGCCCCTCGGGCCAGATCGACGGGCAGCTCCCGCTCGATCCGCTCCCGGAACTCGCGCAGACGGACGACATCGGTGCTGTGCAGGAGGCCGTCGGTGTCCGGGGGGACGTTGAGCAGCAGTACGGCGTTGCGGCCCACCGAGCCGAACCAGATCTCCGTCAAGTAGTCCACGGACTTGGGCTGTTGGTCGGGGTGGTAGAACCAGCCGTCCCGGATGGAGACATCGCATTCGGCGGGCCACCACTGGAGGTAGTCGGTGGCCGGCTGCGCCTTCACCAGCGCGGCCCGGCTGCCCTCGTCGGGGGTGTCGTAGGACAGGGCCCAGTCGGTGCGGCCGTACTGGTTCTCCTTGACCGGGACGACGCTCCACTCGTCCTCGCGTGCGATGCCGCTCTCGTTGCCGACCCAGCGCAGATCGGGGCCGGTCACGGCGATCGCCGCGTCCGGGGCGAGCGCGCGCACCAGGGTGTACCAGCTGTCCCAGTCGTAGCTCTCCACCTTGTCGGGCGGGATGTGTCCCTGGGCGCCGTCGAACCACACCTCGTCGACGGGACCGTACTCGGTGAGCACCTCGTAGAGGGTGTTGAGCATGTGGGCGCCGTAGTCGGTCGCGTCCAGGGTGTACGAGCGGTCCGGCGTGCGGTCGTCGCCCGCCACGAGCGTCGGGATCGTGCGCGGGGTGCGGGCGCTGCCGTTGGCGTAGACGCCGTGCAGGTACTGGTTCTCGTCGGCGGGCGAGATGTAGACGCCGACCTTGAGGCCGTACCGGCGCATCGAGTCGGCGAACGACCGCAGCACGTCTCCTCGCCCGCCGCGCCAACTGCTGGACGCCACGGAGTGGTTGGTGTAGCGGGAGGGGTAGAGGACGAAGCCGTCGTGGTGCTTGACGGTGAGGATGGCGAGCTTGAAGCCGCCGTCCTTCAGGGCGGCCGCCCACTGGTCGGTGTCGAGGCCGGTCGGCTGGAAGACGTCCGGGTCCTCGTCGCCGGTGCCCCACTCCAGTCCGGTGAAGGTGTTCACGCCGAAGTGCAGGAACGCGGTCTGTCCGAGGTTCTGCCAGGCGATCTGCCGTGCGGTGGGCCGGACCTGGGAGGCCTTGCGGACGAGGTCGGCCTCGGTGTCGTCCGGTGAGACGGGGACACGGTGGAAGCGGTCGCCGTCGGAGGCCGCCGCCAGGGTGGGGACGCCGGTCACGGCGAGGGCGGTGGCGGCGGTGACGAAGAGGCGTCTGGAGACAGTCATGGGGGGACCTCTCAGCTCAAGTGCCAGACGGTGGGGGTGTGTTGGTCGGCGGGGTACTGCGCGATCCGGCCGTCGTCAGTGACGGCGAGCGCCATCTGCGTGATCGCGTTGACGAGCCGGTAGCCGCCCGCCGCGGGCTCCAGTTCCCAGCGCTGCACGGTGTTCGTGGCGTCACAGGTGTCCCAGGTCGCCTCGACGCCCGGCTGGAGCGGCACGTTGAGCGTCAGCCTGCCGCCGCTGATCGCGAGGCAGCCGGCCGCCGAGCGGAGGGTCGCGTAACCGTCGGCGGTGCGCTGGACGGCGGCCGTGAAGGACTGCCCGAAGCGGTACGTCCCGTCCGCGACCGGCACCCGGGTCAGGTCCCGCCATCCGGGTGCGTGTCCGATGGCCGTGCCGCGTGCGGTGAACGCGTCGTAAGTGGCGTCAGGATGGGGGTCGCCCCGGGTGGCCTGGGCGATGTGGCGCAGCGCAGGCCACAGCCGTACGGCGACCTCGTTCTCGGTCTCGCCGCGTCCGTTGTCCGGCCACAGGCTGATCTTGGCTCCGGTGACGCCCTTCGAGGAGGTCAGCTGTTCGCCCTCGAAGCTGCGCGGGTCCCACTTCTGGTCGTACAGGGACGCGGTGTCGCTGTGGAAGCCGCCGCGGATGAGGTACAGGGAATAGGCGGAGTTCATCACCGAGTAGCCCTGTGCGATGAGTTGACTGGGCTTCACCGCCACGTTGAGCCAGTGCTCGACCGTGGTGTCCTTGGCGACGGGCACGGTGTTGGCGCCGGTGAGCCCGTCGTTCCAGATGCGCAGTCTCACGCCCTTGCCCGCCGCGTAGTCGTGGACGCGGTTGACGAAGTCGACGAAGGCGTCCTGCGGGGTGGCGTTCGGACCGTACCTCTCCTGGGCGTACTTCAGGATCTGCGGGTACTTCGCGAAGTCGGAGCCGAGCATGTACTCGTCGGCGCCCATGTGCCAGGACTTGGAGGTGAAGACCTCGGCGTACTCGTCCATCAGGCTCTTGTAGTAGTCGAAGGAGGCCTGCCGGGTGATGTCGAGCCGCGAGGGCTGCTTGTTGCCGTCGGAGTCGGTGAGCTGGAGGTCCGGGCGGTTCTCGATCCACGGGTCGATGTGCCCCGGCGAGTTGATCTCGGGGATGATCTCGACGTGGTACTTGTCGCCGAGCGCGACGAGCCGCCGTATCTCGTCCTTGGTGTAGTAACCCCAGGTGTTGGCCTCGGGGTGGGCGTCGCTCCTGACCTTCAGCTCCACGAGCAGCTGGTTGAGCTTGTTGTAGGACATCTCGCGGACGAGGTTCTCCAGCCACGGCAGCGTGATGTGGATGTAGCAGGCGCACACGCCGACCCCGCGCTCCTTGTAGCGGGGCACGTCGACCGTGCGCCCGGCGGGGATGCGGTCGCCCTGGGCGAGGAGCTGGAGGAGGGTGCGGGTGCCGTAGAAGGCACCGGTCTCGGTGGCGCCGGTGATCGACAGGCTCCGGCCGACGCGCAGTTCGTAGCCCTCGGCGCCGAGGGAGGACTTGGACGGCTTGACGTCGATAACGATGTCACCGGGCCGGGCTCCGCCTCGGACGACCGCTGGAGTGCCGTGACCGGCCGCCCGGAGGTCACCGGCCAGCGTCTCGGCGACCCGGCGGTCGGCGGTGCCGTCGGCCACGAGCCGGGTGCCGGTCCCGAACACATAGCTGCCGGACTCCGGCGTCCAGTCGGTCAGGGCGGGCACGGTGACCGGCGCGCTCCGCGCCTCGCGGGCGACCGCCGGAACGGGTGCCAGGAGCAGCGTCAGCAGCGCCACCACAGCGGCGAATCTCAGCCGTTTCCTCATGAGCGACTCCCTATTCATCGGATGGCTGATAATCGAGGCCCCTAGGAGGGCTGTCAACGGGGCTGAATGAGCTGGGAGTTGCTACAGAGATCGGATGACCTGCTGGTCAGGGCCCCGCTCCCGCCCGCACCTGCCGCGAAAAGTCCAAGAGGAGCGACCCGAATGTCCAAGCCCGGGTGCTCTCGACTCGGGGTCCGCCGCGGGGCAGAGTTCTCCTCACATACTCGCGAGTAGCCCGAGGAGCGCACGTGACCAGCTGGGTCGGCCGCACCGCCGCCGAGATCGCCGCCGCCGTCCGCGAGAAGCGGGCCACCCCGCGTGAGGTGGTGGCCGAACACCTCGCCCGGATCGAGAAACTGGACGGGCGCCTCGGGGCGTTCCGGGTGGTGCGGGCAGAGGCGGCGCTCGCGGAGGCCGACGAGGTGGGCGCCCGGGGCGACCTCGGCGAACTGCCCCTGGCCGGGGTGCCGGTGGCCGTCAAGGACAACCTCTCGGTGCGCGGCGAGACCAACCGCGTCGGCTCCGCCGCGACCCCGGACATCCCCGCCGAGGCCGACCATGTGGTGGTGGCCCGGCTGCGGGCGGCGGGCGCGGTGGTCGTGGGCCTGACCAACGTGCCGGAACTGTGCGTCTTCGGCACCACGGAGGGCGTCCACGGCACCTCCCGCAACCCGTGGGACACCTGGCGCACGGCGGGCGGCTCCTCCGGCGGCAGCGCGACCGCGGTCGCCGCAGGACTGGTCCCGCTCGCCCTCGGCAACGACGGCATGGGCTCGCTGCGCATCCCGGCGGCCAACTGCGGCCTGGTCACCCTGAAGCCGGGGTCGGGGGTGGTCCCGGCCGGCATCAGCGACGGCGACTGGTTCGGCATGTCCGAAAACGGTCCGCTCGCGACCACCGTCGAGGACACCCGGCTGCTGCTTTCGGTCATCGCCGACACCGAGTTCGTACGACGGGACGCGCCCGCCACGCTCGACGTGGCCGTGTCCCTGCGCAGCCCGCTCGCCGGGGTCGGCATCAGCGCGCCGTACGCGAACGCGGTCCGGGAGGCGGCGGGGCTGCTGATCAAGGCGGGGCACCAGGTGCGGCGCGCCGACCCGCCGTACCCGCTGTCGCTGGGCGTCACCTCGCTGGCCACCTGGACGGCGGGCACCTCGGTGGACGCGCAGGGGCTGGATCGGCGGCTGCTGGCCCGGCGCACCCGGGTGCACGCGACGATCGGCCGGCGTTTCGTCAAGACCGTGCGGACGGGCCGGGCGCGGCAGGCGCTGCGCGAGCGTCTGGAGCCGTTCTTCGCCGAGCACGACGTGCTGCTGCTCCCGGCGCTGGCCCGCCGCTCCCCCAAGGCCGAGGCCTGGCACGAGCGGGGCTGGCTGCGCAACGTCCTCGCCAACACCACCTACTCGCCGCTCACCCCGCCGTGGAACCTCACCGGCTGGCCGGCCATGTCGGTGCCGCTGGGCACCCTGCCCTCGGGCGCCCCCACCGCCGTACAGCTGGTGGCGCGGCCGGGGTCGGAGTCCGTACTGCTGGAGGTCGCGGAGGAGCTGGAGCGGCGGCAGCCGTGGCGGCGGACGGCACCGGTCGACTGAGCGGTGCCTTGAAGAAAAGAGGCGTCTGGCCGACGGCTCAGAGGGCCCTGTACATGATGTGCAGGCCCACCCGCCCGTGCCGGGGGTGGGCGAAGGCGTCCGGGACGGTGCCGAGGATCGTGAAGCCCAGGGAGGTCCAGAGCTTCACGGCCGGGTTGGTCTCGACGACGGCGTTGAACACCATGCCCCGGTAGCCGTCGGCCGCGGCGGCGGCCAGGACGTGCTCGGCGAGGGCGCGGCCGTAGCCGCGGCCGCCCCGGTCGGGGTCGACCATGAAGCCGGCGTTGGCGATCCGGGCGGCGGGGCCGGCGTAGTTGGGGGTGACGTAGGCCGAGGCGACGATCGCACCGGTCTCGTCCTCGACGACGAACACGCGCTTGGCCGGGTTCATCCACAGGGCCCGTGCGGCGTCCTCGGAGGTGTCGGGGTCCCAGGCGTAGGTCTCGCCGGCGGCCACGATCCGGTGCCAGAAAGGCCAGATCCGCGGCCAGTCGTCGGCCGCGGCTTCTCTGATCAGCATGGGCGTGAGTCTCGCACGCCCATGCCGTCGGCGATCGCGAAGGATCCTGCGGTCAGTCCACGCTGGGCAGGATGTGGGGCTCGGCGAGGTCGTCCTCGTAGCCCGCGAGACGGATGGGGGCGGAGCGCGCCCACACGTCGAGACTGCCGATGTCCCCGGGCCGTCGGCCCGCGCGCTCCGGGCGTTCCTTGGGGCGCTGTTCGCGATTCGTCTTCTCCGGTGTCACCGCGCACTCCTTATGTGTCGGGCTCACCCTCGGGACGTCACCTGTCCGGTGCTGCGGCCGGGTGCCAGGGCGTCCGCTCGGGTCCTGTGTCGAGATCGGGTTCGGACGCGGTGGCGCCGGTAACTCATGTGAGAGCAGGCCGTGGTGACCGGCTTGTCCCGGGACGGACTGTGGGTGTGGGTGGGACCCCGTACTGCCGTCCGTCCGCTACAGATTAACCAGATGAGCGGGGGCGCGCTCGATAGGGGCTGAAAACAAGGTGTAACCATTGCAATTCAACTGCGTTCTTTCGGCCATGTTCCGCATGATTTGTCACTTGATACGCCTTTCTGAAGTCACTCGTTCGGCCTAGGGGTCGACCGGGCCTCCGGACCGTCGGGGGCGCGCAGTTCAGGTCCCGTTGGCTCAATCGCAAGGCGACCGTGCTGTGCTGACCCACGGCAACGGCCGGACCGGCGGGAGGTCTGACGTATGGAACTGCGCAGTGTCGACGAGCTGATGGATCTGCTGCACGCCTGCGGCAGCGAACACGCCCTGCGGACCGCCGCGCTGCTGCGCCGCAGCCGGCCGGCCGACAAGGAGCTCCAGGTGGCCGGCCTGGTGCTGGGCCTCGGACCGGCGGCCGGGGCGTTCCGCGGCCTGCTCGGAGACCGGGTCCACCGCCTGGTGCGCCGGCACGGCCCCACCACCGACGACGACCTGCTGCGCCTGGCCGACGAGGACGGCCGCACCGCCCGCTTCGACGCGGGCGTCCTGGAGGACTGGCGGGCCGTCCTGGAGCTGGTCGCGGCACGCAACTCCCGTCTGGAGTCTGTCGACTGACGGTCCGTCATGAGACGGTACGGCGATGACGTCGTACGGACTGCACGGCAGGGCCGCCCTGGTGACCGGCGGCACCCGCGGCATCGGGCTCGAGGTCGCGCGTCAACTGGCCGACGCCGGGGCGCTGGTGTGCGTCACGGCCCGGGACCGGGAGGACGTCCGGCGGGCCGCCGACGAACTCGCCGGCATCGGGCTGGCGGGCAGCGTCGCCGATCCGGTCCATCTGCGCGCGGCCGTGGACCTCGTCGTGCGCGAGTTCGGCCGGCTCGACGTCGTGGTCAACAACGCGGCGACGAACCAGCCGTACGGCCCTCTCATGGAGGTCGATCCGGACGCGTGGCGCGAGGCGTTCACCGTCAACGTGGAGGCACCGCTGCGGCTGGTGCGCGAGGCGTGGCGGGTGTGGATGCGGGAGCACGGCGGGTCGGTGGTCAATGTGTGCACGGAGGGCGCCGCGCATGTCGGGCCGAACGTGGGCGCCTACGGCACCAGCAAGGCGGCGCTGCTGCATCTCACCCAGCAGCTGGCCGGTGAGCTGGCTCCCCGGGTGCGGGTCAACTCCGTCTCCCCCGGCCTCGTACGCACCGAGATGGCGCGGTTCGTGTGGGAGAAGGGGCCCGTCGAGCTGCCGCTCGGCCGGATCGGCGAGCCCGAGGACATCGCGCGGGCCGTGGTGTGGCTCGCGTCCGACGCGGCCGGGTGGATCACCGGGGCGGATCTGCTGGTGGACGGGGGCACCCGGGTGCGGGCGGCGCACTCGGGCGGGTACGCCGTCCATGACCGGCTACGGGCCTACGGGCCACCGGATCCGTGACGGCCTCATGGGAAGAGCGCGATGCCCATGAGGATGATCAGGGCGGCGAAGACGACGAGCGCGATCATGCCCCAGCTCCAGGGGTGCCTGATCGGGTCGGACGCCCCGCCCCGGGGCCGGTCCTCCGGGAGCTCGTGGCCGACCGGACGGTCGCTCGCGTAGAACTCCTCGTCGGTCGGGTAGTGGTTGCGCGGGTCGCCGAACGCCCGCGGATCGATGCTGTGTGGACGTGGCATGACAACTCCTGGCAGGGAACTGACCGGTGTCCGGGTTCCCCGTCGCCGACGGCCCACACGTCAGGGCCGCCGGCGCCGCCGGTTCACCACTTCCCGGGCGCGTAGTCCTTCAGGAAGACCCCGTAGACGTCCTCGCCGTCCTCGCCGCGCACGATCGGGTCGTAGACGCGGGCCGCGCCGTCGACCAGGTCGAGGGGGGCGTGGAAGCCCTCCTCGGCGAGGCGGAGCTTGTCGTAGTGGGGGCGCTCGTCGGTGATCCAACCGGTGTCGACCGAGGTCATGAGGATGCCGTCGCTCTGGAACATCTCCTGGGCGCTGGTGCGGGTGACCATGTTCATCGCGGCCTTGGCGGCGTTGGTGTTGGGGTGGCCCGCGCCCTTGTAGCCGCGGCCGAAGACGCCCTCCATCGCGGAGACGTTCACGACGTAGGAGCGGCCGCTGCGCGCCTTCTTCGCCGCGTCGGCCATGGCCGGGCGCAGCGCGCTGATCAGGATGAACGGCGACGTGTAGTTGCAGAGCTGGGTCTCCAGGAGCTCCACCGGGGAGATCTGGTCGATGGTCTGGACCCAGGTGTTGCTGTCGACGACGTCCGGGACGAGGCCGCCCGCGTCGATGGCGGTGCCGTCGAGGTGCCTGGCGACGCTGGCGTTGCCCGCGACCAGGGCGAGGTCGGCGACCTGCTGGGCGTCGATGCCGGAGATCCCTGCGGGCAGCGAGGCGAGTCCGTCGACCGCGCCGGAGCCGAAGGCCCCGATGACGTGGTGGGCGGGGAGCTCACCGGCGGGCAGCGGGGCGCTCTCGCCGTCGACCAGGGCGGCGTACGCGGACGGCAGCCGTCGTACGGTCTGGGTCGCGTTGTTGACGAGGATGTCGAGCGGGCCCGCCTCGGCGACCTGCTCGGCGAGGGCCACCGCCTGGGCGGGATCGCGCAGGTCGATGCCGACGACCTCCAGGCGGTGCAGCCAGTCGCCCGAGTCGTCCATGGCCTTGAAGCGGCGGATGGCGTCCTTCGGGAACCGCGTGGTGATGGTGGTGTGGGCGCCGTCGCGCAGCAGCCTCAGCGCGATGTACATGCCGATCTTGGCGCGGCCGCCGGTGAGCAGGGCGCGCTTGCCGGTGAGGTCGGCGCGGGCGTCGCGCTTGGAGCGGTTCAGGCGGGCGCAGTCCGGACAGAGCTGGTGGTAGAAGTAGTCGACCTCGACGTACCGGGTCTTGCAGGTGTAGCAGGAGCGCGGGCGCTGGAGTATCCCCGCGACCCGGCCCTCCTCGGTGATCGACGACGGCAGGATGCCCTCGGTCTCGTCGTCGATGCGCTGGGCGGAGCCGGTCGCCGTGGCCTCCGTGACCGCCTTGTCGTGGGCGGTCTTGGCGGCCCGGCGCTCCTGGCGGCGGCGCTGCTTGACGGTGCGGTAGATGCCCGCGGTGGCCCGGCGCACGGCGATCGCGTCGGGGTGGTCGACCTCCAGCTTGTCGAGCTCGTCGAGCACGCTGAGGCAGACGGCCAGCCGCTCCGGGTCGATGCCGGGGCCGTACACGACCTCGTCCACGGCGTCGTCCGTGATCGCCGAGCCGTCCTCTGTCACCGTCATCGCGCTGCCGTTTCCCTGGTCACCCGTGCGGCACTGGGGCCGCGTCCGCTGGTCGAACGCGGAATTTTACTTCAGCGCCGGGCCCGGCCCGTAATCCGGGAACGATCAAGAGCCGCAGGCGGCCAGCAGTCCGGTCACCTCCTCGGACAGGGCGTGGGCCAGCCGGTCCAGGTCGGGCACCGCTTCCGCGTCCGCGACCAGGCCGTAGTGGACCTGTCCGCGGTACGTCGAGATCGCCACGGCGAGGGACTGGCCGCGGGCGAGCGGGGCGAAGGGGTAGACCTCCGTGACCGGGTTGCCGCCGAGCTTCAGGCCGATGCTCGGCAGGGGCACGCTGGTGACGAGCAGGTCGAACCAGAGCCGGGCACCCTGACTGGCCAGGGGCCCGCCGAGGCGGTGGCCGAGGGCCGGGACGTGGTCGGCGAGCAGGGCGACGGCTCCCGCGCCGCGGTGGGGGCCGGCGTCCTTCTTGCGGTCCATGGCCGTACGGACCGTGTCCAGGCGGCCGAGCGGGTCGGGGTCGTCGACCGGAAGCCGCACCAGGTACCCGGAGAGGCGGTTGCCCTGCGGGTGCGCGGTCCGGGGCCGGCGCCGGGAGACCGGGATCAGGGCGCGGGGCGCCACGCCCTCGCTGCCGTCGCCGCGTTCGTCCAGCCAGCGGCGCAGGGCGCCCGCGACGACGGCGATCAGGACGTCGTTGACGGTGCCGCCGCGGGACTTGCGGACGCGGTGCACGTCGTCGAGGTCGACGACGACTCCGGCGGTGCGGCGGGTGCCGCTCGGCTCGGCGGTGAGGGCCGGCGAGGACCGCACGCCCACGGAGGACAGGGCGACGGAGGCGCCGATGTCGAGGGCGCGGCCCAGGTCGGAGACGGCGCCCCGGACGAGGTCGGGCAGCTTGCGCACGTCCGGGAGCAGACCCTTCGCGGGCTCCTCGGGGCGTGGCTTGCGGGCGGGCAGGTCCATCGGGTCCAGGACGGCGGCGGCGAGCGTCAGCGCCCGCAGTCCGTCCGCCAGGGCGTGGTGGAACTTGAAGAGGACGGCGAAGGAGACGCCGTCCTGTCCCGGCAGCACATGCGCCTCCCACGGCGGCCGGTCACGGTCGAGCGGCCGCTGCATCAGCCGGCCCGCCTCGGTGTGGAAGTCGGCGGTCGGGGCGTGCAGCAGGACGTGCCGGAGCGGGTCGAAGCCGGGGTCGGGCACGCGCGCGGCGCCCCCGAAGGCGTACGGGAAGCCGAGCGGCCACACGTCCCGGATCCGCATTCTGAGGCCGGGCACGGCGGCGGCCCGGCCCGCGAGCAGATCGGCCGCGTGGGCCCCCGCGGTGGGCGAGTGCGCCGAGAAGACGCCGAGCGCTCCCAGGTGCATCGGGTGCTCGGCGGTTTCCATGTTCCAGAACGCCAGGTCGAGAGGGGCGAGCAGGTCTGAAGTCAATGGCTTGCCTCGCGTCGACGACGGGTGGACCAGCAGTCAATCGCCCCACGGCGATTACGGTCAAGTACGATCAAGCTACGCACAGTTAACAGCAGATTACGTCCCGCCCCTCGCGAAAGGGGCGGGACACAGGATGCGGATGTGATCAGCCGTCGGTGGCCGCACAGCCCGCCGGAGCGGCCCGGGAGGCGTCCCGGATCAGCGCCCGGTGCGCGGCCGCGACCCGCTCGGCGTCCGGTTTGAGAACCTTGCGGTCATAGGTGAGCAGCCCGTTGAGCTCCCCTTCCACGTCCGTGATCTGCGTGTACACGGCCCCGTTGCTGCCCCGGCACACCAGGGCCCGCACCTCGTCGAGCCTGGCCAGATATTCGTCGGTGTAGCGCGCCGGATCGACGTCGACGTACGACTGCTGCACGGACCAGGCGTGTCCCGGCACCGCCAGGCCGAGGCCGCCGTACTCCCCGCTGACCAGGGCACGTCTGCCGTCCGGGTGGGGTGGCAGGGCGGGGCTCGGGTAGCCGTGCTCGTCCATGATGTCGCCGGCGTTTCCGTCGGCCCCCAGGTTCAGCCCCGACTGGTTGTTGACCAGGCGGGTCGGGTCCCAGGCCTTGGCCTGTTCGGCGATCCGGCCGATGTCGTACTGCCCCCAGCCCTCGTTGAAGGTCACCCACATGACGACCGAGGGGCTGCTGACGTGCTGGTCGATCATCTGCTTGAGCTCGCGTTCGTACTCGGCGCGGGCGGCGGGACCCGGATTCACCCCCGCTGTCATGGCGGGCATGTCCTGCCACACCAGCAGGCCCAGCCGGTCGGCCCAGTAGAACCAGCGGTCGGGTTCGACCTTGATGTGCTTGCGCACGGCGTTGAAGCCGAGCCGCTTGTGGGCCTTCAGGTCGTACGCGAGGGCCTCGTCGGTGGGCGCGGTGTGCAGGCCGTCGGGCCAGAAGCCCTGGTCGAGGGTAGCCATCATGAAGACCGGCTCGCCGTTGAGGACCGTGCGCGCGGTGCCGGCCACGTTCTCGACGGCGATGGAGCGCATCCCGAAGTAGCTGCCGACGCGGTCGGCACCGACGGTCACCTCCAGGTCGTAGAGGAACGGGTCGTCCGGCGACCACAGGCGCGGGTTCCCGATCCTCAGGGACAGCGGTTCACCCGTCCGGCCGCGCGCCGTCGCCACCTTCCGCTTCCCGTCGTACGCCGTCGCCGTGATCGGTACGCCGTCGCGGACGCCCCGTGCCTCGACCGTCAGCCGGTCGGTGGACAGGTCGGGCGTCAGTTCGAGGGAGTCGACGTGGTCACGGGCGACCGGTTCCATCCAGACGGTCTGCCAGATACCGGAGGACGGGGTGTACCAGATGCCGCTCGGGTCGAGGCGCTGCTTGCCGAGGGGCGGGTTCTCGCCGTCGGCCGCGTCGGTCGGGTCGTACACGCCGACGATCAGTTCCTGGGTGCGGCCGGGCTTCAGCGCGTCGGTGATGTCGGCGCTGAACTTGTCGTAACCGCCGGTGTGTTCGGCGACCCTGGTGCCGTTCACGTACACCTCGGACCGCCAGTCGACCGCGCCGAAGTTGAGGCGGAGGCGCTTGCCGGAGCCGATGTGCCAGTCGGCCGGGACGGTGAAGGTGCGGCGGTACCACATGCGGTCCTCGTGCCGTTCCAGGCCGGAGAGCTGGGACTCCACCGGGTAGGGCACGAGGATGCGCTCGGTCAGGTCCCTGCCTACGGGTGGGGCCTGCCCCGGCTCGGCGGCGGCGAACTGCCAGCGGCCGTTGAGGTTACGCCACTCCTGGCGGGTCAACTGGGGGCGCGGGTACTCGGGAAGGGCGTTGTCCGGGCCCACCTGGTCGGCCCACTTGGTACGCAGTTCGTGGGTCGAGCGGTTGGGGCCGCTGCTCCAGAAGGCGTTGACAACGTTGCCGTCCGTGCCGGTGAGGCCGCCCTCGCCGTCGTAGCGGAGGTCGGCGGTGCCGCGCGCGGTGCCGGTCCTGTTGCCGACGACGGGTTCGGCGAGGGCGACGAGCAGGGCGCGGGCGTCCCTCGGGTCCTGCCTCACCGTTCCCAGGGGCCACTTGGCGCCGCCGATCACCGCCTGGAGGTGGTCGGCGAGGCCGGCCGGGGGTGCGGCGAGGGGCTGGGCGAAGTCGAGCCTCAGGGTGCGCCCGGTGCCGAGGACGGTGGTCGCGAGGGGGCCGTCGTAGGCGTAGCCGTCGGGGAGCCGGAACGCCGACTGGGGAACGGCCTGCTGGGTGCCGCCCGGCGGGGTCCAGCACAGGTGGAGGTTGGAGCCGCCGTAGTGCTCGAAGTACTCGACCTTGATGTCGTAGGACTGTCCGGCGGTCAACTCGACCGGCTCGGCGGTCTGTTCGCGGTCCCAGTCGTCCACCCAGTGGTCGATGAGGAGCCGGCCGCCGACCCAGAGGCGGAAGCCGTTGTCGCCGGTGACCGAGAAGGTGTGGGGGCCGGTCGTCTCCGGTACGACCTTGCCGGTCCAGCGGACGCTGACGTCGTCCGAGCGGCCGGTCGCGGCGGTGAGACGGGGTTCGAGGGTGTCGAAGTCGAGGTTCGGGTCGAAGGTGGTCGCCTTCAGCTCGTGGAAGTCGAAGGCGCCGGGGGCGGACTGGGTCCAGTACTCGCCCTTGAGGCCACGGGCCTCGACGGGGTCTTCGGCGGCCGGGGCCGGGACCGCGGTGAGGCCGGTCAGGCCGAGAAGGGCGGCCAGCAGTAACGCGAGCCGGCCTCTGAGAGGTCTGGTACGCACGGAAGCCTCCATAACAACGTTGTCATGGGCATGAGTTGGCATGACAACACGGATCCCGCCGTCCGTCCAGGGAGCTCACCGCCCGGCTTCAGCCGACGGGTGCCCACTTGAGATAAGTGGCCGTCTCGGTGAAGTCCAGTCGCCGGTAGAAGTCGGCGGCCCTGCGCGTCGGCACGCACACCTCCACGTCACCGGCCCGCTCGGCGGCCTCCAGCACCGCGCGCACGAGCCCGGAGCCGGTCCCGCGGCCGCGCAGCGCGCTGTCGACGGTGAGCTCCAGGAGTTCGAGGACCGTGCCGCCCGCGAACAGCGTGGGCATGCGGGCGGCGTGGACGTACCCGACCGCGCGCCCGCCTTCCTCGGCGGCCAGGAACTCGGCCCGGCCGGCCGCGGCGGCCGCGAGGAGCGCGGGAAACGTGACCGCCGTGAAGCGGGCCCGCTCGGGGGTGTGGCTCGTGGCGAAGTCACGCAGCAGACGGAAGACGTCGTCCGCGTCGGCGGGCGTCACGGCGCGGACTCGCACATCGACCTCCTAGGACACCAGCTGGCCCTTCCCGAGCGCGATCACCCCGCCCTTGGACACCGTGTACAGCTCGGCGTCCCGCTCCGGGTTCACGCCGATCGTCGCGCCCGGCGGGACCTCGACGTTCTTGTCGAGGACGGCGCCCCGGACCACCGCGCCCCGGCCGATCTTGACGTTGTCGTGGAGCACCGAGCCCTGGACCACCGCACCCGGGTCGACCAGGACGCCGGGTGACAGGACGGAGCGGGTGACCTGACCGCGGATGAGGCAGCCGGCGCTGATGATGGACTCACTCGCGATGCCGCCGGCGTTGAAGCGGGCCGGGGACAGCTGGCCGGAGTGGGTGTAGATGGGCCACTGGCGGTTGTAGAGGTTGAAGGCGGGGCGCTCGGCGATCAGGTCCATATGGGCGTCGTAGTAGGCGTCCAGGGTGCCCACGTCCCGCCAGTAGCCGCGGTCGCGGGTGGTCTCGCCGGGGACGTGGTTGGCGCTGAAGTCGTAGAGCTGGGCCTCGCCGCGGTCGGTGAGCTGCGGAAGGATCGAACCGCCCATGTCGTGCACCGAGTTCTCGTCCTCGGAGTCCCGTTGCAGGGCCTCGATCAGGGCCTTCGTCGTGAAGATGTAGTTGCCCATCGACGCGTACACGGTCTCGGGGTCGTCAGCGAGGCCGGGCGGGTCGGTGGGCTTCTCCAGGAAGCGTTCCACCGTGAGGCCGTCCGAGCCCGGGGAGATCACCCCGAACGACGGGGACTCCGAGCGCGGGACGCGGATCCCGGCCACCGTGACACCCGCGCCGGACTCGATGTGCTGTGTGAGCATCTGGCGCGGGTCCATGCGGTACACGTGGTCGGCGCCGAAGACCGCCACGTACTCGGGGCGCTCGTCGTAGATCAGGTTCAGGGACTGCAGGATCGCGTCCGCGCTGCCCAGGTACCAGCGCGGTCCGAGGCGCTGCTGGGCGGGCACCGGCGTGATGTAGTTGCCGAGCAGGCTCGACATCCGCCAGGTGGTGGTGATGTGCCGGTCCAGCGAGTGCGACTTGTACTGCGTGAGCACGCAGATGCGCAGGATGTCACCGTTGACGAGGTTGGAGAGGACGAAGTCGACCAGGCGATACGTTCCTCCGAAGGTGACCGCCGGTTTCGCGCGGTCTGTGGTCAAGGGCATCAGGCGTTTGCCTTCTCCACCCGCCAGTACGATGCCGAGCACCGAAGGTCCGCCACGACGCATGGCCGCTCCCCTCACCCTGGTTTGTGACCCATGCTTGCCCTTGACCGGGGCTCGCTACGCCTGTTTGAGGATCTCCTCGTAGAGCCGGACCGTACGCCGGGCGACGGCGTCCCAGCCGAACTCGCCCACCGCGCGCTCCCGCCCCGCCTCGCCCATCCGACGGGCCGCCTCCGGATCGCCGAGCACGGAGTCGAGTGCCCGCGCGAGGGCCGGTTCGAACCCGTCGTCCACGGTCACGAGCAGTCCGGTCCTGCCGTCGTCCACGACCTCGGGGATCCCGCCGACCCGGGAGGCGACCACGGGAGTGCCGCAGGCCATCGCCTCCAGGTTGACGATCCCGAGCGGTTCGTACACCGAGGGGCAGACGAACACGGCCGCATGGGTGAGAAGTTGGATCACCTCGGGGCGGGGCAGCATCTGCGGGATCCAGTGCACGCCCTCGCGGACCCGGCTCAGCTCCTCGAAGAGCTCCCGGAACTCCCGGTCGATCTCGGGGGTGTCCGGGGCGCCCGCGCACAGCACGACCTGCGCCGCCGGGTCGATGTCCCGTACCGCGCGCAGAAGGTGGGGCACCCCCTTCTGGCGGGTGATGCGGCCGACGAACAGCACGAACGGACGGTCGCGGTCCAGGCCGATCCGGTCCAGTACGTCGGTGCCGTGGTCCGGCCGGTACAGGGCGGTGTCGATGCCGTTGTGCACGATGTGGACCTTGGCCGGATCCAGTGCCGGGTAGCAGCCGAGGATGTCCTCGCGCATCGCCCCCGACACCGCGATCACCGCGTCGGCTGACTCGATCGCGGTGCGCTCGGCCCAGCTGGAGAGGGCGTACCCGCCGCCGAGCTGCTCGGCCTTCCAGGGGCGCAGGGGCTCCAGCGAGTGGGCGGTCATCACGTGCGGGATGCCGTGCAGCAGCTTGCCGAAGTGGCCCGCCAGGTTGGCGTACCAGGTGTGCGAGTGGACCAGTTCGCGGCCTTCGAGCCCCGCGGCCATGGAGAGGTCCACGGAGAAGGTGCGCAGCGCGTCGTTGGCGGCATCCAGCGCGGACCAGGGCCGGTGCCGGATCACGCCCTCGGCGCGGCCCTCGCCCCAGCAGTGCACGTCCAGGTCGACGAGGGACCTCAACTCCCGGGCGAGGAACTCGACATGGACACCGGCGCCGCCGTACACGTCCGGCGGGTACTCCCGGGTCAGCAGGCCCACACGCACCCGGAACCCCCTGTCTCTGGCTGGTCGGCTTTCATGGTCACCCAGATGCGCCGCGCGGGGAAGAGCGCGGGGCTCGTGTGAAACAACAGTCACCGCAGACGCCGCCTCCCGGCAACCGGTAGTACAGACAGCAGCTGCGGCGGCGGAGGGTGGTGGCGTCCAGGGTGCCTTCGAGGAGCGGGTGGGCGAGGAGTTCGGCCGCGAGGGCGCGGGCGGCGGTGTCGGGGCCCAGTTGACGGGCGGCTCCCGCCAGTGCCGAGGCGGCGTTGCCCCACAGCAGCCCGCCGGCCAGCCGGTACTCGGAGCGCAGTGCCCGGGCCAGGGGTTCGAGGTGGCCGTGCAGGACGACGTCGGCGATCGTCCCGGCGTCGCTCGGAAGCGGGGTCACCGCGTCGAGCCGGAGCTCGTCGGGAGCGCTCGCGTCCGGGTCCCAGCGCAGGCGTTCGGGGGCCAGGTCGGGAATCCGGCCGTACACCGACGCGCAGCCGAGCGCCACCGACCAGAGCCGGGCCGCGAGGCCCAGGTGGGCGATGGAGGCGGCGATCCGGGGCTCGGGGGCGTTCAGGGCCCCGGCGACCTTCCGGACACGAAAAGTCAGGGGATTTCCGTAAACATCCGACGACCGGTTCTCGTAGACTTGTGCGAGAGTCGGTAGCGCCGGGCGCGAGGTCCCGGCGGGGTCGCCGATCGTGCGTAGGACGAAGAAGGCGCCGAGCGGTCGCAGCGCCGCGAGTTCCGGGTCGAGGTCCACGACCAGCAGTAGTACCAAGGCCCGTAGGGGTACCCACCAGGGGGCCTCCACCCCGTGTCACCCGCCTTGGGGAGGACACGGACCCTTTTGTACTCCATCGGCAGTAGGACCCATTGCCTGCTCAGGTACGACGACGGGAAGAAGTTTTCCGGGCATCGTGTTGGTCATGGAAGACGACCGTTCGTCGCGCCGGGCAAGTCGCCCCCGCCTCACGCAGAGGAGCAGCTCATGAGTGCCCTCGCGTTGTCCGTGCTCCTCTCCCTCGTCTCCGCCGTCGCCTACGCGGGCGGAGCGATCGTGCAGGAGCAGGTCGCCGTGTCGCACCCCAACGAGCAGTACGCGCCGCTGCGCCGGCCGAGCTGGTGGGCGGCGGTCGCGCTGAACGGCCTGGGCGGACTGCTGCACGTGGTGGCGCTCGCGTACGGTCCCCTGAGCCTGGTCCAGCCGCTGGGCGCCCTGACGATCGTGTTCGCGCTGCCGATGGCCGCGCTGTTCGTGGGCCGCAGGGCCGGCGCCACCGCCTGGCGGGGCGCGATCATGGCCACGGTCGGTCTGGCCGGTCTGCTCTCCCTGGTGGGCGCGTCGGACGCGCAGTCGCTGAGCACGCCCCAGCGGGTGTTCGCCGGTCTGGTCACGGCGGCCGCGGTGGTCACGCTGATGATCGCGGGCCGGGCCGCGCACCGGCACCCGGTGGTGCGCAGCGTGCTGCTCGCGACCGCGTCCGGCATAGCGTTCGGCATGTCCTCGGTGTTCACCAAGACGGTCGCCGTCGACTGGAGCGGCGGCGTCGCCACGGCGGACCTGCCCTCGCTGGCCGCGATCGGCGTCCTGGCCACGGCCGGTCTGATGCTGTCGCAGGCCTCCTACCGGGGCGCGGGCCTCGCGGCCCCGCTGGCCACGCTGACGGTCGTGAACCCGGTGGTGGCGGCCGCGGTCGGCATCACGATGTTCGGCGAGACCTTCCGCTACGGCACCACCGGCACCGCGCTCGCCCTGAGCTGCGGTGTGGTGGCGGCGGGCGGTCTGATCCTGCTCACCACCGAGCGGATCCAGCGCACCCACGCCGAGGCGGAGCCCGCGGCGGCCGAGCGGGAGGACGTGTTCCTGCCGACGCCCGCCGAGGCACCGGCCGACGCGCTGGTGCGCGAGGGCGTGCTCGTCGAGCAGGTCGCCGCCCTGCGCGAGGAGCTGCTCGTCCCGGCCCCGGCGGCCCCCGCGGCACTGACGGACGGCCCGTCCGCCCCCGACGACCACCCGGCGCCGGGCGGCACCGAACCGCCGGCGTACTACGGCCCCTTCTACGGCGCCGCGTACATCCCGGTGCCGGTGCTCGACCGGCACCGCACGCGGGTCAAATCCTGACGCCGCCGGCCCGGAGGTACGCCACCGGGTCGATGTCTGACCCGAAGCCGGGCCCCGTCCGCACCTCGAAGTGCAGATGCGGGCCCGTGCTGTTGCCGGTGGACCCGGAGCGGCCGATGCGCTGTCCGGCGCCCACCGTCTGCCCGGACTTCACGGAGATCGCGGACAGGTGGGCGTACTGCGTGTAGCGGCCGTCGCCGTGCCGGACGACCACCTGGTAGCCGAAGGAGCCGCCCCAGCCGGAGGCGACCACCTTTCCGGCCGCGACCGCCTTCACGGTGGTCCCGGTGGGCACCGCGAAGTCGACGCCGGTGTGGTAGCCCTTCGACCAGGACGAGCCCGCCTTGTGGTACGGGGTGCCGAGGGAGGCGTTCACGGGGGCGACCAGGCCGCTGTCGGTGGCCTTCTTCTCCGACTTCTCGGTCTTCTCCGTCGTGTGCGTCGTCTGCGAGTCGCCGGAGGTCCTCCTGGAGGAGGCGGGGTCGGCGGTGGTCGTCGTACCCGCCGGGGCCCGCAGTTTCAGCCGCTGGCCGGGCAGGATGAGGTCGGGATCGGCCCCGATGGTCCGCCGGTTGGCGGCGTAGAGCTGCCGCCAGCCGCCGCGGACCTCCTGGGCGTCGGCGATCCCGGACAGCGAGTCGCCGCGGACCACGGTGTACATCTCGGCGGTCCCGGCCCGCGACTGCGGGGTGGTCTGCGGCTGGACGTCCGGCACCGAGGCCTTCGTGGTCAGGGGCTGGATGTCGGGGCCGGTGCCGCCGCGGGTGAGCCCGGCCCGCACCGAGCACGTCGGCCAGGCGCCCGGTCCCTGTCCGTCCAGCACCTTCTCCGCGACGGCGATCTGCTGGTCCCTGGTGGCCAGATCCGCGCGTGCCGCGTACCGGGTGCCGCCGTACGCCTCCCACGTGGACCGGGTGAACTGAAGCCCGCCGTAGTAGCCGTTGCCGGTGTTGATGCTCCAGTTGTTGCCGGACTCGCACGCGGCGACCTTGTTCCAGGTGTCCGCGTCGGCCGCGTGGGCCGTGCCGGCGCCGATGAGCGGGACCGCGATTCCGACACCGCCCGCCGTGACGGTGAGCGAGGCGCGGTTGATCCTGTTCGGCTGATACCGGCGGTGCCGGCCGCGTACGGCCATGGAGGCCTCCCCCTAGACATGCGTCGCTGCGCCAGGAGGGGCAAAAGTAAGCGCCGCGAACAGGCCATGACAAGACGGCAACAAGCCGCGTGGGGGCGCGTGTCCGACCGGCGTGTCCGGCTGAACGCAACGAGGCGCCCGAACCGTATCCCTGGTGTGCGGACAGTCCCCCGACAGGCCAGGATGACCGGTGGACGATACTGACAAGCACGACCGGCAGCGATAGACGACCTACGCGATCCACAGGATCTTTTGGGAGCACGCGGTATGAGCAACACAGCGCAGATCGGCGTCACGGGCCTCGCGGTCATGGGCCGCAACCTCGCCCGCAACTTCGCCCGCAACGGCTATACGGTCGCCCTGCACAACCGGACCGCGTCGCGCACGCACGCCCTGGTCGAGGAGTTCGGGAGCGAGGGCGACTTCATCGCGGCCGAGACCGCCAAGGAGTTCGTGGCGGCCCTGGAGCGGCCGCGCCGGCTGGTCATCATGGTGAAGGCGGGCGAGCCGACCGACGCGGTGATCCAGGAGTTCGCGCCGCTCCTCGAGCCCGGCGACATGATCATCGACGGCGGCAACGCGCACTTCGCGGACACCCGGCGCCGGGAGCGCGAACTGCGCGAGCAGGGCATCCACTTCGTCGGCATGGGCGTCTCCGGCGGCGAGGAGGGCGCGCTCAACGGCCCGAGCATCATGCCGGGCGGCCCGAAGGAGTCGTACGACTCGCTCGGTCCGATGCTGGAGAAGATCTCCGCGAAGGCGGCGGACGGGGCGCCCTGTGTGACGCACGTCGGTCCTGACGGCGCCGGGCACTTCGTGAAGATGGTGCACAACGGCATCGAGTACGCCGACATGCAGCTCATCGGTGAGGCGTACCAGTTGCTGCGCGATGTGGCCGGGTACTCCCCCGCCCAGATCGCCGACATCTTCCGCACCTGGAACACGGGCCGCCTGGACTCGTACCTGATCGAGATCACCGCCGAGGTGCTCTCCCACGTGGACGCGGAGACGGGCAAGCCGTTCGTGGACGTGGTGGTGGACCAGGCCGAGCAGAAGGGCACCGGCCGCTGGACCGTGCAGATCGCCCTCGACCTCGGTGTCCCGGTCTCGGGCATCGCGGAGGCGGTCTTCGCCCGCTCGCTGTCCGGGCACGCGGAGCTGCGCGAGGCGTCCCGCGGGCTTGCCGGACCCAAGGCGACGCCGCTGTCGGAGGCCGAGGC
This sequence comes from Streptomyces griseorubiginosus, assembly GCF_036345115.1. Taxonomy (GTDB): domain Bacteria; phylum Actinomycetota; class Actinomycetes; order Streptomycetales; family Streptomycetaceae; genus Streptomyces; species Streptomyces griseorubiginosus_C. Next base: position 1,126,878 of record NZ_CP107766.1, read on the forward strand.
GGGCGCCTTCGCGGACCGGGTCGAGCAGGCACTGTACGCCTCGAAGATCGTGTCGTACACGCAGGGCTTCCACGAGATCGCGGCCGCGCGTGAGGAGTACGACTGGGACATCGACCTGGGGGCCGTCTCCGCGATCTGGCGTGGTGGCTGCATCATCCGGGCGGCGTTCCTGGACCGCATCCGGTCGGCCTACGACACCCGTGCGGACCTGCCGAGCCTGCTCTCCGACGACACCTTCGCGCAGGAGATCGCCGACGCGCAGGACGACTGGCGCGAGGTCCTGGTCGCGGCGACGCGCCAGGGTGTGCCGACGCCGGGCTTCGCGGCGGCGCTGGCCTACTACGACGCGCTGCGCGCCGAGCGGCTGCCTGCGGCGCTCACGCAGGGGCAGCGGGACTTCTTCGGAGCGCACACCTACCGGCGCACGGACCGCGACGGCTCGTTCCACACGCTGTGGGGCGGGGACCGGTCCGAGGTGACCGGCTGAGTTCCGCTCCACCACGCCTGACAGGGAGGAGGGCCACCGCGCTTCGGTGGCCCTCCTCTCCTGTGGTCCCGGCGGTGGCCCTCACGTGCTGTGCACGCGGGGCACCGTCAACTGAGCGGTGGCCCCGGCTCCGGGTTCGGCACCGGCTCCGGTCCCGGGGGGATCGGGGACGGGTCGGGGGCGGGGCCCGGGCCAGGACCGGGGGTCGGATCCGGGCCAGGCGTCGGACTCGGGTCCGGAGGTGACGGGGGCTCCGGGGTCGGGCCCGGCGTGGGGACCGGGCCAGGGCCCGGCGTGGGACCCGGAGGCACGGGGTCGGGGTACGGGTTGGTCATCAGGTCCTCCAGCCAGTCGGTCGACGTCGGCTCCGAACTCCTCCGCCGTCTCTGGACTCCTCCCCGCGTACCCGCGAGCCCTCCCACCACTCACCCACCTGCGTGAGCGATGGGGTCTGGGTGGGGGTGTTCGGGGTGTGGGCGGGGGGTGTTGAGGTACGGCGAGGGGGCTGGGCGCGGACAGGGCTCGCGGCGGCGGGGCCACAGGCGCGCGGGGCAGGCGTGCGTGCGGCATACAGCGGCTGTGGGACACCGGGGCGGCGCGCCTGCGGCTTCGCGGCGGGGCGGCGGGGCGGCGGGGCGGCGGGGCGGCGGGGCGGCGGCGAACGTTTTCGGCATGCGCTGGTTCGGGCCGCGGTGTACGCCGATGCCCCGCCGAGCGATCGCAGGCAGGCGCCCGCTCTGCTGGCCCGCCGACGGGCCGAGCGACAGCCGGGCGCGAGGTGGACCCGGTCGGCGGCCTCACATCCGAGGGCAGCGTCGGCCGGACCACCGGACCACCGGACCGCCCGACCGACAAGCAGCCACGATGTGGCCCCACTTGGCCGCTCGACGGCCGGTCTCCGCCTGGTGACGTGCGGCCGGTTCACCCAGCGCGGGCTGACCGGTGTCTCCGACCGGTCGGCGGTGCGGGAGCCCCGGTAGGGCGACCGCCCCGCGGCTCCGCAGCCGAACCGGGACGCGCCCCCGGTCTCCGGTGCTCGACCCGTCCGCTCAGAAGCCCTCGGGGTTCGCCGCCAGCCACAGCTTCGCGGCGCGGAGCAGTTCCGGGGTGGCCGCGGGGGCCTCGTCGGGGTGGCGTTCGGCCCACTTGACGACGTACGGGCACAGGGGGGCGACCGTGACGCCCTCGCGTGCCGCGATGCCGTAGAGCTCGCGGGCCAGGGAGCCCGCGATGCCCTGGCCCTCGTGGGCCGGTTCGACGATGGTGTGGACCGGGACCAGGGCGCGCTCGGGGGACTCGAGGACGAAGTACTGGATGTGGCCGACGACTTCGCCTCCCCCGGAACCGAAGGCCTCCAGACGCCCGGCCTGTCGGTCGTCGCGGATCTCGATGTCGCTCATGGGCACGCTCCTGGTCCGAAGGTCGTCGAACGCGGTCAGACCGACACCGCCTGCGGGCTGCGCAGTTGGTCCGAACCCGGTACCGGCTCGGACGGGTCGGCACCCAGCGCGATGACACGGTTGCCCTGGTCCACGTGCACGATCCGGGGTTCAAGTGCCCTCGCCTCGGCGTCGGTCACCTGAGCGTAACTGATGATGATCACCAGATCCCCGGGGTGGACGAGGTGGGCGGCGGCACCGTTGATACCGATCACTCCCGAACCGCGCTCGCCTTCGATGACGTACGTCTCCAGCCGGGCACCGTTGGTGATGTCCACGATGTGGACGAGCTCGCCGGGCAACAGGTCGGCGGCGTCGAGGAGATCCGCGTCGACGGTCACCGATCCCACGTAGTGCAGGTCGGCCTGGGTGACGGTGGCGCGGTGGATCTTGGACTTGAGCAGAGTACGCAGCACTTTGGACTCCCGAAGTCGGCTCCCTGCCTGCTTTCTGCAGGTCAAGGGCGTTCTTCACTCTACACTCGCGCGCTTCACGGCAACCTTGTGAGGAACGTCGCCTTGACCCCCTCGCGGCCTCCCTCACGGAGACCGACGACCGCGCCGAACGACGCGCAGGCGGGTCGTCGACACGCGCCGACGGGACGAACTGGTGCGCCAGGCCGAGGCGATCATCCTGGCCGAAGGCTTCACCGCGGTGACCGTGGACGAGCTCGCCCAACGGCTTGGATGCTCCAAGGCGACGCTCTACAGCCTCGCCCCCACGCCCGACCTCAGGCAGCGCATCCGGGTCTACCTCGCCGGCGTCGGCACGGCCATGCGCCGCCGCGCACCGGGTCCACCAGCTGATCGAAGACGGCGTGGCGGCCGGCGTCTTCCGCGCGCTCAACGGGCAGTTCGCCGCGCAGGTCGTGGCCATGACCATCGACGCGGTCCAGTCGGGGGCCCTCCTGGACACCACCGGCCTGACCGCGGGCGACGCCTTCTCCGAACTCGGGGACCTCCTGCTGGACGGGCTCAGTGCGGGGCAGGGCGGACAGGCGTCGGCAGGCTGACGCGGGACACCGCGCCGCTGTCGTGGTGGACGGTGTGGGTGCAGGGCCGCAACTCGGTTCCGGTACCGGGCGGGGCGCCGGTGCCCTCATTGCGTGCGTACCGGGGATGGCAGCCGCCGGCGATCAGCAGCCGGATCCGGTGCCCGGCCTTCACCTCGTGCGCGCAGGCGTCGAGCCGCACGCGCACGGTCCGCACCTGGTCGATGGGCGAGGTGGGATCCAGGCGGACGAGTCCTTCGGCGACGTTGCGGGAGACGCCCTCGGGGTCGACGTCGCAGAGCCGTACGAAGAGGTCGGCGTGCGGGTTGCTCCTGGTGTGCGCCAGGTCGACGACGGGCGTTCCCATGATCTCCAGCGGCGCGGTCAACGGGTCGGTGGTGAAGGTGAGTACGTCGGGGCGGCCCTCCAGCTTCGCGTTGTCCTTGACCCCGCCGTCGAGGGTGAGCAGCGGGCCACCGAGGGTCGGGGTGGGGTTCGCGGGGTCGTAGACGTACGAGGACGGCGCGCCGTCACTCGGCCCGTCGGCCAGCAGCCTGCCGTCCGGCTGGAGATAGCGCACTGTTTCAGCACCCGCGGGTGGCCACTGGTCCAGGTGTCGCCAGGCGTTCTGCCCGGTGACGTACACCTCGACGGGAGGTTCGTGTGACGGCTTCGCGTCGGCGAGGTGTGTCTCCAGCCATGCGAGGTTGCCGCGGAGCAGACCTCCCATGCCCTTCTGGCCCAGTTCCTGATGGGTCCAGGGGCCGATGGTGAGCGACACGTCGACCCCGCGCGTACGCAGCGACTCGTACTGGTGCAGGGTCTGGTCGAGGAAGAGGTCCTGCCAGCAGGCGGTGAGCCGCACCGGGACGTTCACCCGCTCCAGTGCTTCGCCCAGTTTCAGCCGGTCCCACGCGGCGTCTTCGCCGTCCGGAGTGGTCAGCCATTCCCGGAACCACGGCGCTTGGTGCCCGGTCGCCGCGTCGGCCGCGTCGGCCAGCGGGAGGGCGCCGAAGGCCGGGGCCAGCCGCCGGTTCAGGGTGAGCATCCGGGGCACACCCCGCAGCCCGGGGTACCGCTCCTGGTTGACCACCATCTCGGCGAAGGCCAGGAAGTCACCGAGACGGAACGCTCCGCTGCCGTGGGCCGCGTCGTGCATGTCGTGCGGGGCCACGGCGATCAGGGAGGCGCGCAGTTCCGGGGGCGGGTCCATCAGCAGCGCCCATTGGGTCCAGCCCACATAGGATCCCCCGGCGGTGGCGAGCCGTCCGTCGAACCAGGGCCTGGTCCGCAGCCAGGCCACCGCGTCCTGGGCGTCGTCGGCCTCGTTCGCCATCGGGTAGAAGGTTCCGGTGGAGCCGAACGTGCCGCGGCAGCTCTGGAGCGCGACGTGATACCCGCGGTCCGCGTAGACCCTGGCCTCCAGGTCGTGCGGGAAGCCACGGCCGTACGGTGTGCGCACGAGGACCGTGCCCTTCGGCCGGTCGGTGACGGGGGCGTAGTGGTCCGTCAGCAGGACGGCGCCGTCTCGGGCGGGGACCGGGATGTTCCGCTCGACCCGGTAGCCGTGCCGGGTGCCCGGCAGCCGCATCAGGCGCGTCAGGAGCCGGTTCGCCGTGCGGGTGGCCAGGCTCGGGGGCGTCGCAGCGGTGGGGCGTGGAAATGTCGTGGTCATGGCCTGATCTCTGGTTCTTCGGTGGAGTGGTTCCTGTGTGACGTGCCGGAGCCGGGCTTCACAGGCAAGCACGCAGCGCGCGGCTGAGCGCGTCGGCCCGGTCGTCGGGGAGGCCGCCGGGCTGTGCGGTCTGGTAGGCGAAGGCGATCTCGGCGTCCAGGTGGGCGAAGCCGAGGCAGCCGCCCAGGCCGTCGTGGCCGAAGCTGCCGGGGCCGATCATCGGCCGGTGGGCGGAGCTGGTCATGAAGCCGGTGCCCCAGCCACTGTTCGCGTCCGGGCCCACGAACGGGCGGCCCTCGGAGCGCACCACGAGGGCGTCGCGGACGGTGTCCGGGCTCAGCAGTCTGACGCCGTCGACCTCGCCGACCGTGGCCGCGTACAGCCGTGCCAGGCTGCGGGCGTCGGTCACGAGGTTGCCCGCCGGCATCTCGACCGACAGCCACGCTTCCGTGTGCGCGATCCGGGAGATCCGGGCGACGTCGTAGAGACCGCCCAGGCTGATGGAGCGTTCGACCAGGGGTGAGGCGAGGGTTTCGGCCATCACGGCGACGGCCTCGGGGTCGGTGCTGGGCAGAGGATCCGCGAGGGGATGGATGTCGGCGGACGCGGGGTCGGCGCCGTACGTCATCCTCAGGCCGAGGGGATCGGCCACGTACTGGCTCAGCCACTGGCCGGGGCGCAGTCCGGTGGCCCTGCGCAGGACCTCTCCGGCCAGCCAGCCGAAGGTGAGGGCGTGGTAGGCGTACGCCGTGCCGGGGGTCCAGGCCGGTGCCTGCCGGGCCAGGGTGTCCGCCACCGGCTCCCAGGCACGCAGATCCTCCAGTGTCAGGTCCGCCTCGGGCGCGACCAGGCCGGCCCGGTGCGCGAGAAGGTGCCGTACCGTCGTGGCCTCCTTGCCGTACTCTGCGAACTCCGGCCAGTACTTGGCGACCGGGGCGTCGAGGTCGATCAGGCCGCGCTCGGCGGCCATGAGCAGACAGACGGTGGTGACGCCCTTGCTGACCGAGAAGACCACGGTGCGGGCGTCGGGAGCCCAGACGCCCCGGGCGGTCCGACCGGCCCAGATGTCCACCACCGGCGCGCCCTGGGCGTACACCACGCAGGAGGCGGCTGTGTCGCCGCGGAGCCGGAAGTTGTCGGCGAAGGCGTCGGCCACAGGTTCGAAGCCGCGGGAGACATGCCCTTGGATCTGTGCTGCCGTCATGTCACGCACTCCCCCGGGTCGCGTTGTCCCGGATCTGGGTGATGATCTGCGGCCAGAGCGGCTGCGGAAGCTCATGGCCCATGCCGGGGTAGACGGTCAGCTTCGAGTCCGCGATCAGTTCGTGCATGACCTTGGATCCCTCGGGGCCGATCAGGCGGTCGCCGTCGCCGTGGAGGATGGTGGTGGGCGCGGTGATGCGGTGCAGGTGAGGCGTGCGGTCGGGAGATCTGTCGAGCGCTTCCAGCTGCCGCTCGATGCCGTCGGGGTCGTAGTCGCGGTCGTACATCCGGCCGCCGAGTTCACGCAGCCAGGCGGTGTCCTGGGGGTATCCGGGTGAGGCGCACGGCGCTTCGTTGTCCAGGTACAGCGCGATGGCCTCGTCGCGGTCGCGGGCCCGGGGGCGCTGCGTCCGCTCGTCGACCAGGTCGCGTCCGGCGAGGAAGTCGGCGCTGGGCGCGGTGTAGACGAGGGCGAGGGTGAGGACACGGGTGGGGTGGTCGAGGGCGAGTTGTTGGGCGACCATGCCGCCCATCGACTGGCCCACGATGTGCGCCGCGGGGATGCCGAGCGCGGTGAGCAGGCCCGCGGTGTCGCGCGCCAGGTCGACCAGGGTGTAGCCGCCCTGCGGGAACTTCTGCGACAGGCCGACGTCCCGGTTGTCGAAGCGCACGACGTGGAAGCCCTCGTCGGCGAGTTGCCGGCAGAAGTCGGCACGCCAGCCGAGCCGGTGGGCTCCGAGGCCCTGGATCAGCAGCAGCGGGGGGTGGTCGGGGTCGCCGAAGGTGTCGTAGTCGAGCGACACCCCTTCGGGTGTGGTGACCAGGGTCATGGAGGGCTCCGTACGGTTATCGGATCGAGCGGATCGCCATGGCCAGCGCGCCGGCGACCAGGGCGGACGCGCCGCTGACGAGGAACAGTGAGCCGTAGCCGCCGAGTCCGATGAGTGAGCCGGCGATGGCGGGGGCGGCCAGCTGGGGCAGGCCGGTGGCGACGTTGAGGATGGCGAAGTCGCGTCCTTCGCTCTCCTTGTCCGGCAGGACCAGCGACATCACGGCGAGGTCGACCGCGAAGTACGTGCCCAGCGAAGCGCCGGAGACGGCGGAGTACGCGAGCATCGCGCCCCAGCTGTGGCTGACGATCGGTATGAGCTGGGACAGGCCCAGGCCGAGGGCGCTGATCGCGATGAACAGCTTGCGCCGGTCGAGCTTGTCGGCGAGCCAGCCGCAGAGGGTGGCGACGGCGATCCAGGTGCCGAACGACACGGTCGACAAGGTGCTCACCGCGAGGGCGACATTGCCGCCGGGGACGTTCCTGGCGCCGATGTAGTCCTGCACGGCGAAGAACAGGTAGCCGGAGACCGTGAAGTAGGCCAGGAACAGGCCGAACCGGCTGGCGAAGGCCAGGGCGAAGTCACGGTGGGCGAAGGCTCGGAAGAACGCCCGGACGGCCGCGGTCCTGCTGCCCCGGTCCTTCGGCCTCTCCGTCACCAGGTCGAGCGAAGAGGGTTCGCGCGCGCCGGTCACGAGGGCGAGCGTCGTGACGAACAGCACCAGCGCGAGAACGGTGTAGGCCCAGAGCTGGCTGACCCGGCTCGCCAGGTTGACGCCGAAGAGGATGCCCACGGGCGTGCCGAGACCGATGATCGCGGAGGCGATGCCACGTCTGGCCACGGGCACCCGGTCGGGCAGGATCGCCGAGATCGCCCCGCCGTAGAAGTTCGAGGTGAACCACAGGACCGGGACCAGGATCGCGAGGGCGACCAGTCCGGTGCTCAGGCCCATGGCGATCGTCAGAAGCGCGGACACTCCGGCCATGACCACCAGCCAGGGGGTGCGTCGTCCGAACCGGGACCGCGTGCGGTCCGAGAGCGCTCCGCCGGCGGGGAGGGCGAGCATCGAGGCCACCGCGCCCAGCGTCGTCAGCAGCGCCAGCACGCCGACCTTGGAGCCGGGCGCGAGGTCGGCCACCTGTGCGGGGAGCAGGATGACGCCGATGCCGTTGAACAGGGCGTACATCGCGGTGGTGGCCGGGAAGACGAAGGCGAGCAGACGGCCCAGGCGGACCGGATCGGCGGGGGCGAGAGCGCGGCCGGGTGTCGTGTCGGTCGTGACGGGGATCGTGTCGTCCATGACAGATCTCTCTTCTGGTGGATCCACCCCGTTGGCGCGCGGGAACGCGGCGATGGGTTCGGGGTGGGCGGCTCGAGCAAGAACGGGTGCGGGGCGTCCCCCGGCAGGCCATTGCGGCGACCGATGCGGCGACCCAATAAAATCTAATACGTATTAGATCGCTGATCGCCGTACCGTAGCCTGTGCGTGAAGGCATGGCAAGAGGTGGGGAGGGGCATTGCCGAGGGTCACCAGCAAGGACGTGGCGCGCGAGGCCGGGGTCTCGCAGACCACCGTGAGCTTCGTGCTCAACGGCAGGGACGAGCACGGCCTCTCCGCGGAGACCCGCCAACGGGTGCTGGAGACGGCGAAGCGCCTGGGCTACGTGCCGTCGGGGGCCGGCCGCGCGCTGCGCAAGGGCCGGAGCAACGTCGTGCTCTGCGTGGTTCCTGACCTGCCGGTGGCGGAGGCCATGGAGCAGTTCAAACTGGCCCTCGGCCGGTCGCTGGGCGAGGCCGGCTACACCTGTGTGTACCTGCATCACGCCGGTACGGCCACGCCGCTCGCCGAGCTGTGGCAGCACGTCCAGCCGGCGGTGGTCGTCGCGTTCGGCAGCCTGCCGCCCGTCGACGCGCAGTCACTGCGGCGGGCCGAAATCCCCCTGATCGACGGTGTGTTCACCCCGGACGGCAGCAATCTGACCGGGCTGAGCCAACAGGACATCGGGCGGCTCCAGATCGAGCACCTCGCGGCGCGTGGGCACCGGCACATCGGCTACGCCGCGCTGGACGACCCGCGCGAGCGGCCCTTCTGCCTGCCGCGCCTGGAGGGAGCCACGCAGGCCTGCCGTGGTCTCGGCCTTCCGGCGCCGCAGGTGGTCGGCATGCGCTACTCGCGGGAGAGCGCCCGGGACGCCGTCGTGGAGTGGACGCGGGGCGCCACCCCGGTGACGGCGGTCGCCGCGTTCAACGATCTGATCGCTCTCGCGGTCCTGGCGAGCTGCCGCACCCAGAGCATCGCCATCCCGGACGACCTGGCGCTCATCGGTGTCGACGACCTCCCGGTGAGCTCGCTCGCCGTACCGGCCCTGACCACCATCGGGATGGACCTCACCGCGGCGGCCGGCAATCTCACCGCCGGCATCCTCGCGACGGTCGGGGCTCCGGTTCCGGCGGCGCCGAGCCGGCCCGACGTGGGGGACATCCTGGCGCTCATCCAGCGCGAGACGACGTAGCCGAGGTCACGAACGGCGTTGCGGGCGGGACGTGGTGGCCAGGGATCACGGGGTCCTCACAACGTGCCCGTCCTGAAGTCCGCGCTGCTCTTGAGGACCGCGGAGTCCATGGTCCAGTTCTCCGGCTGGACCCTCTCCCAGAGGCTTCCCTTGCCGAGTTCCCTGCCCAGCCGGTCCTCCCGGCGGAACCACTCCTCGGCGGTCCTGATCCGGTTCGGGTGGATCTCGTCGAGCAGGGCGTAGTCCCTGGTGATGATTCCGTGCTTCCACACGTTCCAGAAGCCGGTGAAGTTGTCCCGGAAGCTCATGGTGCTCTTGTCGTTCGGGTCGGCGTTGTACCCGGCGGGGTGATCGGCGATCCCCACCAGGTCCGGATGACTCCAGTACGTGTCCAGGTCGGTGTCGATGTACCGCGCCGGATGCCCGGTGACCTTCTCGAACGCCGCGGCCATGTCGGCGTAGGTCATGTGCTCGATGGCCACTTCGAGGTCCATGCCGTTGGCCCGCTCCGGATTGTCGAAGAGCCAGCGGACGTAGAACCCGCAGTCCTCCAGGGACACGTGCGGGACGGCCCCGTCGCCGAGGGGAACCCGCCAGGTGACGACGCCGTCCTCCACGGCGGGCGTCATGGGCGTGAGCGGTGAGATCACCATCTCGATGTAGGGGCCCGAGGTGAAGACCGCGGCCCCCATCCGGTCCCTGTTCTTCTCGTTCTGGAAGAGCACCCATTCGGCCATACGGCCCTTGCCGTCGTAGTGGCCGGTGCGGAACCTGGAGTCGTAGCCCGACTTCTTGAGGGCGTAGTCGAGATTGCCGTAGACGAAGAACTTGATGCCTTCCTCGATCGCGATCTCATACGTACGGATGGCCCAGTAGGTCTCCGTCTTCTCGCCGGTGTTGAACCCGTCGATGTTGATGAACGCGCCGTCGCAGCCGCGGAATCCCTCGCGCAGTACGTCCTCGTCGGCGAACGTCCCTTCGAGGACGGAGACGTTGCCGAGCGCCACGAGCTCCTGGGCCCGGGGGCTGTCGGCGTCGCGGGTGAGGACCTTGACGGAGTACTTCTTGTCGGCGACCAGGGCGCGGACGACGGGCATGCCCTGAGCCCCTGTGCCGCCGATGACGAAGATCGAGGACGTGGTGTGTGCGGTCATGGCTCTGACTCCCGGTACACGATGGAAACCGATCGGTTTCCAGCAAGGTACACCGATCGGTTTCCACTCGGCAAGCGCGTGTCGGTCGAGGCGCGTCGGGCACTCGGGGGGCTGCGGGCCGCGTCACCGGACGGGGGTCGTGTGCGGTCCGCCCGGCTCGGCACGCATGAGGAGGATGTATGGGACTGCGCGATCACGTGGTCGTGGTGACCGGAGCGTCCAGCGGGATCGGACGGGCCACGGCCGAGGCCTTCGCCCGGAAGGGCTGTGCCGTGGTGCTGGCCGCGCGCCGCGAGGAGGCGCTGGAGGCGGCGGCCCGGGAGTGCGGGAAGCATCGCGGGGCACGGACCCTGGTCGTCCCGACGGACACGACGGACGCGGGGGCGGTCGAGAACCTCGCGCGACGGGCGGTGGCGGAGTTCGGGCGGATCGACGTCTGGGTGAACAACGCGGCGGTCAACGCCTTCGGCCGCTTCGAGGACGTACCGCTGGAGGACTTCCGCCGGGTCCTGGACGTCAACGTGATGGGATACGTGCACGGGGCGCGGGCCGCGCTGCGGGTGATGCGGGAACAGGGCACCGGCACCCTGATCAACATCTCGTCCATCGTGGGGGCCGTGTCCCAGCCGTACAGCCACCCCTACAGCATGTCCAAGCACGCCGTACAGGGGCTCGGTTCCAGCCTGCGGCAGCAGCTGAGGGTGGAGGGGCTGAAGGGCGTACACGTGTGCACCGTGATGCCCGCGACCATCGACACCCCGCACTTCCAGCAGGCGGCCAACTACACCGGGCACAAGGTCGTCGCGATGCCGCCGGTCTACACCCCGGAACGCGTCGCCGCAGCGGTCGTCGGCCTCGTACGCCATCCTCGCCGCGAGGTGGTCGTCGGTCCCGCCGGCCGTGCTCTGGTACGCCAGTCCCGGCTCGCGCCCGGGCTCGCGGAGCGGGCCATGGCACGGCAGACGGACAAGGGCCATCTCGATCACGACGAGGAGGCCCCGGCCACCCACGGCGCGCTGCACGTACCGGCGTCCGGGAAAGGCGCGGTGCACGGCGGCTGGCACGGGCGGCGACGCACCGCGCTGCGCAGGACCGCCGTCGCCGCCGCGCTGGCCGGAGCGGCCGTGACCGCCGGACGCCGGATGACCCGCGCTGCGGCGGCCGCCTGACCGGTGCCGGGTTATCGGGTGCCCCGTACCCGTCGAGGACCTGACCGCTCGTCAGGTACCGCCAGCCACGAGGGACAAGAACACGAGGGACCAGAAGCTGCCCGCCCGCTGTGACACCGGGCGGGCAGCGGGCAAGGGTGGCCGGAGCCGGCCGGTGGCCGTCAGTGCGCGGTCGCCGCAACCCGTACGGGGGCCGCGTGGATGACGAAACCGCTGCGCACCCTCGTCGGCATGCGGTTCAGCGGGATCCGCAGGTCCTGTTCGGGGACGTCGTAGTCCAGCCGGGCCAGCCGCGGTCCGAGGGCCGCGAGCAGGGCGACGGTGACGTCCTCACCGGGGCAGCGGTGGCCGGTGGTCCGGTCCCCACCCCCCTGCGGCACGAGTTCGTCGCGCTGCGGCGGCCGGCCCACGAAGCGCTGCGGGGCGAAGGCGTACGGCTCCTCCCAGAGGTCGGCGTCGTGGTTCTGCCCGTACAGGTCGAGCAGGATCAGGGTGCCGGCCGGGATCGGCTCGCCCCGCCATTCCAGGTCGGTCACGGCCCGGCCGCCGAGGAAGGGCGCGAAGGGATAGAAGCGCCGCAGCTCGTGGGTGAACGCCACGGCGTAGGCGGGGTCGTCCTCGCGCAGTCGTTCCCTGACCCCGGGGGTGCGCAGTGCGTGGCCGGCGTAGGAGACGAACCAGCACACGGCGACGGTGGGACGGATGACGTTGAGCAGTTCGACGGCGGCGGTGTGCGGGTCCAGGAGCGAGCCGTCGCTGTCCTGGTGGCGGACGACGGCCTCCAGCGCCGAACCGGCGGGAGCCGTGGCCCGGTCCGCCCGGATCTCCTCGACCAGGCCTGCCAGCCAGGCCTCGCTGCGGGCCCTCGCCCGGCGGGCCCGCCAGTGGCGCGGTCCCGGTGTGGCGAAGCCGTCGACCATCGCGACCATGTCCCGGGCCGTGGACTCCGCGTCGGCCAAGGGGATGCCGACCCATCGGCAGACCGCCTGGGTGAGGATCCGGCTCGCTTCGTCGAACAGGACGACCGGGCGCTCGGACCACGACGCCACCGCCTCGTCCCACGCCGCCGTGACGCTGTCGACCAGCTCGGCGACCCGCTGCGGCCCGGTGAGCAGGGAGAGGAACATCTCCTTGCGGCCGCGGTGTGCCTGCCCGTCCAGGGTGTGCACGGCTCCGTGACCGAACAGGGTGCTCAGCACCGGGCCGGGGAGTGCCGTCCCCCGCTCCACATGCCGTTCGTCGTAGAAGAACCGCACCGCTTCCGGGCCGTGCAGGGCGACGGCGTGCTGGCCCATCAGCCGGGTGCGCACGAGCGGAGCGGCGGTACGGCGCCGTCGGTCGGGCAGCCAGGTGTATCCCTTGGCGAGGAGGGCGAGTGAGCTGTCGGCGATCGGCGGACGACTCTGATTCATGGCGTCGCGAGTGCCCGTGGCCCGCCACCGGAAACGCGGGCCGGTGGCGGGCCACCCGGCCGGCGGAGGGCCACCCGGTGCGACACCGCCGCACCCTTGGCCCTCGTCACGACCACGGCCTCCGGCGACCGAGCCCGTGTCACGACCACGGCGTCCAACGACCCAGCACAGCGCCCCGCGCCCCCGCGGCCTGTGCGTTTCCCCGGTGCCCGGGTGGGGACCCGGCGGGCGTGGTGGCCTACGGAGCGGAGCAGCGGGTGCGGGTGCCGGCTCTGCGGGCCCGCTGGCTCCGGCAGGCGTTCGTCCACTGGCCGTTCCGGCCGGAGGCGGTGCAGGCGCTACTGCCCCGGGAACTGGTCGTCGACGAGTACGACGGGATGGCGTGGGTGGGTCTCACGCCGTTCGTGATGGCGGACGTGCGCGCCCCGGGCGTTCCCGCCGCGGTACCGGGGCTCCCGACGTTCGCGGAGACCAACCTGCGGACCTACGTGCGGCGCGAGGACGGCCGGGACGGGATCTGGTTCCTGTCCATCCTGGTGGCCTGCCGGGTGATGCTTGCGGCTCGTGCCGTCGGGGCGCCGTACACGCTGGGGCATCTGCGGGTGACCACCGACGGTGACACCGTGTCGTACGTGGGGTCTCGAGCGGCGGGCCGCGTCTCGTACCGCCTGGATGTCCGTCCCGGCGACCCGCTGCGGCCGACGGAGCGGGACGTGTGGCTGACCTCGCGCTGGCGGGCGTACACCCGTCGGCTGGGCCGTGTCTGGGAGACACCGGTGGAACACGAGCCCTGGCCGCTGGCGGGCGCGGCCGTCGACGTGCTGGAGGAGACGCTGACCGGAGCGGCCGGACTGCCCGCCCCGCTCGACGAGCCCGTCGTGCACTACTCCCCGGGGGTCGGTCACGTCCGGCTGGGGGCCTCCCGCCCCTCCTCCGCGTGAGCGGGCGACGCGCGTGAGCGGGCCGACGCGCGTGAACCGGCCGACGCGCGGCCCCGGCGGATCGCCGCGGCTGCGCTTCGACGGCTGGATCGCCGGCCTGGGCACGGCCTCCGGGACCCGGATCGTGCTGGGGCACTGGCCTCGGTCGCCGTTCGGCCCGTTCAGCGATGTGATGCTGGAGCGGCCGGACGGGGAACGGCTGCTGCTCGCCCCCACGCGGGAGACGGCGGACTTCGTCAGCCGCACCTATGTCTTCGACACCGTGCGGGTCGTCCCGGTCGCCGTGCACGTCACCGGCGACACCTGGAGCGTCTCGGCGGGTCCGCTCGACCTGCGTTTCACGACGGGACGCAGACGAGCCCTCGGACTGCTGCTGCGCGCGGTGCCCGGCGTGCTGGCCCGGCAGCCGGCCTGGTGCACGGTCACGTCGCTCCCCGCGCGCGTGCTGCTGCCCGGCGTGCGCACCCGCGGCAGTGCGCGAGCGGGCCGCCGGGAGTGGTACGGCGCCCGGGACCTGCGGCCGGTCCGGGCGGTGTCGGCGGTCCTCGGGGGCGAGGACCTCGGCGCCCTGGCACCCGTCTCCCCACCGGTGCGTTTCGGGTTCGGGTCCGTGCCGGGCGAGCCCTCGCTGACCCGGGTCACGACGACGGTGGCCCTGGCGCCGGAGTGAGGACATACGGCCTGGCGCCGGAGTGGGGACATTCGGCCAGGGGCCGGAGTGGGGACATTCGGCCAGGGGCCGGAGTGAGGACACCCGGCCAGGGGTACCCGGCCGTCCCGACGAAGAGGTGACGTATGGGAAGGCCGAGCGAGCAGGCTCTGGGCAGGGCGCACACGAGGAGCGGAAGGCGATGAGGAACCGACTGCCCTTCCCGCCGCCGGGCCGTGTGCTCGACGCCGGGGAACTCCGGAAAGTCGCCAGAGCCGTCGCCGAGGACGAGTCCCTGTGGTCCGACCTGCTCCAGCACTCCACCGACGACCGGGGCTATGCGGAGATCTTTCTCGACGAGCACCTCGGCGTCTGGGTCCTGGAGTGGCTGGCGGACGACCACGACACGGGCTACCACGACCACGACCACTCCGGCGGCGCCGTGCACGTGGCCCACGGCGCGATCCGGCACGAGCATCTACGCCTCGGGCACCGGCCGGTGGGCGACCGGGTGCCGGCCGGCGAGGGCTTCTGCTTCGACCAGACCTTCATCCACCGCATGCGCCGCGAACCGGGTGGCGGCCGGACCGTCACCATCCACGCCTACTCGCCCCCGCTGGTACGTACCGGCCAGTACGGCGAGCAGGACGATCAGCTGCTGCACCGCGTGCCCACGAGCTCCCAGGAGCACCTCTCCCCCAAGGGCCGGCAGGGCACCCCCAGCACGGCACACCCACCCCGGACAGCGGACATCCCGCAGGAGGACCGACGATGAGTGAACAGACCCCGTCCCAGGCGGAGGGCGAGCGCGAGGAAGACGTACCGGAGGAGGAGACGTCCGGCCGTAGTGACGTGCCCCGGACCACGCCTTCACAGGCGGAGGGCGACGACACGGAGGACGAGGAGCCCGAGCAGGGCGAGGAGCGCGCGGAGTGGGAGAGCGGCTGGTCCGGTCCGTGAGGCGGGACGAGCACCAGAACCTCGGGCGGCGGGACGAGCGCAAGGACCTCGGCCGGCTGCCCGAGCCACGGCCCGTCGCCGCGGCGGAGACCGGCTTCCGCCGGCTGGCCCGGCTCCGGCGGGCCCCCGCCCTGCACCCGCGGGGACTGACCTGCACGGCCGATCTGGAGATCGTCGCCGACGGCAGTGAACCCTGGGGGGTGTCCTGGCTGGATTCCCCCGGCCGGTACGCCGCCAGGGTCAGGCTCTCGCGCGCGGCCGGTCTGCCCCGGCGGCTGCCCGACGGACTGGGCCTGGCGGTGCGCGTGGCGGACGCCGACGGCCCGGGCCGCACGCTGGACCTGCTGATGACGAGCTGTGGCCGCGGCCGGATCACCTGTCATGTCCCGTTGCCGCGCACAGACGTGCTGGGCGGTCCGTACTCCAGCCTCCTCCCCTACCGGGTCGGGGACCGGCGCGGTGTCCTGGCCGCCTTCCCGCGCCGGTCCCGGCCGGCGCCGGTGTACGGCGACCCGGCGCGGCTGCGCGAGGCCCTGGCGTCCGGACCGCTCGTCCTCGACCTGTGCGCGGAGACAGCCGGGACATCCGAAACAGCCGGGGCATCAGGAGTGTCAGTGTCAGGGGCATCAGGGCGGTCCTGGCGGCCCTTCGGCGTGCTGACAGTGAGGACTCCGCTGCCCCTGGAGGAGGACGAGAGCCCGGGGTACGACGTCTACGCCCACAGCCTCGACGGGTTCTCCCCCGTCAGCGCGCTGGCCCGGACACGCCGCGCCGCCTATCGGGGTTCGCGGGCGGGTCGAGGGACAAACTGGCAGGACTAGGTTCCGGCAGGCTGGTTACACGCTGCCCGACATGCAGACCCCTCGACGCACGGCAGGGCGGGCTGATGGCCACACACACCGAACCGGTCGCTCCGGTCCCGACGGCGGAGCGGCGCAGCAGAGGCCGCGTGATCGTGTCCTGGGTGACCACGACCGACCACAAGAAGATCGGCCATCTCTACCTGATCACCTCGTTCTGCTTCTTCCTGATGGGCGGGGTCCTCGCGATGGCGATCAGGGCGGAGCTGGCCCGCCCCGGGCTGCAGTTCCTCTCCAACGAGCAGTACAACCAGGCGTTCACCATGCACGGCACGATCATGCTGCTGCTCTTCGCGACGCCGACCTTCGCCGGGTTCGCCAACGCGGTCATGCCGCTCCAGATCGGCTCGCCGGACGTGGCCTTCCCGCGGCTGAACATGTTCTCCTACTGGCTGTTCCTGTTCGGCGGCCTGATCGTGCTCGGCAGCTTCCTCACCCCGCAGGGCGCCGCCGACTTCGGCTGGACCGCGTACACCCCGCTCAGCGGCCCCATCCGCAGCGGTTACGTCGGCGCCGACCTGTGGATCATGGGGCTGGCGCTGGCCGGGTTCGGCACCATCCTCGGCGCGGTCAACTTCATCACCACCATCATCTGCATGCGCGCCCCCGGCATGACGATGTTCCGGATGCCGATCTTCACCTGGAACGTGCTGCTCACCTCGGTGCTCGTCCTGCTGGCCTTCCCGGTCCTGGCGGCCGCGCTGCTCGCCCTGGAGGCCGACCGGCACTTCGGCTCGCACGTCTTCGACGCCCAGTACGGCGGACCGCTGCTGTGGCAGCACCTGTTCTGGTTCTTCGGGCATCCCGAGGTCTACATCCTCGCGCTGCCCTTCTTCGGGGTGATCAGCGAGATCATCCCGGTGTTCTCCCGCAAGCCGATCTTCGGTTACGTCGGTCTGATCGGCGCCACGATCGCCATCACCGGTCTGTCCGTGACCGTGTGGGCGCACCACATGTTCGCGACCGGGGCCGTGCTGCTGCCGTTCTTCTCCTTCATGAGCTTCCTGATCGCCGTGCCGACGGGGGTGAAGTTCTTCAACTGGATCGGCACGATGTGGAAGGGCTCGATCTCCTTCGAACCGCCGATGCTGTGGGCGGCCGGCTTCCTCGTGACCTTCCTGTTCGGTGGCCTGACCGGGGTGATCCTTGCCTCGCCGCCGATGGACTTCCACGTCACCGACAGCTACTTCGTGGTGGCGCACTTCCACTACGTCCTGTTCGGCACCATCGTCTTCGCGATGTTCGGCGGGTTCAGCTTCTGGTGGCCGAAGATGACCGGCACCATGCTCGACCACCGCCTGGAGAAGATCCACTTCTGGACCCTGTTCGTCGGCTTCCACACCACGTTCCTGGTCCAGCACTGGCTCGGCGCCGAGGGCATGCCCCGCCGCTACGCCGACTACCTGGCCGCTGACGGCTTCACCGCCCTCAACACCCTCTCCTCCATCGGCGCGTTCCTGCTGGGCCTGTCCACCCTGCCGTTCCTCTACAACGTGTGGAAGACCGCCAAGAAGGGCGAGCGGATCGAGGTGGACGACCCCTGGGGCTACGGCCGCTCCCTGGAGTGGGCGACGTCCTGCCCGCCGCCGCGCCACAACTTCAACGCCCTGCCGCGCATCCGCTCCGAGTCCCCCGCCTTCGACCTGCACCACCCGGAGACGGTCGAGTGGGACCAGAAGCAGCACTCGGGCAAGCGTGACGTCGTGGACGCCGAGGGACACGAGCAGGAGTGAGGCCGTGAGCGCGTCGGCCCGGCCGAGCACCGCCCCGGCCACCCGCACCGAGCCGCACAGGTCGATGGCCGTGTGCGCGCTGATCGGGGCGGCGGTGACGGCCGCGGTCGACGAGATCGTCTTCCACCAGATCCTCGGCTGGCACCACTTCTACGACCGCTCCACGACCGGCGCCGGCCTCCTCTCCGACGGCCTGCTGCACACCGCCGAACTGCTGGGCCTGTGCGCCGGTTTCTTCCTGTACGCCGATCTGCGGCGCCGTCGCGCCCTGTCGGCACCCCACGCCTGGGCGGGGCTCTTCCTCGGCATGGGCGCCTTCCAGTTGTTCGACGGCATCGTCGACCACAAGCTGCTGCACCTGCACCAGATCCGCTACGGCGTGGACGTCACCCCCTACGACTGGGCCTGGAACCTCGCCGGCCTGGTGCTGCTCCTCACCGGCGCGGGGCTCGCCGTACGGGCGGCACGGCGGCACGGTGAGGGCGGGCCGCCGGCGTGACGCCCGGCCATGTGCACCCGGGTCCCGCCGTGGGGCCGGGGCCGGCCGAGCTGGTCCTCGCCGGGGCAGCGCTGCTGGTCACCGTCGTCTATCTGGCGGCCGCGGGGCGTCTGCGGCGGCGCGGGGACGCCTGGTCCCCCGGACGGGACGCCTCGTTCGCCGCGGGTGGCGCGGTCACGGCCTGGGCGGCGCTGGGCGAGGTCTGGGGCGGGCCGTTCACCCAGCACGTGGTCCGGCACCTGGTCGTCGCCATGGCGGCCCCGCTGCTCCTCGTCGCGGCCCGCCCCCTCACCCTCGCCCTGCGCTCGCTCGGGCCCGGCCGGGCGCGGCGGTCCTTGGTGGCGCTCGCGCACTCCGCTCCCGTGGGGCTGCTGCTGTTCCCTCCTCTGGCTGCCCTGCTGGACGTCGGCGGGCTGTGGCTGCTGTACCGCACGGATCTGTTCGCGGCGACGGCGCACCGGCCGCTGCTGCACGGCCTGGTGCAGGCGCACATGGTGGCGGCGGGCGTGCTGTTCACCTTCGCCGTGTGCGGGCTCGATCCCGTGCGGCGCCGCTGGGGCCTCGCCGTGCGCGGTACGACCCTGCTGGCCGCGGGGGCCGCGCACGGCGCGCTGGCCCGGACCCTCTACGTCGGGCCGCCGCCCGGAGCCGGGTTCGCACCCGAGGACCTGCGGCAGGGGGCCCAGTGGATGTACTACGGCGGGGACCTCGCGGAAGCGGGACTGGCCGTGCTGATGGGCACGGCCTGGTACGCGGCCGCCGGACGGGCCCGAGCGCGGCGCCGACGCCGGGGTCCCGCGGCGGACGAGGCGGTGGACCTGCCCTGCGGGGGCACTCGGAGGCCGGCACAGGACGCGGCAGCCGGAGGGGCACCATGAACACGACGGCACAGACCTCCCAGGACGGGCGGGCGCGGCAGAAGCGGCTGGTGATCTACTTCAACGACCACCTGGCGGGCGCGACGGCAGGCGCGGAGCTGGCTCGCCGCACGGCGGAGGAACACCGCGGGTCGCCGTTCGGCGAGGCGCTGGAGAACCTCCGCAAGGAGATCGCGCAGGACCGGCAGGCGCTGGTGCGGCTCCTCGCCGACCTCGACGTCCCGGTCCGGCACTACAAGGTGTACGGGGCCTGGCTCGGCGAGAAGGCCGGACGGGCGAAGCCCAACGGGCGGCTGGTGCGCCGTTCCGGGCTCGCGCTGCTGATCGAGCTGGAGGCACTGCGGCTGGGGGCGCAGGGCAAGGCGGCCCTGTGGCGCGGGCTGCTCGCCGCGTCGGCACAGGACGCACGGCTGGACGCCGACCGGCTGGAGGAGTTGCTGCGCCGGGCCGAACGGCAGATCAGGACGCTGGACGTGCTGCACTCCCGGGCCGCCACCGCACTGCTGTTCCCGGCCCCGCCCCCGGAACCGACGTCGACGGCCGCGGCCGGGACGAACACGCCGACGTGACCTGCCCGGACCGCGCCGGTCCGGCGGCCCTCCTCCCGCCGGTCCGGCCGATTCCTCCACACGACCTCCATCCGCCGGTTACACCGGGCGGGCACGGGTACTCGCGCGGCTCCGCTCCGGCCATCAGCCGAGGAGACCCTCATGGGCTTCAACCCACTGGAACACCAAGGCATCCCCCTGGACCGCCAGCTGCGCAACTGGCGGGAGCTCGACGTCGAACCCGTCGACCCCGACCGCGGTGACCCGTACACCAAGTGCCGTGTCATCACGATGAACGGCATCGAGGTCGAGGCGATCCTCTTCAGCCACCAGTTCGCCCGCCACTGTCCCGACCTCGAGGTCAAACGGCAGCTGGCGGAGGTCCGCTACATCGAGCAACAGCAGCAGAAGGCCGTCAACTGGCTGCTGCCCGGCCTCGCCTCGGTCCTGGAGACGACGATCTCCTACGAGCAGGTCGCGGTCGACCTCACCGGCTGGATCGCCCGCCACGAGCCCGACCCGTATCTGAAGCAGGCGTACGAGTTCGGCGTCCTGGAGGACTTCGACCACCTGTACCGGTACTCCAACCTCTACGAGATGATCGAGCACCGCAAGGCGGAGTCGATCGTGGAGGGCCTCACGGAGGTGATGCCGGGACGGCCGACCAAGTTCCACCACCGGCACCCGGTCGACAACGTGCGCGAGCCCTACGACCGTACGACGGTCAACCCGCTGTCCCGGCTGCACGCGCTGACCATCATGTCGGCCGAGCAGCAGACCCTGAACTTCTACCTGAACGTCGGCCCCCAGTACATGGAGCCGATCGCCCGCCAGCTCTACCAGGAGATCGCCATGGTGGAGGAGGAGCACGTCACCCACTACGAGTCCCTGGTCGACCCGGGCGAGACGTGGTGGGAGCAGCTCGTCAACCACGAGTACAACGAGTGCTACCTCTACCACTCCTTCATGGAGCAGGAGTCCGACCCCAAGGTGAAGGCGATCTGGGAGCTCCACCTGAACATGGAGCTCGAACACCTGCGGATCGCCTGCGACCTGATGCGCCGTCACGACGGCCGGGAGCCGCAGGAGATCCTCGCCCCGGAGCTGCCGAACGTGCTGACGTTCGAGGAGAACAAGCAGTTCGTACGGGGTCTGCTGGACACCCAGATGGATCTGACGACCCTGGGCACCGGCTATGTCCGGGACGCCCACGAGCGCTTCCAGAAGATGCAGGAGCAGATCCACGGCGGCGAGGAGCCGCCCAGCGAGCGGGTGATGGCCCAGCACCGGGAGATGTTCGGCCGCGAGTACCGCATCGAGACGGAGGGCGAGCACCCCGACGTCGCCTCCCGGGAGAGGAGCTGACATGGCCGGGATCGCCGCGAGCGACGCCGACGTCGTGGCCCTGCTGATGCGTCAGCACGGTGACATCCGCAACCTCTTCGACGAGGTGGAGCGGACGTCCGGGGACGAGCGCCGGTCGGCCTTCCGGAGCCTGGTGCGGCTTCTGGCCGTGCACGAGACGGCCGAGGAGGAGGTCATCCGTCCCTTCACCCGCACGTCCGTGCCGGACGGCGGGAAGGTCGCGGACGAGCGGCTGGCCGAGGAGCGCGAGGCGAAGGAGGTCCTGTCGCGGCTCGACGGGATGGACACCGACGACCCGAAGTTCCTGCCCGAACTCCATACGCTGCGCCTGGACGTGATGAAGCACGCCCGCGCGGAGGAGCGGTACGAGTTCAACCACATCCGCCGGCACGCGGACAAGGCACGCCTGGGTTCCATGGCCACCGCCGTGAAGGCGGCCGAGGCGATGGCGCCGACCCACCCCCACCCCGGGACCGAGTCGGCGGTCAAGAACATGACCCTCGGGCCGGTGGCGGCCCTGGTCGACCGCACGCGGGACGCCGTACGCAAGGCCATGGGCAAGGACGGCTGACCGCCTCCGCCCCCTTGCCCGGCACCACGCCCCTGGGCTGTGGCTTCGGCAGTGACGGCCGCGGCTCAGGAGTCAGGTGTGCCGCCGCGGGTACGCGGACGGTATCCGATCGCGGGACCGGGGTGGCGGCATGGTGAACACCGGGGACACGGGGAGGATGCTGCGGCGGCTGCTGCAGGACGCGCACCTGGTGACGCTGGAGCAGTTGCCCGGTCTCATCGCGGAACGCGCGGGCGCGGCCGGGCTGTACGACGTGGCGGTCTTCGCCGTCGACCTGCGCGAGACCCTGCTGCGGCAGATCACCGGCCGCGGTCTCGACGCGGCGGCGGGCGGCGAGGAGCTGGGGATCGACGGCACCCTGCCCGGACGCGCCTACCAGCGGGTGACGATCGTCGCCGAACCCCCGCGCGAGGAACGCTCCCGGCGCCGGTGGTGGGTGCCGGTGACCGACGGCGTCGAACGCATCGGGGCGCTGCGGGCGGACACGGAGGACGGGGACGATCAGGCCGTACGGCAGGATCTGCGCGACCTGGCCTCGCTGGTGGCCCTGGTCCTGCTCAGCAAGCGGTCCTGCAGTGACTCCTTCGCCCGGCTGGTGCGCACGGAGCCGATGAACGTGGCGGCGGAGATGCAGTGGAAGCTGATGCCGCCGTCCGCCTTCGCCGGGCAGGACGTGACCGTGGGCGCGGTGAGCGAGCCCGCCTACGAGATGGGCGGTGACGCCTTCGACTACGCCGTCAGCGGCAACGTCCTGCATCTGTCCGTGTTCGACGCGATGGGCCATGACACCACCGCGGGGATCACCGCGAACCTGGCGGTGGCCGCCTGCCGCAACGCCCGCCGCCAAGGAGCCTCGCTCACCGAGACGAGCCGGGCCGTCGAGGACGTGCTCATGGACCACTTCGGGACCAGCCGCTACGTCACCGGCATCCTCGCCGACCTCGATCTCGACACGGGGCACCTGACCTGGATCAACCGGGGTCACCCGCTGCCGCTCGTCATCCGCGACCACCGCTGGACCGTCGAGCTGGTCTGCCCGCCGGCCGGCCCCATGGGGACCGGGCTGGGGCTGCCGATCGTCGTCGACCGTCAGCAGCTGGAGCCGGGCGACCGGCTGCTGCTGTACACCGACGGGATCGTCGACGCCCGCGACGCCGCGGGCGAGCGGTTCGGCCGTGACCGCTTCGTCGACTTCATCGTGCGCCACCACTCCGACCGCCAGACGCTGCACGAGACCCTGCGCCGGCTGATGCACGCGGTGCTCGACCACCACTGCGGCCGCCTGAACGACGACGCCACCGTCCTGCTCACCGAGTGGCGCGCCGGCCACCAGCACCAGCTCGTTCCCTGACTCCGCCGCACGCGGGAGCAGGGGCCGGGACGCTCGGCTAGACCGCGGCGGCCTCCGTGACCTCGCCGTCGGCCTCGGTGACCTCGCTGTCGTGCGAGGCGAACTGGGTGCGGTACAGCTCCGCGTAGCGGCCGTCGAGGGCGAGCAGTTCCCCGTGTGTCCCCCGCTCCACGATCCGGCCGTCCTCGACCACCAGGATCTGGTCGGCCGCCCGGACCGTGGACAGCCGGTGGGCGATGACGATCGCCGTCCGGCCCTCCAGCGCCTCGGTGAGCGCCTCCTGGACGGCGGCCTCCGAGGTGTTGTCCAGGTGGGCGGTGGCCTCGTCGAGGATGACGACCCGCTGGCGGGCCAGCAGGAGCCGGGCGATGGTCATGCGCTGGCGTTCACCGCCGGAGAGCCGGTAGCCGCGCTCGCCGACCACGGTGTCGAGGCCGTCGGGCAGGGACCGTACGAGGGCGTCGAGGCGGGAGCGGCGCAGGGCGTCCCAGAGGTCGTCCTCGGTCGCCTCCGGGCGGGCCAGCAGCAGATTGGCGCGGACGGTGTCGTGGAAGAGGTGGCCGTCCTGGGTGACCATGCCGAGGGTCGCGCGCAGGGAGCCCGCGGTCAGGTCGCGGACGTCGACGCCGCCGACCCGGACGGCGCCCTCGTCGACGTCGTAGAGCCGCGGCAGCAGCTGGGCGATCGTCGACTTGCCGGCGCCGGACGAGCCGACGAGCGCGACGGTCTGGCCGGGTTCGGCGCGGAAGGAGACGCCGTGCAGAACCTCGGAGCCGCCGCGGGTGTCGAGGGCGGCGACCTCCTCCAGCGAGGCCAGCGAGACCTTGTCGGCGGAGGGGTAGCCGAAGCGGACGTCCTCGAACTCGACGGCGACCGGTCCTTCGGGGACCTCGCGGGCGTCCGGTTTCTCCGCGATCAGCGGCTTCAGGTCCAGCACCTCGAAGACCCGCTCGAAGCTGACCAGCGCGCTCATCACCTCGACGCGGGCTCCGGCGAGGACGGTGAGCGGGGCGTACATGCGGGTCAGGAGCAGGGCGAGGGAGACCACCGCGCCGGGTTCCAGGGTGCCGCGCAGGGCGAACCAGCCGCCGAGGCCGTAGACCAGGGCGAGGGCCAGGGCGGAGACCAGGGTGAGGGCGGTGATGAACACCGACTGGGCGGTGGCCGTGCGGACGCCGATGTCGGCCACCTGGCGGGCCCGGGCCGCGAACTCCACGGACTCCTGTTCGGGGCGGCCGAAGAGCTTGACGAGGGTGGCGCCGGGTGCGGAGAAGCGCTCGGTCATCCGGGTGCCCATGGCCGCGTTCAGGGTGGCCGCCTCCCGCTGCATGCGGGCCATCCGGCTGCCCATGCGGCGGGCCGGGATCACGAACACCGGGAGCAGGGCGAGCGCGAGCAGGGTGATCTGCCAGGAGAGGGTGAGCATCACCACAAGCGTCAGCAGCAGGGTGACCAGGTTGCTGACCACGCCGGACAGGGTGTTGCTGAAGGCGCGCTGGGCGCCGATGACGTCGTTGTTGAGACGGGAGACGAGCGCTCCCGTACGAGTGCGTGTGAAGAACGCGACCGGCATGCGCTGCACATGATCGAACACAGCCGTGCGCAGATCGAGGATGAGGCCCTCCCCGAGCGAGGCCGACAGGCGCCGGGCGAGGATGCCGAGCGCCGCCTCGGCGACCGCGATCAGCGCGATGAGCAGGGCCAGGCGTACGACCTTGCCCTCGTCGTCGCCCGACACGATCGCGTCCACGACGTTCCCGGCGAGCACGGGCGTGGCGACGGCGAGCAGCGCGGTCGCCACCCCGAGCACGACGAAACGGGCGATTCGGGTACGGTGCGGTCGGGCGAACGCGCCGATGCGGCGCAGCGTCGCCCGGGCGAACGGGCGGCGCTCCTGCTCGGCGTTCATGACACTGTGCAGCTGTGTCCAGGCTGTGGTCTCCATGCTCATGGGAGAGAACTTAGGACCTCAAGCGTTGTTGAGGTCAACGCCCGGACGACTTCCGCCCGGCCGAAGGCCCCGTCCGTTCGACCGAAGGACTCGATGACCGCACGTAAGGCCCTGGCCCCGCTGCCGCTACCCGCAGTTGGCGCGCCGAGGAAAACCTCTCTCGATGTGACCGCGGTAGAACTCCCCCAGGGACGCCCACTCCAGCGCTTCCCCGTCCGCCGTATCCGCCAGATCCTGTGTCTGGTCCCGCTCCTGCTCGTCACCGTCGTGGCCGTGCGGCACCGGTCCGTGCTCGCCGAGGGCTTCGGCCATCTGCGGCAGGCCGAGTGGCCGTGGCTCGCCGCCGCGGCCGGTACCACCTGTCTGACCTGGGTGGCCGCCTCCTTCACCCGGCAGGGCGCCGTGGTGCAGCGGCTGCCCCGGCGACGGCTGCTGGCCACGCAGTTCGCGGCGGGCGCGGCCAACCACCTGCTGCCGACGGGCCTCGGCGCGAGCGCGGTCAACCTGCGCTTCATGACCGTGTGCGGGGTGCCGCTCGCCCGCTCCTCGGCCGCGCTCGCCCTGTATCTGCTGGCGGAGTCGGTCGGCCGGCTCGCGCTGCTCGCCGCGCTGTTCGTCGCCTTCCCCGACGCGCTGCGCCTCGGCGCGCTGCTGCCGGACGCGGCGGCCGGTCCGCTGCTGCTGGGGCTGGGCGCGGTCGTGGTGGTGGCCGTGGGTGTGCTCGCGGGCGTCCGCCGGGTCCGTACGGCCGTCGGCTCCTTCCTGCGGACCGCGCTGGGCGAGGCGCGCTCGGTGCACTCCCGCCCGTCCCGGGCCCTCGCCCTGTGGGGCGGTTCGCTGGCCTTCCCCGCGCTCCAGGCGGCCGGGCTCGCCGCGGTGGGGCAGGCCCTCGGGCTCTCGGTGCCCCCCGTGCACATGGCGCTCGCCTACCTCGCGGCGACCTGCGCGGTGGCGCTGGTGCCCACGCCGGGCGGGGTCGGCTCGGTGGAGGCGGCCCTGGTGGTGGCGCTGGTGGCGGCGGGCGGCCCGGCGGCCGTGGCGACGGCGGTGGTGCTCGCCTACCGGATCATCACGGTCTGGGTACCGCTGGTACCGGGCGCGCTGACGCTGGGCGCGCTGGTGCGGCTGAAGGTGATCTGACGGGCGAGCACGGGCGTCACCGTGAGGTGATCTGGACGGCCACCGGGCCGCCCTTGGGATCGACTCGGTGTGTCCAGCGGGCGGCCAGGGTGAGGGTCCGGTTCGGAAGCGCCCGGAGCAGGACCTGGCGGTGCAGTGTGCGGCCGTCCTGAACGACGTGCAGGAGGGACCGGTTCAGGGGCACCGTCGTGCGCAGGACGTACGGCAGTCCGCGGTCGGCCGGGGTGACCCGGTTGGGGGCGATCCACCGCAGGGGCGGCTCGACCAGCAGGGGGACGCCGTCGGGAGGTTCGGCTCCCGCGAGCGCTTCGAGAACGGCACCGGCCGCGTGCGCACCCTCCCGGGCCGCGGTCGCCGCGCTCTCCACGGCGTGCAGCACACTGCCGACGGCGAAGACGCCGGGCCGTGAGGTGTGCAGCGAGCCGTCGACGACCGGGCCGCGGGTGCCGGTGTCGAGGGTGAGGCCGCCGCGCCGGGCCAGTTCGTGCTCGGGCACGAAGTCGCCGGTGAACACGACGGTGTCGCAGGGCAGTACGGCCGTCCGGCCGTCGTGGTGCCGGACGCGGACCCCGGACAGCCTTCCGTGGCCGAGGAGTTCGGTGACCGTGGTGTCGGTGAGGAGCGGGATCCCTTGTCCGAGCCGGGCGTCGGCCGCGCGGGCGATGGTGGTCTGCGGCCGGGGGAGGTCGGTGACCATGGCGACGACCGCCGCTCCCGCGGCCCGTACGGTGGCGGCGGCCGCGTAGGAGACGTTCTCGGCGCCGACCACGACGGCGCGTGCGCCGACCCGCTGTCCGTACAGGTGCACGGCCTGCTGGAGTTCGCCCGTCGTGTAGACGCCTGCGGGCCGGGTGCCGGGCACCAGCCGAGCGGAGCGCGGGCGTTCCCGGGCGCCGGTGGCCAGGACGACCGCGCGTGCCTCGATCGTCTCCGGGCCGCCGGGGCCGACGGTGTGCAGTGCCAGGGGGCCCGCCCAGTCGAGGGCGGTGACGTGGGTGCGTACGACGGCGCCGGCGCGCTCCGCCGCGCCGACGAGGAGCCGGGCGTACTCGGGGCCGGTCAGGGGGTGCCGCCAGGTGCCGTAGCCGCCGTGCGCACAGTGGCGTGGTACTCCCCCGGCCTGTGACTCGCGGTCCATCACCTCGACCCGGGGCACTCGCGCGGTGGCCAGACGGGCGGCGGCCGCGAGTCCCGCGGGGCCGGCGCCGACGATCAGGACGTCCACCTGGCGCACCCGGCTCACCTGGGCACCTCCTCGAACAGCTTCCGTACCGCCGCCCCGCAGTGGAACCCCTGGCACCGCCCCGCCCGGGCCCGGGTCCTGCGGCGCAGTCCGTCGAGTCCGGCCGGGGGGATCGTGGCGGTGAGCGCGTCGCGGATCTCGCCCCGGGTCACCCGCTCGCAGTGGCAGACGACGGTGCCGTACTCCGGGTCGGCGGCGATGAGTTCGGGCCGCTGGTAGGGGCGAGGGAACGCCTCTCCGAGGTTGGGCATGCGGACCGGGTCCAGGTCCGCGGCCGGCCCTGGGTCCAGTCCGCTGTCGGCGAGCAGGTCCGTCACGTACGCGGCGATGGCGAGCGAGGCGGTCAGTCCGGTCGAGCGGATGCCGCCGACGGTGACGTACGCCTGCTCCGGGTGCGCGGTGATGCGGTAGTCCTCGTGCTCGGTGGCGGCGCGCAGGCCCGCGTAGACGGCGGTGACCTCCTCGTCGAGCAGCGCGGGGAGGATGCGGCGGCCCTGGTCGCGGAGTGCTCGCAGTCCTTCGGCGGTGGAGAGGGTGGCCCGCTTGTCGTCGAGGTCCTCGGCGGTGGGGCCGAGCAGGACATTGCCGTAGACCGTGGGGGCGACCAGGACGCCCTTGCCGAGTGCCGTGGGGACGGGCAGCAGGATGTGGTGTACGAGGTCGCGGGCGAACTTGTCGAAGACGAGCAGTTGGCCGCGGCGCGGGGTGACGGTGAAGTCGTCGTGGCCGAGGGCGCGGTCGAGGGTGTCGGCGTGCAGTCCGGCGGCGTTGACGAGCCAGCGGGTGCGGAGGGGGCCGCGTGACGTGTCGAGGACGTGGTGGTCGTGGTGCCGGCCGACCGTCCTGACCTGGGTGTTGAGGTGGAGGTCGACGCCGTTGCGGACCGCCTGGGTGGCGTACGCCAGGTTCGTCGTCCAAGGGCAGATGATGCTCTCGCCGGGCACGTGCAGGGCGCCGAGCGCGCCGGGGCCGAGGTGGGGTTCTCGGGCATAGAGCCCTTCCGGGCCTATCAGGGAGGTCCCCGGGCAGTCGTTGCGCTCGGCCTTCTCCGCGAGGCGGGGCAGGGCGGCGAGTTGGTCCTCGTTCCAGGCGACGAGGAGGGCGCCGACGGGTTCCACGGGGATGCCGGTCGCGGTCGCGTACTCGGCGAGCAGGTGTGCGCCCTCCCGGACCAGGCGGGCCTCCAGGGTGCCGGGGGTGGCATCGAAGCCGGTGTGCAGGATGGCGGTGTTGGCCTTGGAGCTGCCCTGGCCTATGTCGTCCTGTGCTTCGAGGAGGGCGATGCGGAGGTTCGGGTGGTGGGCGAGAGCCCTGGCTATCGCGCTGCCGACCACTCCGGCGCCCATGACGGTGACGTCGTACTGCGAAGAAGGAAGGAGACCTTGGCGGGTGACTTCCTTCGGCTGCGGCTCCGTCGTGGCTGGTCGCGCAGTTCCCCGCGCCCCTGCGGGGCGCGTCATCGGGGCGTTCCTTCGAGCAGTGCCGTGACCGCGCTTCGGAAGACCGCCAGTCGCTCCGCCGCCTCCTCGGCCGACACCCTCGGCTCGTACACCGCGGCCGGTTTCCAGTCCGGCAGGGCGTCGGCGACGGAGAGGGCGGGTTCGGCGCCCAGGCGGGCCAGTGCGCCCACGCCCAGGGCCGTCGCGTCCGGGAGGGCCGACACCTCGACCGGGCGTTGCAGCAGGTCGGCCTGGGTCTGCATGAGCAGGGCGGAGCGGGTGAGGCCGCCGTCGACGCGGAGGGTGGCCAGGGGTGAGCCGAGGTCCGTCGCGACGGCCTCGGCGAGCTCGACCACCTGGGCCGCCAGTCCCTCGCACAGGGCGCGCACCACGTGCCCGGGGCCGGTGTCCAGGCCCAGCCCCGTGAGCGAGCCGCGCAGGTCGCCGCGCCACCAGGGGGCCGCGAGTCCGGCGAGGGCCGGGACGAAGGTGACCCCGCCGCTGTCCGGCACCGAGCCGCCCACCGTGTCGAGGTCGGCGGCGCCCTTGATGAGGCCCAGGTCGGTGAGCCAGCGGACCGCCGACGCGGCCGTGTAGACCTGGCCGTCCAGGCAGTAGCTGGTCCGTCCGCCGAGCCGCCAGGCCACACAGCTCACCAGCCCCGCCCCACCGCGTCGGGGCACGGGCCCGGTGTGGGCGAGCAGGAACGCGCCGGTGCCGTAGGTGCACTTGGCGCCGCCCGGTGCGGTGATCCGCTGGGCCAGGAGGGCGGCCTGCTGGTCGACGGCCAGGCCGGTGAGCGGGATGTCCGGGCCGAACTCCCTTGTCACACCCACCTGTCGGGCGTTGTCGACGACCTCCGGGAGCCGTTCGTCGGCCAGTCCGTACAGGTCGAGGGCGCGCGGTGACCACTCGGCGCGGTCGAGGTCGAGGAGCTGGGTGCGTCCGGCCGTGGCGGCGTCCGTGACGAAGGCGCCGGTGAGCCGGTGGACCAGCCAGGTGTCGCTGGTGGTGACGACTCCCTCGCGGGTGAGGTGCCGTCGTATCCACGCCATCTTCGGCGCGGCGAAGTAGGGGTCCAGCGGGAGGCCGGTCAGCTCCCGCAACTCGTCCGCGTGAGCGGCGAGTTCGGTGCACACGCTCGACGCCCGGCGGTCCTGCCAGACGAGCGCGTCGGTGAGCGGCCGGCCCGTCGCCGGGTCCCAGGCGAGCACCGTCTCGCCCTGGTTGGCGAGGCCCAGTGCGGTCACGGGTTCACCCGCCTCGGCCAGCGCACGCGCACCCGCCTCGACCACCGAGTCGTGGAGCTGGGCGGGATCGACCTCGACGAGGCCGCCGGGCAGATGGCGGGGCCGTACCTCGGCGAACCCGGTGCCGATGACACCGCGTTCGGGGCAGATCACCAGGGCCTTGGTGCCGGACGTGCCCTGGTCGACGGCGAGCACCGGACCGCCCATGACGTCCCTTCCCGAGTGATCACTGACCGACAGCCTGCCGTCGCCGTCCGTGTCCCGTCAAGCGGCCCCCACCAGCCGCGCATCGGGTCCGTTGACTGGCTGATCACCAGTCAACTCACCTGTTGTGAAAAGACGTTCGCAATGATCGGGATGGTGGTGTGCGGGCGATTCCGCGCCCCTATAGTGACCGCCGTCCCACGCGATCTCCTCAACCGCCGCCCCGAGGAGGGCTGTTGTTACTCCACCCCGCCGTCCTGCCCGGTCCCGTGTCCGGGGCGGGCGGGTGATGGCCAGAGAAGGAGCACGCCCCGTCTACGATCCCGCGGGTCACGACCCGGAACTGCGCGCGGCCCTCCAGGAGGTCCGCGCCGGGCGCTGGATGTCGATGCGCAGCCTGCTGGAGCGGACCACCGCCTGGTGGCAGTGGACCCGGCGCACCCAGGTGCTGGCCGCGGCGGCCGCGGGCACCGACGTGGTGCGGACCTGGCTCGACGAGGAGCCCGGCAGTGTGCCGGCCACGGTGATGCGGGCCCGGGTCGCGGTGGAGCGGGCACTGCGGGCCCGGCGCGAGCGGCACCGCCGTACGCACGAACTGTGGATCGAGGCCTGGGACGTCAGCCGGACCGCCGCCCGGGTCGCGGCCCACGACCCGGTGCCGTGGGTGTGTCTGCTGGCGCTGGCGCAGCTGGACCAGCGGCTGCTGTGGGAGGAGCACCGGGCGGAGCCACCGGCGCCGATGCTGCCGCCGGGCCCGTGGGGGCTGCTGGCCGAGGCCGACAAGCGGGACCCGTACAACCGCGAGGCCCACCACCGCATGCTCCAGTTCCTGTACGCGCAGGCCTCCTCGGGGCGGCTGGCGGAGGCGGTCGGCTTCGCGCACTGGGCCGCCGGGTCGGCCCCGCCGGGTTCCGCGCTCCACGTGCTGCCGCTGTACGTGCGGGTCGAGCGGTACCGGCGCGGCAGCGGGCACAGTGCGGCGCTCGACCTGCACTGGGTGGCCGAGGACGCCGTCCGGGAGGCGGGCCGGGCGCACGACGGCTGGTTCGCGCAGGCCCCCGCCGAGGAGCGCACCCCGCTGGACCTCAACCATCTCGCCCACGCGCTGTGGGGCGCGCTGCGGTTCGAGGAGGCGACCCGGGTCTTCGAGGCGCTCGGCCCGTACTACACGCCCCTGCCGTGGTCCTACCGCGCCGACGCCGACGGCGAGCAGGCGGAGGGCGTGCAGATCTTCCTCCAGGCGCGGGCGCGCAGCCGGTCCGCGGCACACGGCACCTGACATCCGTACCACTCCCGCCCCTTCACCGGAGGTCTTCGCATGTCATCCGAACCGTCGATATCCCCGGACGTCCCGCAGCCCGACGAGGAACAGCGGCTGCGGGAGCTCGGCTACCGGCCCGTGCTCGCCCGGCGCATGGGCGGCTTCGGGAACTTCGCGATCAGCTTCTCGGTGATCTCGATCCTGTCCGGCTGCATGACCCTGTACGGCTTCGGCATGGGGGCGGGCGGCCCCGCCGTGATGCTGTGGGGCTGGGCCGGTGTCGGCCTGTTCGTGCTGTGCGTGGGACTCGCGCTGGCGGAGGTCACCAGCGCGTATCCGACGTCCGGTGCCCTGTACTACATGGCGGACCGGCTCGGCGGGCGCCGCTGGGGCTGGTACACGGGCTGGCTGAACCTGCTCGGTCTGCTCGGCGCTATCGCCGGTATCGACTACGGCGCCGCCCTGTTCGCGGGCGCGTTCGCCAACCTCCAGTGGGGCTTCGAGCCGACGCCGGGGAAGACGATGCTGATCTTCGTGGCGATCCTCTTGCTGCACGCCGTGTTGAACCTGTTCGGGGTCCGGCTGGTCTCCGTGCTCAACTCGGTCAGCGTGTGGTGGCACCTCGCCGGGGTCGCGGTCATCGTCGGCGCCCTGTGGATCGTCCCGGACAGCCACCAGTCGCCGTCGTTCGTGTTCACGGAGTTCGTCAACGACACCGGCTGGCACAACCCCGTCTACGTGGCCGCGATCGGCCTGCTGCTCGCGCAGTACACCTTCTCCGGCTACGACGCCTCGGCGCACCTGTCCGAGGAGACCTCCAACGCCTCGGTGTCGGCCGCGAAGGGCATCGTGCGCTCGATCTGGGTGTCGTGGATCGCCGGGTTCGTACTGCTCGCAGGGCTGACCTTCGCGATCCAGGACTACGACGCCACCCGGGCCAGCGCGACCGGGGTGCCGCCGGCCCAGATCCTGCTCGACGGGCTCGGCACCGACGGGGCGAGCGCGCTGCTCGTCGTGGTGATCGTGGCCCAGCTGTTCTGCGGCAACGCCGAGGTGGCGGCGGCCAGCCGGATGGTGTTCGCGTTCAGCCGGGACAAGGCCCTGCCGGGTTCGGCGCTCTGGCGGAAGGTCAGCGCCCGGACGCAGACGCCGGTCGCGGCGGTGTGGCTGTCGGTCGTGGTCGCCGGGGCGCTCGCGCTGCCCTCCCTGTACTCGGCGACCGCCTATGGCGCGGTGACGGCGATCAACGTCATCGGGATCACACCCGCGTACGCCATCCCGGTGTTCCTGCGGCTGCGCGCGGGGAGTCGTTTTCAGCCGGGTCCGTGGAGCCTGGGCCGGTGGAGCAGGCCGATCGGATGGACTGCTGTGGTGTGGGTGGCGTGTGTGACGGTGCTGTTCTGCCTGCCGCAGTCCTCGCCGGTGACGGTGGACACGATGAACTACGCCTCGGTGGCGCTGGCCGTCGTCCTGCTTCTCGCCACCGTGTGGTGGTTCATCGCCCGGCGTTCGTACGGGACGCCCACGACGGCCGCGTACTCCGACCGGGAGCAGGCCGAACTCTCCGAGGGCATCGTCTGAAACCCGGCGATCCGACGACCCGCCAGGTACGAACTCCTGTGTCGGATACGGCAGGATGAGCGGTCGCGTCGGCCACGGAACCTTTACACGGCCGATGCGATCGCACATCCCGCACTTCTCGAACAGGTGGCAACGTGACGGCATTCAAACGGGATCTCACCATGGACGACCTGGTCGTCGCCGGCATCGCCGTGGTGGCGGGCCTCGTGGCGGCGTTCCTGCTGCGCATGCTGCTCAAGTGGCTCGGCAAGCACGCGGACCGCACCAAGTGGGGCGGTGACGACGTGATCGTGGCGGCGCTGCGGACCGTGGTGCCCTCGGCGGCGATCGCGGGCGGTATCGCGATCGCCGCGGCGGCGCTGCCGCTCACGAAGGGGGTTCAGCGGACCGTCAACCAGGTCCTGACCGTGCTGCTGATCTTCGTCGTCACGGTGGCGGCGGCGCGGCTGGTCGCGGGGCTGGTGCGGACGGTCACCACGTCCCGTTCGGGGGTCGCGGGGTCGGCCACGATCTTCGTCAACATCACCCGCGTGCTGGTCCTGGCGATCGGCTTCCTGGTGGTGCTCCAGACCCTGGGCATCTCCATAGCGCCCCTGCTCACCGCCCTGGGCGTCGGTGGTCTCGCGGTCGCGCTGGCCCTCCAGGACACGCTCGCCAACCTCTTCGCGGGCATCCACATCCTCGCGTCCAAGACGGTCCAGCCCGGCGACTACATCCGCCTGAGCAGCGGCGAGGAGGGCTACGTCGAGGACATCAACTGGCGTCAGACGACGGTCCGCGCGCTCTCCAACAACCTGATCGTCGTCCCCAACGGGGAGCTCGCCAAGACGAACATGACCAACTTCATGCGTCCCGAGCAGCAGTTGACGATCCTGGTGCAGGTCGGGGTGGCCTACGACAGCGATCTCGAGCACGTCGAGCGGGTCACCTGCGAGGTCGTCACCGAGGTCATGACCGAGGTCGAGGGCGCGGTCCCCGAGCACGAACCGCTGGTCCGCTTCCACACCTTCGGCGACTCGCGGATCGGCTTCACGGTCATCCTGGGCGTCGGGGAGTTCAGCGACCAGTTCCGCATCAAGCACGAGTTCATCAAGCAGCTCCACAAGCGCTACCGCGAGGAGGGCATCCGCATCCCGGCCCCCACGCGAACCGTCGCCCTCCAGCAGGGCTCGGTCTCGATCCCTCACCAGCGGGGCGCGGAGACGGTCATCGAGCCGAACGAACTGCCTGCGACTCGGCTCGACTAGGTGGGGGTAGGCGGTGGGGCGGTGTTGGGGACGCCGGGGAGCGGCACGAACTGTCACCGGCGCCCGGCCCACCAGCACACTGCCCATCAGCACCCGGTCTGTCAGCGCCCCTGGCGTGGGCGCGCCCCGCGCATCGGCGTCCGAGCGCGTCGGCGTCCTGCACTCAGCACCTGGCTGATCGGAACACGACCCAGCAGCGCCCCACCCGTCACATCGGCAATCGCACCCCGGCACCCCGGCACCCCGGCACCCCGGCATCCACCCATCGACCCATCGACCCCGCAACGCCCCATGCAGCGTGATCGCGCGAGGGCGTTGCGGGGGCGAGTCGATCCGTAGGCGGCGCCGGTGCGACCAGGTCGGTTACAGGGTCGCCGAGTTGTCGTGCGGGGCGCTCGGGCGGGTCTGGGGGGTGCGGAGGGTCGACACCGCCGGGGTGACCGTCCAGTCCGGGTGGCCCGGCATCCTCGGGGTCTTCGTGCCGTAGAGCCAGTCCCGCAGGAAGCCGGACTGGTCCGTGCCGGAGACCTCCGAGGCGACGGCGATGTAGTCGGCGGTGGACGCCGAGGAGTTGCGGAAGCGCTCCAGGAACGTCGACTCGATCGCGGCGAAGACCGTCTCGCCGACCTGCCGGCGCAGCGCGTACAGGACGAGGACGCCGCCGAGGTAGCGCTGGCTGTCGAACAGGTTCACCGCGTTCGGGGCGGCGACCGGGCCCGAGGACTTCCGCCACTGGTCGCCGCGCGCGTACGTGTCCTTCATACGGGCTTCCATCGTGGTCAGGCCGAGGGAGTCGGCCCAGCCGCGCTCGTAGCGGTACAGCAGCCCGTAGAAGTCGGCGTGGCCCTCGTTGAGCCACAGGTCGGACCAGGTGGCGGGGCTGACGCTGTTGCCGAAGTACGAGTGGACCAGCTCGTGCATCATGTGCGAGCCGATGCTCTTCTCCGCCTGGAGCAGGTAGTTCGGCTTGTACAGCGTGAGGGTCTGGGTCTCCAGGCCCGTGAAGTCGAAGGCGTTCGAGGCGTCGTTGTTGCAGGGCAGCAGGCCGTACGTCTCGAACGGGAACGCGCCGAGCCGCTGCTCGATCCAGCTCACCAGGTTCGGGGTGAGGGCGAGCGCCGGTTCCAGGGCGGTGGCCCGGGCGGTCGGGACGACGTCCCGGAGCGGAAGGCCGTGCGGACCCTGCCGGTCCTTGATCACGTAGTCGCCGACCGTGATCTGCACCAGCTCGGTGGCGATCGGCTCCCGGGACGCGTAGCAGTACGCGGTCCGGCCGTCGCCGAGATCCTCGGCGCTCACCAGCCGGCCGCTCGCGACGCCCTTGAGACCGGCCGGGACGGTGACCCGGAAGGTGAAGTCCGCCTTGTCCGAGGGGTGGTCGTTGCACGGGAAGACGGTGTGCGCCGAGTTCGGCTGGGGGCAGACCGCGAAGCCGTCCGGGGTGGGGACCCAGGCGGTGTGGGCGAGGGTGCGGCGCGGGTCGGCGCCGTACGCCACGACGACGGTGGCCGTCCCCCGCGCGGGCAGCGCGGTGACGGGGGTGATCCGCAGCTTCTCGTCCGCCTGCTCGAACGCGGCCGGCTCACCGGCCACGGTCACGGTGCGTATGTCCAGGCCCGACGCGTCCAGGGAGAAGCGGCTCAGCTCCTGGGTGGCGGTGACCGTCAGCGTCGCCGTCGCCTCGACGAGCCGGGTGGCGGCGTCGTACGCGAGGTCGAGGTGGTACGCCGAGACGCGGTAGCCGTCGTTGCCGAGGCTCGGGTAGACGGCATCCCCCAGGGTCTCCGGCCCGGGCGTGCCGGTCTCCGGGCCAGTGGTGCCGGTCTCCGGGTCCGCGTGTGCCGGGGAGGCCAGGGACAGGGCCGCCACCGTGCCGAGCAGAGCTGCCGGGGCCGTCACTCTGGTGCGATATCTCATGGTCCGCTTTTCTCTCGGGCGGCCGGTTCGGTCGGGTCCGGCCGTCGGACGAGTGTGATCACCCTGCATGACCACAAGATCGGACGCTTGCGTTGCCTCGGTGGCGGCACGAGTTCCGGGAACGTGTGCCCGGACCCCTGTCGAGCCGGGGTCGATCACGAGATATCTTGATGTCGAGCAATGTTGCAGACGTGGAGCGGAGCACCCGGTGACTGACTCGACCATCATCTATACGCACACTGACGAGGCCCCGGCCCTGGCGACGTATTCCTTCCTGCCGGTGGTCCAGGCGTACGCCTCGCAGGCGGGTGTCTCCGTGGAGACGCGGGACATCTCGCTGGCCGGGCGGATCATCGCCGTGTTCCCGGAGTACCTGACCGAGGACCAGCGGATCCCGGACGCCCTGCACGAGCTGGGCGAGCTGGCGAAGACGCCCGAGGCCAACATCATCAAGCTGCCGAACATCTCGGCGTCGATCCCGCAGCTCAAGGCCGCGGTCGCCGAGCTGCAGGCGCAGGGCTACGCGCTGCCGGACTACCCGGACGACCCGAAGACCGACGAGGAGCGGGACATCCAGGCCCGCTACGACAAGGTCAAGGGCTCCGCCGTGAACCCGGTGCTGCGTGAGGGCAACTCCGACCGCCGCGCCCCCGCCTCGGTGAAGAACTACGCCAAGACCCACCCGCACCGCATGGGCGCCTGGTCCTCGGACTCGAAGACCAACGTGGCGACCATGGGCGTGGACGACTTCCGCTCCACCGAGAAGTCCGTCGTGATCTCCGAGGCCGGCTCGCTGCGGATCGAGCTGGTCGGCGACGACGGCTCCACCACCGTGCTGCGCGAGTCCGTACCGGTCCTCGAGGGCGAGGTCGTCGACGCGTCCGTGCTGCACGTGGCCCCGCTGCGGGAGTTCCTCACCGCGCAGATCGCCCGCGCCAAGGCCGAGGACGTCCTGTTCTCCGTGCACCTCAAGGCCACGATGATGAAGGTCTCGGACCCGATCATCTTCGGTCACGTGGTGCGCGCGTTCTTCCCGAAGACCTTCGCGCAGTACGGCGCCACGCTGGCCGCCGCCGGTCTGACCCCGAACGACGGTCTGGGCGGCATCTACAAGGGCCTGGAGTCGCTGCCCGAGGGTGCCGAGATCAAGGCGTCCTTCGACGCCGAGCTCGCCGAGGGCCCGGCGCTCGCGATGGTCGACTCCGACAAGGGCATCACCAACCTGCACGTGCCGTCCGACGTGATCGTCGACGCCTCGATGCCGGCCATGATCCGCACCTCCGGCCACATGTGGGGCCCGGACGGCCAGGAGGCCGACACCCTCGCGGTGCTGCCGGACTCCTCGTACGCCGGTGTCTACCAGGCCGTGATCGACGACTGCCGGGCCAACGGCGCCTACGACCCGTCCACCATGGGTTCGGTGCCGAACGTCGGCCTCATGGCGCAGAAGGCCGAGGAGTACGGCTCCCACGACAAGACCTTCGAGATCCGCACCACGGGTACGGTCCGGCTCGTCGACCAGGCCGGCAACGTGCTGATCGAGCAGACGGTCTCGGCCGGTGACATCTTCCGGGCCTGCCAGACCAAGGACGCGCCGATCAAGGACTGGGTGAAGCTGGCCGTCACCCGCGCCCGCGCCACCGGCGACCCGGCCGTGTTCTGGCTGGACGAGACCCGTGCGCACGACGCGAACCTGATCGCCAAGGTCAACGCGTACCTGCCGGAGCACGACACCGAGGGCCTGGACATCCGGATCCTCGCGCCGGTCGAGGCCACCAAGCTGTCGGTGGAGCGCATCCGCCGCGGCGAGAACACCATCTCGGTGACCGGCAACGTCCTGCGTGACTACCTGACCGACCTCTTCCCGATCCTGGAGCTGGGCACCAGCGCCAAGATGCTGTCGGTGGTCCCGCTGATGGCGGGCGGCGGTCTGTTCGAGACGGGTGCCGGCGGTTCCGCGCCGAAGCACGTCCAGCAGCTGGTCAAGGAGGACTACCTGCGCTGGGACTCGCTCGGTGAGTTCTTCGCGCTGGTCCCGTCGCTTGAGCAGTACGCCGACTTCACGGGCAACTCCCGCGCGAAGGTGCTGGCCGACACGCTGGACCGCGCCACGGCGACCTTCCTCAACGAGGACAAGTCGCCGACCCGTCGCGTCGGCGGCATCGACAACCGCGGCAGCCACTTCTACCTGTCCCTGTACTGGGCCCAGGAGCTGGCTTCGCAGACCGACGACGCGGACCTGGCGAAGGCCTTCGCCCCGCTCGCCGAGACGCTCGCCGCGAACGAGCAGAAGATCGTCGACGAGCTGAACGCCGTCCAGGGCAAGCCGGCCGACATCGGCGGCTACTACCAGCCCGACCCGGCGAAGGCCGCGAAGGTCATGCGCCCGTCGACGACGTGGAACGAGGCCCTGGCGACCCTCAGCTGACGCGAGTCCCTCCGGGGACAGCACCGGCTCCCTGATCCCCGCCCCGGTCGACTGCGGTCCGACCGGGGCGGGGGTGTGTCGGGGGGCGGGTGCTGAGCCGAGGGGGTGGGGCCGGCGCAGGTCGTGTTCGTGGCGGGTCCTGTCGGGGGCATGCGGCGGGAATCATCTCCGGTGCGGAGGCCTGCCGGAGCCGGACGGGTGACCGGCGGGACCTGACCAGCGGCCCCGCCGGCCGACACCCCCGTACCCGGTCCGCGTGGCTCCCTCCGCGGAAGGCCCACCAGGAGTCCCGGCCCGCGGCAGGCGCCAGGCGGGGGGGCAGGAGGCGGGGGTCAGCAAGCCGCAAGCAACCGTACGCCCGGGTCGCTCACCAGTCCCGGGTGGCTATCAGTTCCTCCACGTCCGCGTTCTCGAAGCCGTACGTCCGGGCGATGAAGCGGAACTCCTCGGCTATCTCCTCGCGGGCCACGGTCTCGATGTCGAAGTCGTCGTCCTGGAGGGTGTTGAACTCCTCCGTGGCCGCCTGTGTGAGGACGTACAGGGCGGCCAGGTCGGTGGGGCGGTCGGTCTCGATGCGGGCGCACAGGCGCAGCAGGATCTCCTTGCCCCGGTCCACCGCGCGGTCGGGGTACCAGCCGTCCCGGTAGAGCGCGTCGAGGAAGGGGTGGGCCCGCACCCGCTGGTCGCTGATGTTCATGCTGAGATGGTGCACCACGCCACTGACAACGCCCCGGGAGCAGCCGTATGCCCTCTTTCGACCTCCTGCCCGGCGCCGGGGAGTCGCCGGTGATCCTCCATGTGCCGCACTCCGCGCGGGAGATACCGGCCGAGGTGCGGGCGGGGATCGTACTGGACGATCCCGCGCTGGAGCGGGAGCTCGACCACATCGTCGACGCGCACACGGCGCAGCTCGCCGAGGTGGCCGCCGGGCTGGCCGCCACCACCCCGTGGCGGTTCGTGAACCGGCTCTCCCGGCTGGTCGTGGACCCCGAGCGGTTCCCGGACGAGCGGGAGGAGATGCTCGCCGTGGGCATGGGGGCCGTGTACACGCGGACCACCCACCGGGAGGAGCTCCGGCCCGCGGACACCGACCCCGAGCCGCTCGTCGCCCGCTACTTCCGGCCGTACGCCCGCGCCATGACCGACGCCGTCGCCGAGCGGCTGAAGGCCGTCGGACGGGCCGTGATCATCGACGTGCACTCCTATCCCAGCGAGCCACTGCCCTACGAACTGCACGGCGAGGGACCCCGGCCGCCCGTCTGCCTCGGTACCGACTCGTTCCACACCCCGCCCGAGCTGGTCGCCGCCGCCAGGGAGGCGTTCGGGGAGGCCGGCCTCGACAGCCCGTTCAGCGGGACGTACGTACCGCTGGAGTTCTACGGCCGCGATCCCCGGGTGAGTGCCCTGATGGTCGAGATCCGGCGGGACACGTACATGACCGAGCCGGGCGGGCCCGCCGGACCGGGCATCCACCCCCTCGCCCGGTCCCTCGCCGCACTCGTGGACGCCCTGCGCTGACCTCCGCTCCGCCCCCGCCGCGGCTCGCGGTTCAGACGGTCAGCCAGTCGGTGACGATCACTTCCCCGCCGGTGCGCAACCGGAGCGCGAAGGGGCCCGCCGGGGACACCTCGCAGGTGAAGCGCC
This sequence comes from Streptomyces griseorubiginosus, assembly GCF_036345115.1. GTDB lineage: Bacteria > Actinomycetota > Actinomycetes > Streptomycetales > Streptomycetaceae > Streptomyces > Streptomyces griseorubiginosus_C. Next base: position 1,167,411 of record NZ_CP107766.1, read on the forward strand.
CCATGTCGTCGGTGGTGAGCGGCGCGCCCGCCTGGGGGCCGCTGAGCACCTCGATCCGGGCCGACTGGGGCGGCAGCACCTGTCCCATCAGGCCCTGCGGCGTGAGTTCGACGTCGACGGTCACCTCGCCCGCGTGGAAGGTCAGCATCCGGGGCGCGGCCGCGGCTCCCCGCACCGGGATGGCGTCGACCACCGAGTCGAAGGAGAGTTCGGCGATACGGCTGTCCAGGTCGTGCAGCGCGAACGCCTCGACGGCGATCTGCCGCAGGGCCGGCGGCACGGGGTCCAGGATGGCGGTGGCCCGCCGGAGCTCCTCCTCCAGCAGGTCCAGGGCGAACTCCTCGTCGGGCAGGGCCTCTTCGGTGAAGTCGTCGAGGTCGTCGTAGCCGCTCATACCGCCCCCCGGGCTTCGAGCCGCGCCCGCAGCCGCCTCAGGCAGCGCTGGCGCAGTGGTCCGATGCTGCCCACCGCGATCCCCAGGGCGGCGGACACCTCCTGGTAGCCGGGTTTCGGGGAGGCCATCAGGATGCGCAGCAACTGCCGGCAGCGGTCGCCGAGTTCCTCGAACTCCTGCCACAGGTGCCGTACCCGCTCGCTCTGCGCGGCGGCTTCCTCGGAGTCGATGAACGACTGCTCGGGCGTACGGTCCTCGCTGATCCGGTCCAGGAGCTGCGGATCGTCGGTGACGGTCAGCCGCCTTAAGCTCTTGAGCACCTTCAGGCACTCGTGGCGCGCGGTGCTGGCCAGCCAGGACTTGGCCTTGTCGGGTTCGCGGATCCGCCCCAGGTGCTGGGCGAAGCGGAACCAGACGGTCTGGTACACCTCGTGCGCGTCGGCGTCGGAGAGCCGGTGCGAACGCACCACCGACCACACCAGTGGGCTCAGCCCTTCCACGAGCGCCTTCCAGGCCGCCGCGTCACCGTCGACGGCGGACTGGACCAGCGCACCGACATCTGCTCGGTCCACGGTCCCACCCCTCGTGTACGGCAAGTCATCGTACGCCGTGGAGGGGACCACTCCGGCCCTCATGCGCCGACCGGACGCTGCACGACCGGCACCGGTCGCCAGCCGGCCGGCCGCAGCGCCGGTACGTGCGCCCCGCGCACTTCGGCGAACTGCGTGTTGCCGGCGAGCAGTTGCTGCCGGGCGGCGCGCGGGTCGGTCTCCTTGTTCGCGGTCATGTGGGCGGCGACCAGTCCGGCGACGACCGGGGTGGCGAAGGAGGTGCCGCTCCAGTGCGCGTACCCCTCGAACATCACCTGGTCCGGCTTGGCGATGGTGCCGTCCTCGCTCAACACGCCGACGTGGGACGGGGACTGGCAGGTGCACACGTAGGTGAAGCCGTACCGGCAGGCGTCGTAGGTGGAGTGCTGGTACGCGTACGGCACCGGCGCGTCGAAGCCGGTGAGGGTGCTGGTGAGGCGCTCGCCGGGGGCGTAGACCTTCACCCAGGAGCCGTGGTTGCTGAAGCAGGCGCCGAACTCGCCGTCCCCGCGCAGCGCGCCGACCGACAGGACGACGTCCCGGTAGTCGGGCAGGTCGGCGTAGGCGGCGGGCCAGAAGGGGCTGGCGCTGGCGTTGTTGCCGGCGGCGGCGACCAACAGGGTGTCGTGGGCGCGCAGTTCCTGCATGAAGGCGTCCATGCCGAGCAGTCCGTCGGTGCGGCCGTTGGAGGTGCCCGCGGAGAGGCTGATGATGTCGGGCCAGCCGCCGTCGACGGCCTCGAAGAGCTTCTCGCCGAGCTCGGACTCCAGGATGGCGCCCGCGTCGTTGAGGGTGTTGCGGACGGTGATGTCGGTGTTGGGTGCGACGGCCGCGAGGACACCGGCGATGAAGGTGCCGTGGCCGACGTACTGGAGGAGGTTTCCTGCCGCGTCCGTCTCGGTGCCGTGCAGGTCGCCCTCGACGTGGGCGAGGAGCGGCACGAGTGCGTGGTCGTGGGTGAGGCCGTTGTCGACGACGAGGACGCCCACGGAGGTGTCGGGGTCGTGACCCGCCTCCGCGGGGGCCGGGTTGGTGCCCTGGCTGAGCGAGGCGGGCACGGGCTCGTCGCCGGGGCAGGAGTTGACCGCGATGGAGACCACGTGGTTGCGGCTGACGATCCGGTGCCCGGCGCGTCCTTCTCGTTCGCTCATGGCGCGCAGGGCGTGGGTGACGGCGCGGTCGCCGCGCCGGTCGCCGTGGCCCGGGTCGCCGACCTTGATCCGGGTGATGCCGGAGCGGTTGGTCTCGGGGCTGTCCCGGCGCACGTAGTCGCCGGTCAGACCGGTCGCCGCGGTGAAGTGGCTGCGCACGGTCTCCTCGACGAGCGCCGCGTCGCGGCCGTCGCGGGCGAGGACGACACCCTTCTCGTAGATGAACTCCGAGGCGTCGTCGGGTCCGAGGGCCAGCGGGACGTCGGGCATGGAGCGCTGGATCTGGTCGAACTGCTCGTGGAATCGCTGAGGTGCCATGGCGTGTCCTCCTGAGGCGGCGGTCGTCAGTCAGAGCCGCGGGTCCGGTGATTGATACAGCGCCAAACCGGTGTGGCCTGCCACCTGGGCCACTACCATCCTTGGGGTGACGGCGGGAAGCGACCAGGTTCTCGAACTGCTGCCGATGGTGTTCGCCGCCCCCAACCAGGCGCTGGCGAGGGCAGAGGAAGTACTGGGCTCGGATCCCTCACCGCTGCACGCCTCCGTCGCCCACCAGGTGATCGGCATCTGGCAGCGGGACTGGGGCGACATGCGGATCGCCCTGGAGCATCTGCGCCGGGCCCGCGATCTCGGCGCGCGCTCGGAGTCGACCGACCGGGAGGCGGACGCGCTGGCCGCGCTGGGGGTGGCGCTGGTGCACGCGGGGCGGACCCGGCAGGGTCTGGAGTCACTGGAGCGGGGCGTCGCGGTCAGCAGCGGACACACCAGGGCGCAGGTCCTGTTCCGGCGCGCGTACGCCTCATGGGTGCTCGGCCGGCACCGGGCGGCGCTGGAGGACGTACGGCGGGCGGTGCCGGTGCTGCGGCAGGCCGACGACGTGATCTGGACCGCGCGAGCGCTGACCCTGCGGGCCACCGTGCATCTGGCGCTCGGCGCGGTGGAGCGGGCGGACGCCGACTTCACGGCGGCGGAGGCACTGTGGGACACCACGGGCCAGGAGCACGACAAGGCCGACGCGGTGGAGAGCCGAGGCCTCGCCGCCTTCCGGTCGGGAGACATTCCGGCCGCGCTGCGGCTGCTGGACGAGGCGCAGGAGCGGTACGCCAAGCTCGGCACACCGACGTTCATGCTCACGATCCGGCGCTGCGAGGTCCTGATGGCGGCGGGGCTCGCCCGGGAGGCACTCGCGGAGGCGGACGCGGCGATCAAGGTCCTGGACGGCATCGGCGGGCAGTCCACCCTCAAGGCGGAACTGCTGCTCGCCGCCGCGCGGGCGGCCCGGCTCGAAGGGGACGCGCACACCGCGATCGCCCGTGCCGACCTGGCCGTACGGCTGTTCGCGGGGCAGCGGCGCACCTGGTGGGAGACGCATGCCCGGCTGGTGCTGATCGAGGCGCGGGTCGCCGCCGGGCGGGGTTCCGGGCGGCTGGTCGCGGACGCGGCGGCGGTCGCGGAGCGGCTGGCCTCCTTCGGCGCGCCGGCGGCCCCCGAGGCCTCGCTGCTGGCGGGCCGGATCGCGCTCGACCTGGGGTGGCACGAGGACGCCCAGCGGCATCTGGAGGTCGCCGCGCGCAGCCGGCACAGCGGGCCGCCGCTGGCGCGGATGACGGGCTGGGCGGCCCGGGCGCTGTGGGCGCGGGCCGTGGGCTCCGACCGGCGGGTCCTGGAGGCCTGCCGCCGCGGCCTGGACGTGCTGGACGACCACCGTACGACCCTGGGCGCCTCGGAGTTGCGGGCACGGGCCACGGCGCAGGGCGCGGAGCTCGCCGCGCTGGCCGCGCGGGCCTCGCTCGCCTCGGGCGGGCCGCGGCGGCTGCTGGTGTGGAGCGAGCGCTGGCGGGCCACCGCGCTGTCCGCCCCGCCGGCCCGCCCGCCGGCCGACCCCGGGCTGCTGGGCGATCTGACCGCGTTCCGGGAGATCGCCGCGCGTGCGGAGGCGGCCCGGATGGAGGGGCGGCCCATGCCGGCGCTGGAGCGTGAGCAGCGGCGCCTGGAACGGGAGATCCGCTCCCGCACCCACCACATCCGCGGCGACGCGCCCGGCGACGGCTACCGCTTCGACCCGGGCCGCCTGCTGGAACGGCTCGGTGACGACGTACGGCTGGTCGAACTGGCCGTGCTCGACGGGCGGGTGCAGGTGCTGCTGTGCGGGCAGGGGCGGGTGCGGCGGTTCGAGGGCGGACTGCTGGCCGACGCGGAGCGCGAGGCGGAGCACGTGCAGGCGGGGCTGCGGCGGCTCGCGCACCCGGGTGCGGAGGCGCGGCTTCCGGTGGTGGAGGCGGCGGGGCGGCGGCTGGAGGAGCTGCTGCTGGGCCCGGCCGCGGCTCGGCTCGGCTCCGGGCCGGTCGTGGTGGTGCCGCCGGGGCGGCTGCACCGGGTGCCGTGGGCGCTGCTGCCGTCGCTGCGGGAGCGGGTGTTCAGCGTGTCGCCGTCGGCCAGCAGCTGGCTGCGGGCGCGCGAGACGGCGGCGCCGGCCGGCGGGCGCCAGGTGCTGGTGCGCGGGCCGGGTCTTGCGACCGGGGGCGCCGAGGTGCCGGAACTCGCCGGACGGCACGGCTCCGCGACGGTCCTGGAGTACGACGAGGCGCGCGTGCCGCGGGTGTTGGAGGAACTGGACGGGGCGGCGCTGGCCCATATCGCGGCACACGGCACGTTCCGTGCGGACAGCCCGTTGTTCTCGTCCTTGCGGATGGCCGACGGGCCGCTGATCGTGCATGACTTCGAGCGCCTCGACCGCAGCCCGTACCGGATCATCCTGTCCTGCTGCGACACCGCCCGGTTCGCGTCGGTCGGCGCGGACGAACTGCTGGGCCTGGTCACCGCGTTGCTGCCGCTGGGTACAGCGGGGGTGGTGGCGTGCAGTGCGCCGGTCAACGACGAGGCGGTGGTGCCGTTGATGCTCGCGCTGCACAAGGGGCTCGGGGCGGGGGCGTCGATGGCGGAGGCGTTGCGGGACGCGCGGGCGGCGCTGCCGGGGGACTCGGTGCACCAGGCGACGGGGTGGGCGTTCTCGGCGTTCGGGGCGGCGTGAGGTGTCAAAGGTGGGCGACGTGCGTGGGGCGGCCTGACCCCTCCCCCGAATACTGGGGGTCAGACCGCCCCGGTCCGGTGTCCGGCTCAGGCCGGCTGTGCCTCGGGCAGCTCCACCAGGCACGGCAGCGCGTCGCGGTCGCTCGCGCCGAGGCGGGTGTAGGCGCTGTAGAGGTGGTTGCCGACCGTGCGGACCGACAGGGTGAGCTTCTCCGCGATCTGCCGGTTGGTCAGCCCGGCGGCGGCAAGGGTGACGATCTGCCGCTGGCGGGCGGTGAGTTCACCGAGGACCAGGCCCGCCAGGGCCGGGGTGCGGGCCCCCTGGCAGCGGCGGGCGAGCGCGACGGCACGGGTGCGTGAGGTGCGGGCGGCGCCGGGGTCGCGGTGCGCGCGTACGGCTTGCGCGTAGGCCTCGGCGGCGAAGAGCAGGAAACCGCGCTCCTCCAGGGCGTGCGCCGCCTGGTCGAGGGCGGGCCCGTCGCCCCGGGCGAGCGCGTCCGCGTGCACGGCGAAGACCCCGGTGAGCCTGCCGGCGGCCCGCTCGGGCGCCCCGAGCCGGACAGCGTCGTACGGCTCCGCACCGACCGCGTCGAGAGCGGCGTCGAGATCCCCGCGAGCAGCGGCCCACCAGGTGGCTGCGCCGGCTGAGGGGGGCGTGGGTGGCGTGGGTCGGGGGGTGCCGGAGTCGGTGGCGAGGTGGGCGGGCTGACCGGGTGAGGGGGTCGTAGGCGCGGTGGGTCGAGGGGCGCCGGAGTCGGTGGTGAGGTGGGCGGGCTGACCGGCTGGTCCGGCAGGGGCGTCCGAGGAGGGGTCGCCACTGGCGGTCCCTCGGCAGACGGCGGTACCGGGATCTCCGGGCCGGGCCGAGGGGGCGGGCGACCGGCGGTGGTCGGCTCCGGCCTCCGAGACGGCAGGCTCCGGATCATCTGCCCGCGGCACCACCGCCCCGGAGGCACCGGCCTGCGCCGCCACCGACTCCGAGTCGCCCGACCGTGCGGCCACCGACCCCGGCTCCCCCGCCCATGTCACCACCGACCCCGGGTCCCCCAACTGCGCTGTCGCCAAGGTGAGTTCGAGTCGGCACAGTCGGTCGTCGGGGGTGGTGCGCAGGCCCTCCCTCGCCCAGGCCGCCGCTTCCCGGAGTTCCCCTCGCAGACGGGCGAAGTGGGCTCGTACGGCGGCGTGCGGGGCCGGGATGCCGGTGCCCTCGTCCACGAGCCACTCCCCCACCGGCGCCGGCACGGCCCGTACGTCCGTCTCGGCGATCGCACGGGTCAGCGTGGCCGTCTCGGTCTCCAGGGCGGCCGTGCGGTCGGACGGCGTGCGGGCCAGGCGGCGGGCCCTGAGGCGTCCGGCCGCCGCCCGGCGTACCGGGCCGTGGAGGGGGTGGGCGAGACGGGCGGTGCCGTGGTCGTCGACGTGGACCAGGCCGTCGGCCTCCAGGGCTTCGAGCGCGGCGAGGTCGAGCGTGTCGGCGTCCGTGGCCAGCGGCTCGCCGAACGCCAGCCGGTCCAGGGTCTCGCGCTCACCGGGACCCGTGCGCTCCAGGAGCTCCGCGGTGCGTTCGCGCACGGTCGCGGTGACCGGCACCGGGCCCCGCCACTCCCACTCGGCCGAGTCCGCGACCCGCTCCAGGAGCCCCTGTTCACGCACCGCGCCCACGAGTTCGCGCAGCAGCCGCAGATCGCCCTGGCACAGGCGGTACAGCCGGTTGACGGTGAGCGCCTCCAGGCCACCCGCACCGGCCGCGAGCAACTGCGCGGTCTCCTCGCGCGGGAGCGGCTCCAGGGCGAGCCGCGGCAGCAGTTCACCGGTCCACAGGCGGGAGATCGCGCCCGGCGCCCGTGTTCCGTCGGTGGCGACGACCACGAGCCGGGTGCGGCCGTGCACGGCGAGCTGGTGGACCAGGGCGGCCGAGGCGTCGTCGAGCAGATGGGCGTCGTCGACCAGCAACAGTCGTACGCCTGACAGCAGTTGAACCGCGCGATGCAGGGAGACGCTCTCCGGCAGGAGGTGCGTGAAGGCGGCGAACGGGAGGCCGCGGGTCTCGGGCGTGCCCGCCACCCTGGCGCAGTCGGTACCGCGCACGGCCTCCGTGACCAGCCGGGTCTTGCCCCGCCCCGCCGGGCCGGTCACCACGATGCCGAGCCGGCCCCCCGCCACCGACCCGCGGATCAGCTCGAGTTCGTCCTGCCGCCCGGTGAACGGCCAGGGCAGCTCCAGGGTCTTCGCGTCCCGTTCGAAAGTCGTCACGGAAACAGGAGCACCGCTACTCAGGTCTGATACAGGGGGACTTGAGTAGCCCCCGACTCAGGCGCCCCCGGACGCCCGACGGCACGCTGAAACCCATGACCGCACGCTACTGCTCCCTCGCGCAGCAGTCGGCTCCGGGATTCGCTCCGGGGCTGGCCGCCGAGCGGCTGAGCGCGCTCGTCGGCGGCGGTCGGATGTGGGTCAACAGCACGGTCCTGCACTACTGCTTCTTCGACGGCGACACCGACGGGTCGGTCATTCCTGTTCCGGGGACCGGGCAGTCCCGGTGGGTGTCGTGGGTGGGCGCCGAGGAGCAGCGGGACGTGGTGCGCGACTGCTTCCAGGAGTGGCAGGACCTCGGCGTCGGGGTGCGGTTCACCGAGGTCGGCGACCGTTCGGAGGCCGAGCTGCGCATCGGGTTCCAGCTCGGCGACGGATCCTGGTCGACCGTGGGCAAGGACGCCCTGCGGATCGGCGTGCACGAGCGCACCATGAACCTCGGCTGGGACCTGACCGCGCCCGGGGAGCGCGGGACGGCCCTGCACGAGATCGGGCACGTGCTCGGCATGCTGCACGAGCACCAGAGTCCGTTCGCCGGGATCCACTGGGACGACGAGGCCGTCTACGCCGACCTGGCGGGCCCGCCGAACTTCTGGAGCCGGGACCGGACGTTCTTCAACATCCTGCGCAAGCTCGACCCGGACGAGGTCAACGGCTCCGTCTGGGACCCGCAGTCGATCATGGAGTACCCCTTCGAGGCGGGGCTGATCCTGGCACCGGAGCAGTTCCGCGCGGGCCTCAACCCGCCCGGCACCCTGTCGGCCGCCGACAAGGAGTACGCCCTGCGCTGGTACCCGCCGACCGAGCAGGTCCGGCCGCCCGCGCTGGTGCCCTTCCGGTCCGTGCCGCTCGGGCTCGGGCCGGGCGAGCAGGCCGACTTCACCGTGGAACCGCCGGAGACCCGCGAGTACACCGTGGGCACCTTCGGTGACAGCGACACCGTCGTGGTGGTCTTCGAGGAACGGGACGGGGAAGCCCGCTACCTCTGCGGCCGGGACGACGGAGGCACTCCGCACAACGCCACACTCAGGGCCCGTCTCGTCAAGGGCCGCCGCTACTTCGTCCGTGTGCGCCTGTACTCCGCGTGGGGTTCGGGGGAAACCGCGGTCATGTGCTGGTGACCCAGCACGAACAGATCGCACACGGACGAGGCTGGACCACTGTCCGGCGCCGGGGGAAATGGCCGGTGCTCGTCGCCTTCGGGGGAGGGAGACGAGCACCGGCCACACGGCTTTCGGCGGTGCGGCGAGTGTGGGAGTAGGGGCATGCCGATCGTCCTCGGCGGGGTGCCCACCACCGGCAAGACCACGCTCGCCCGGCTCCTGGCGGCCACGTGGGCTCTGTCGTGGGGTACGCCCTCGCCGAGGAGCAGTTGCGGCAGGGGCACACCGTGATCGCCGAGTCGGTCAACCCGCTGGCCGTGACGCGTGACGCCTGGCGGGATGCCGCCGTACGCGCCGGGGTGCCGGTCCTGGCGGTGGAGGTCGTCTGTTCCGATCCGGACGAGCACCGGCGCCGCGCGGAGTCACGTTCGGTGGACATCCCCGACCTGCCGCTGCCCGACTGGGCACAGCTCACCGAGCGGGAGTACGAGCCGTGGAACCGGGAGCGCCTGGTCGTCGACACCGCCGGGCGGCGGCCGGAGAACTCGCCGGCGCCGCTGGTCGAAGCGGTCCTCGCGGCAGATCGCGGATGAATGAGGGTAGTTCGCGGGTGAGTCAGGGCAGTTCGCGGGTGAAGACGACACGGGGGCGGCCGGGGCCGTCGTAGTCCTCGGCGAGGCGGTCCTGGAAGCCGAGGGCGCGGTGGAAGGCGATGGAGCCCTCGTTGGCGGGCGAGGTGATCGCCTTGAGGCGGACCGCGCCCTGGCGGCGGGCGGCGGCGGTGAAGGCCTCGTAGAGGGTACGGCCGAGGCCGGTGCCGCGGGTGTCGTCGCGGGTCGCGATCAGGTGGACGTATCCGGTGCGGTCGGGGGTGACGAAGCCGAGGAGGTAGCCGCGGATGCCGCCCTCGGCGCGGGCGACCAGGCAGGTGGAGCCGAACTCCTGCACCAGGGCGGTCAGATGGAGTGACCGCAGATCACGCTCACCCCAGTAGCGGGCGTGGTCCGCCAGGACCTGGTGGAGGTCGCTCACGTCAGCGCGGTCGATACGGACAGCCATGGGCCGATCATGGCACGGGGTCGGTCGGGTCCCGGTAGCGGGCGGCGGTGCGGCGGGCGGTCTCCGCCAACTCCTGCCGGACGTCGGCCGGTTCGAGGACCTCGGCATCGGGGCCGAAGCCGAGCAGGCGACGGCAGGCGGCCTCCCGGTCGTCGAAGCGAAGGACGAGGCGGTGCCAGTCGGGTACTTCCGGGTCAGGGGTCGCGCGTGGCGCCGGCCCGGTGTCGCCGAGCACCTGTGGGAGTGCCGCCAAGCCCGCCGCCGACAGCCGTACGGTGACGGCGAGTTGGTCCAGGCTCGCCTCGAACTCAGCGGTCCAGGCCGCCCAGTGGGCCGACAGGTCGAAGTCGGCGGGGCGGTCGAAGGACTCCGGCAGGAGCTCCGCCGCCGTGATCCTGGACGCCCGGTGGGTGCGGATGCCCCGGTCGGACCGGACGACCAGGTACCAGACGCCCGCCTTGGCGACGAGGCCCAGGGGGTCCACCGCCCGCGTCACGCCCGTGCGGCTCGCGAGCGTCAGACGCAGGCGCCTGTCCTGCCGTACGGCGTCCACCAGCACGGCCAGCTGCGGGACCGGTTCGGGCGGCTTGAACCAGGCCTGGGTGTCGATGTGGAAGCGGCTCGCGGTCGTGTTCGCCTGCTCGCGGCCCGCAGCCGGGAGTGCCGCGAGGAGTTTCAGACGGGCCTGGGCTAGCGCGTCGCCCAGCGCGATGCGTTCCAGCGGGCCGCTGCCGGAGGCGACCGCGAGCAGGGCCGTCGCCTCCTCCGCGCTGATGCCGAGCAGCGGACTGCGCCAGCCCTCCATGAGACGGCAGCCCCCGCCCGGGCCACCGCTCGCCACCACCGGTACGCCCGCCGCGCTCAGCGCCTCCAGGTCCCGGTAGACGGTGCGGACCGACACCTCCAGTTCCGCGGCGAGTTGACGGGCCGTCATCTGCCTACGGGACTGGAGGCGGAGCAGGAGGGACAGCAGCCGGTCCGCTCGCATCGGGCGATCACCTCATCGACGTATGACTGACACAGGATGTCAGCCATCCCGCCGTAGCGTCGCCCAGGAAGCCCCCGATCAGCAGGGAGACAGCACGTGATCAGCGGATACGTCATCGGCGAGAGCCTGCGGACCGATGCGGTGTTCGAGCCGCGCGGACTGCGGCTGCGGAGGGTGCGCAGGGTCGAGCCGGGCGGGGTGAGCGCTGCCCAGCCGGCGGTGTGGACCCTCGTCGAGTGGGACAGCGACGGTGAGGACGTCGGTGCGCTCGCGGAAGCGCTGGCGGGCGCGTTGCAGCCGGAACTCGGCTGGTACGCCGACTTCGTCGCCGGGGACGAGCGCGTCGTCGTGTTCGCCGGGAAGGTGTTCCGCTATCGGCGCGGCGACGAGCGCGGCCGTGCCGACGCGGTGGCGTACGGGCGGTCGGTGGGCACGCCCGAGCATCAACTCGACTGGGAGGAGTAACGCGAGGGTCTCACTGAAGGCGACCTGGGGTGGCCGGCGGCCGACCGATGCGTTGTTCCGGGCTGCGGACCAGGCGGGTGGCCAGGCCCCTGCCCCGGTGGGCGGGTTCCGTGCAGACGGCGCTGATCTCGGTCCAGCCGGGTGGCCGGAGCCGCTCGCCTGCCAGGGCGTTGAGACGGCCGCGGTCGCGGATGCCGAGGTAGGTGCCGAGTTCTACGGTCCGCCGGAGGAAGGGGCCCGGCTTGATACGGCGACCAGGTCGAGGATCTCGGGCACGTCGGCGGGTCCGAGCCGTACCGCCTCGGGGGCGGGCTCGGCCCGCGGTGCGGTGTCGACGAGTTGGACGCCCACTCCCCCGCCGACGATCTCCCATCCGTCGGGGACGGTCTCCAAGGGCTTGATCCGTACGGTTGCTCCGGGGCAGACGAGCGTGGGCAGGTCGGCCCAGGCGGCCGGGTCGGTGGGAACGGCGAGGGCGGCCCAAACGGCGTTGTCGAGGGCGGAGGTGTCCGGTGCGGCGGGTCTCTGGGAGGGTCCGCCTCCGCGGACTCGGGTGTGCCGGGCCACGGAGGCGGAGTCCCCTTCCAGGTCGACGTGTGCGGGTGACAGGTGGATTGACGGTGTGTCAGGAGTTGGTCAGCGGCAGACCGGGCGGGTTGACCTCGGACTTGGAGACCGCGTCGTTGGAGAGGTTCCACGCGGCGAGCCACTTGGCGTACTGGCCGTTGTCGATCAGGTGGTTGATCGCGTCGGCGAGGGGCTTGGCGAGGCCGCTGCCCTTCTTCGCGGTCGCGGCGATCAGGCCCTGGAGGGACTCACCGGCACCGGAGTACTGTCCCGCGATCTTCGTCGCGTTGGGCGTGGTCGCGGTCTGGGTGACGTGGTACGAGAGGTTGGGGCTCGGGCCCAGGTAGGCGTCGATCTTGCCGCTGGTCAGGGCCAGGTAGATGCTCGGGCTGTCCTGGAAGTACTTGACGGTCAGCTTCTTGCCCTCCTTCTTCAGCCTGCTCTGCCACTCCAGCAGGATGCGCTCCTGGTTGGTGCCGGCGCCGACGGAGACGGTCTTGTCCGCGAGGGCCTGGTAGTCGCCGTCGAAGGTCCACTTCGAGGTCTTGAGCGTCTCGAAGGCGAGGTCGTCCTTGCGGTAGGAGGCGAACTCGTACTTCTGCTTGCGTTCCTCGGTGTCGGTGATGTTCGAGAAGCCGACGTTCACCTTGCCGCTGTCGATGCCGACGAAGAGGTTCTCCCAGGTGAACCGCTTGACCTCCGGCTCGAGACCGAGGACCGCGGCGACCAGACGGGCCAGGTCGATCTCGGAGCCGGTGAGGGACTTCTGGTCGCTGCCCACGAAGCCCAGCGGCGGGGAGCCGGAGGGCAGGGTGCCGGAACCGATGACGAGCTTGCCGCTCTTCTTCAGCGCGGCGGGCAGCTGGGCGCTGATGGACTTGACCTCGGCGACCTTCAGGGTGGTCTCCTTGGCGGCGCCGTTGGAGAGCCGGCCCACGGTGACCGTGCCCGCGGTGTCGCTCGTGTTGGTGGCCGCGTCGCTGTCGCCCCCGCAGGCGGCGAGCCCGGTGGCGAGAGTGGCGACGGCGGTCGCCGCGGTGATGCCGCGTATCAGGCTGCGTCGGGAGAGATGGGTGCGCATGACTGTCCTTGTCGGTCGGAAGTGACAGGGGAAATCGGAGGTGGCAGTGACGAAAGAAGGGGGCTCAGAGGACCTTGCGGAGGAAGTCCCGGGTCCGTGCGTGCCGCGGCTTGCCGAGGACCTCGGAGGGCGGGTTGGTGACCAGGCCGTGGACGAACTGGGCCGCGAGTGGTTTTGCCGGGGCGTCGGTTTGCGGCGGGGCGTCGGTGACGGACACGGCGGCGCCTGGGGGTTCACTCATGAGGGGCTCCGGCGGGAGTCGGTTTTCCCCTGGGACACGGGCGAACACGGCGCACTACGCCGGCAGTACGCGACGCACGGGTACCGGGGGGTGGGCGGTCGACGCCGTACCGCGGGCGCGGTGCGGGTCAGGAACGCGGGGGCTCGGGAAGGACGTCAGCCCCGACAGCGGGCACGGCCCGGCGCGGTACACAGTGCGCTGCTCACGCGGAGCAGATCGACGGCCCGGTCGGCGACGAGCAGGTCGCCGTACGGCCGTACGCAGCTCTGGGAGCGGCGTGCGGCCGTCCTGGGAGCTGCGTACATCTCGGTCACCGTCGCTGTTCCATGGGGTCGCACAGGACTCGTGCGGACCCGTGAGTGCCGGGTCCCCGGCGGACCCGTGAGTGTGTCAGGTCCCTGATGGGCCGTAAGTCAAGACAGCCGTCCTGACCTGTGTCAAATGCCGGTCCATCAGGTGGAAGGGTCAGGACGTGCGGGCGGCGTGCGCGGCCCAGTCCAGGATCTGTACGGCGGCCCCGGCGGCCTCCAGGCCCTGACAGCGGGCGTGGTGCCGGCGGGCGATGCCGTCGAGGTCGAGGTTGCCGCCGAAGGCCGGGTGGGCGGCCAGGCGGCGGGCGTAGGCCCACAGGGTGGGGTGGTCGGCGATGCGCTGGACGGCGGAGGCGTCGAGGTGGTGGCGGTGCACGGTGTCGAGCTGGACCAGCGCGACCCACAAATCGACGTCGGCGGCCGTGATGTGATCCCGGATCAGGTACTCCCGCCCGACGAGCCAGCGCTCCAAGGCGCCCAGGGAGTCGAGCAGTTGCTCCAGCTCGACGGCCCGCTCCGCCGCGTCACCACCCGCCCACCCGGCACGCTGGGCGGCCTGGCCGATGCCCCGGCACATCCGCTCGACGGCCTCGGTCTCCGACTGGGCCCCGCACGGGTACAGCGCCGGACGGCCGGAGCCGAAGTGGCGGGCCAGGTCGCGGGTGATGTCGGCGGCGTGAGTGCTGACGATCCGCCCCGACCAGTCGTCGCTGAGCACCGGGGCGGTGGCTGCGCCCGTGTACCGGTGCGCGCTGGCCTCGTAGAGCGGGCGCAGTGCGGAATGTCCCCCGTCGGGACAGTCGGGGACCGGGTCCAGGAAGGTCACGGGACAGATGTCGTCGAGGCCGAGCAGGCTGTGCACGACGGCGATGCGCAGGCCGTCGGCACAGGCGGCGGCCAGGTGGAGCCGGTAGCGGCGCGGCACGGCGTAGTGCCCACTGCGCGCGTCCTGGCCGATCCGGCCGCGGAAGGCGGGGCTCGGCTGGGTGGTGGGGACGTGGGCGAGCGGTGTGACGGACATGGGTCTCCCCGGGATTCGGGCGCAGACGTACGCGCGGCGGAAGCGACGTCGGGCGGGAGCGGGCGGCCGTCCCCGTGCACGGCGGCAGGGGTGTGCCGTTCGGGTGCGGAACGGGTGGGTGCGGCCGGGCTCAGCCCAGGGGCCTGATCGCGCTGCAGACCCGCAGCAGATCGATGTGACGGCGGGAGGTCAGAAGAGGCGAGGGCTGAGACGTACGGTGCACTCGGCCGGTGGCCGACGACTCAAGGCGCCCCATGTTTCCCTACCTGTTCACTAGGATTCCCGATTGGAGTGTCGATCGGGCCGGAGCGCACGTCAAGAGGGCGTCCACGAGACGGGATCTGCGGAGCGGGATCCGGGGAGCGGGATCCCGCGGCGGCGACGAGGTCTGCCTCGTGAACTTCACCGTGGGCAGGAGGTCTCCGGTGCGCGGCAGATGCCCCGCCTTCCCGCGCTGACTCGTGCTCTGAGGACAGCAGTCATCGCAGGTGGCAGGGCACGCGAGGGTGGACGTGCAGCCCTCGACGCCGGCCTGTGCCGCGGCCAGGGCGCTGGGCCTGTGCGAGGTCAGGTCGTCGGTCGCGGCCGACGAGGCGATGGCCCTACGAACAGATCCTGGGCCACGCGAGCCGCGGCGAGGATCTCGAAGCTGCCGGCCGCGCCGCCGACGACGGACGCGGCCCCGAAACCCGCCAGGCCGATCACGAAGAGGGTGCGTCGGCCCAGCAGGTCACCGAGTCGGCCGCCGAGCAGCAGCAGGCTGCCGAACGCCGGCGCGTACCCCGTGATGACCCTCACCCAGAGGGGGCACCCCCAGCCGGCTGCCGTCGCTGAAGCCCAGGTCTTGCTGCGCCTCGGGCAGCGCGATGTTCACGACGGTCACATCGGGCATGACCGTCGTCACAGGGCGGCGTCTGCGGCGACTGCCGCTGTCACCTCACGACCCTTGGCCTCCGGGCCGCCCCGGAGGAGAGCCCCGGGGCGGCCCGGAGGCCGAGGACGGTGAGGTGTTCCGGCGGGAGACCCGCTGGCCGTGGACCGTGGACCACGGCCGCGCCCTGCGCGTCTCGCGCCGCCGGGCTCCTGGCCGACGCGCCTGGCGGGCGATCGGGCGGAGGCGGTGCCCGGCGGACGCGTCGCCCGTCGATCCCGCGGACGCGTCCCCGGTGCGATCCAGTGGACGTCCCGCCGGCGAACTAACGGGTGGACCCGGTGTGCTCCCGCGCAGTCGCCGTCTCGCTCGCCGTAGTCCCGGCCTCCGGCTCGGCGCTCTGCTTCGCGAAGGCGCGCCGGCCCGGCAGGACCGCGAGGACGATCAGTGTCCCGGCGGCCATGATGATCCCGCCGATCAGGCTGGTCTGGGCGACTCCGTGGGCGAAGGCCTGGTGGACGGCGTCCACGGCGGCCTGGGCCTGCTGGGGCCCGGCGGAGGGATCTTGCCCGACCCGCTGCGCGACGGCCAGGCCGGCGCCGACCGAGTCCTTGGCGGTCTCCATCGCCTCCGCGGGGAGGCGGTTGCCCACCAGGTCGGTCAGCTCGTCCCGGTAGGCCGTGCCCAGCAGCGAGCCCAGCACCGCGATGCCCAGCGCCCCGCCCAGCTCGAGCGCGGTGTCGTTGACACCACCGCCGACGCCCAGCTCGGACTCGGGGAAGGAGCCCATGATCGTGTCGGTCGCCGGGGAGATGGCCAGTCCGAGCGCGAGGCCCAGCATCATCAGCGGCACCAGGAAGTCCCCGTACGTCGATCCCTTGTCGATCTGGGTGAGCAGGAACATGCCCGCCGTGCCGATGGCCAGGCCGGTCACGGCCATCACCCGCACCCCCAGCTTCGGGGCGAGCACCCCGGTCACCGCGGACCCGAGGAACACCGCACCGCCCAGCGGCAGCAGCCGTACACCCGTTTCCAGGGCGCCGTAGCCGAGGACGAACTGCAGGAACTGCGTCGAGTAGTAGATCACGGCGAACATGCCGAAGAAGAAGAACATCACCGCGAGCATCGAGCCGCTGAAGGGCCGCCGCGCGAACATTCGGACGTCCAGCATCGGGTGGGGGTGCCGCAGCTCCCAGGCGACGAAGGCGGCCAGACCGGCAGCGGCGACGACGGCTGCGGTGACGGGGCCGACGCCCCAGCCGGAGTGCGGGCCCTCGATGGCGGCGTAGATCAGGGAGCCGACGGTGACGATCGACAGCAGACCACCGACGTAGTCGATCCGGCCCATGCCCTCAGCCTTGGACGGCGGTACCAGGGCGAGCGCGCCGAACACGGCCAGGATGGCGATGGGCACGTTGATCAGGAAGGTCGAGCCCCAGGCGTGGTCCTCGAGCAGCCAGCCGGAGACCAGCGGGCCGACGGCTACCGCCACCCCGGAGGTCGCGGCCCAGGCGGTGATGGCCTTGGCCCGCTCGCTCCGGGGGAAGGTCGCGACCACCAGGGACAGTGTGGCCGGCATCACGACCGCGGCACCGACACCCATGATCGCGCGGGCCACGATGACCAGCGAGGTCTCGTCGACCAGGCTCCCCATCACCGAACCGGCGGCGAAGAGCAGCAGACCAAGGACCAGCGCGCCGCGCCGGCTGTACTTGTCGCCGATCGCGCCCAGCACCAGCATCAGCGCCGCGTACGGAACGGTGTAGCTGTCGACGACCCACTGCAGATCACTGCTGCTCAGGCCCAGGTCGGTGGTCATGTCGGGGGCGGCGACGATCAGCGACGTGTTCGCCATGACCGTGATCAGCAGGCTCAGGCACAGCACGAGCAGCGCCCACCAGCGCCGCGCGTACGGCCCGGTCATCTTCTCCACGGGGGTGTTTGCAAGGAAGGGCATCAGTAGCTCCTGAGAGGGACGGGCGGATGAGCGGAAGCACTTAATTGCCCATCGATGTGCACGTTAGTTTATTGCCCCTCGATGTGCAACTATCGATGGCTCCCTCCTCCCACCCGCCCTCGAGGTACCGACGTGACCAGCCGACCAGCACGAACACCGACGACGACGCCGAGACGGTCTCCGGCCCGGCCCCACGAGACGCCGCCCCCTCCTGCTCCGGCTTCGACTCCGGCGCAGCGTCGGGACGCGAGGGCCACCCGTGCCCGGATCCTCCACGCGGCTCGGCGAGAGCTGACCCGCGACCCCGACAGCAGCCTGGAGGACATCGCCGGTGCCGCCGGTGTGGCCCGGCGCACCGTGTACGTCCACTTCGCCTGCCGGGCCGCGCTCGTCGAGGGTCTGGCCGCCGAGGCCGCGGAGGCGATCCGGCGCGCCGTCGCGGGTGCCCCGGCCCCGACCCCCGACGCCGTCGCGGACCTGGCGCGATTCGTCCTCGTGATGTGGCCCGTCGGCGACCGCTACCGTGCCCTGATCCGGCTGGCCCGCGGCCATGACCTCGCACGCGCACGCGTCGACGAACTGCTGACCCCCGCCCGCGACATGGCCGCGAGGGTCTTCGCCCACGGCCGCCGACAGGGCGTCTTCCAGACCACCGTCCCGCCCGACCCGCTCGGCCGAGCCATCGAGGCCCAACTGCTGGCCCTGCTCGACTGCGCCGACTGCGGCCTCTGGTCCGACGACGGCACCGGCGCAGCCACCGCCACCCTCATCGCCGCCGGAGTCGCCCCGGCCGCCGCCGCCGCGAAGGTCGATCAGGTACGGAAGTCCGGGTCGCCGCCGGGTCCCGTCTGAAATCCCGTGCCCGTGCTCGTACTTGCACGAACCCACCGACGGCTCCGGCTGCCGGTGAGCGAACTCGCCCTGCGAATGGACGGGTTGACGAAGTCGGACGACGACAGCGAGGCCCGGGCACCGCGACGAGACCGTCCCGGCGGCCTCCGGCCACCGCGTCACCTGCAAGGACCTCGAGGTCGCGGGCCGCGTCGCCCGGCCCGAGGCCGGTCAGACGTTGCTCGGTCAGGTCTTCACCGAGCCGATCGCGCCGCAAAACATCCCCGACGGCCTCCGACCGCGCTCGGTGATCACCACGGAGCAGGGCCTCACCGCCCACTTCTCCCACAAGTCGGTCACCCTCCGCCGCGACGACGCCCGGGACACCTCGTCGAACGGGTCGGCCGGCGAGGAATCAGGTGCCGTGGGCCGGAGGAGCCGTAGCCATCGCCGACGCAACCTCCTCGACCACCGCGCTCGCCCGATCCTTCGGCACGCCGGCCGCGATGAGGGTGGCCGTGGCGATCCGGTGCCCGTCGTCCTCCAGCGCGCCGGTGTTGACGGACTCCACCAGAGCCACGATCAACGCCATCAGGCCTGTGCTCTGCACGGCCGGTGGCAGATGGGAGTGGAAGACGCCGTCCCGCTGCCCGCGCTCCAGGATTCCGGTGACGGCCTCCCGGGCCGGCGCGAGCACCTCGGCGACGCGCTCGGAGCCGAGGTCCCGCCGGGTGAGCGCCAGCAGCATGCGGTAGCGGTCGCCCACGGGCCACATCCGGAGTACGCACCGCGCCAACGCCTGCTCGGCCGACTCCCCCGGCTCCGGCCCGGCCTCCACCGTGTTCCGCAACGTCTCGGCGGCTTCCTCGGCGAGTGCCTCCACCAGCGCCGCCCGCCCCGGGAAGTGCCCGAAGAGGGTGCGCCGGACGACCCCGGCGGCCCGCGCCAGCTCCTCCAGCGTGACATCGGGGTTCCGCCCCAGCTCCTCACGGGCCGTGGCCAGGATGCGCGCCCGGTTGGACCGCGCATTACTGCGCAGCGGCTCGCGGCCCACGGGCTTGCTCACGGAGAACCTCGCAGCATCGAAGGACGGACGAACGGCCTCCCATTTTGTCACGCCGAGCCGAAGCCCCCGCATCACGCCCCAGCGGCCGCTGCCTCACACGGGACCCGCCCCACCTCGTGTTCTCTCCGGAGCGCTCAGTGGTTCGGGGCAACCGCCAGCTCGCGCAGGTGAGCATTGTTCCGCAGCGCCCACCGCATGGTCCGCGGCGGGCGCCCGAGCAGGGTTTCCAGTTGGTCGGTGACGACGTCGTACCGCCCGCCGGCGACCAGCCTGGTCAGGGTCCTCATGTGCGCCGCCACGTGCTGGGCCGCAGTGTCGCCCAGGGTTTCCCGCAGGAAGGTCTCGTCCACGAAGGCCTCGTGCCAGGCCTCCAGTTCCTCGGGGACGTAGGTGACCTGGCGTCCCAGCGCGGCTGCGTAGTCCTCAGCGAACCCGTACATGTCCTTCAGCTCCGGACCGGTGAGCTCGTAGGACTTCGAGATGTGCGGTGCGGGGTCGACCAGCACCTTCACGCACACCTCCGCCACGTCGTGAGCGGCGATGGGCGCGAGCCGCTGGTTGTCGAAGGGCAGGCGCAGTTCACCGTTGCTCAGCGGGCCCTGTTGCATCCAGGTGATCATGGCGTTCTCGACGAACAGGGTCGCACGCACGTTGACGGTCGGGAGGCCGGACCAGTCCAGCACCTGCTCGCAGACCCAGTGCGCCCGCTGCTGCGGTGACCAGTCCGTGACCAGTCCGCCGAGCCAGGAACGCCGCTCCTCCTCCGGCGTGGTCATCTTCTCGAGCGTCATGTACACCTGCTCGTAGTCGGACATGTGCACGAAGGCCTCGATGTCGCCCTGGGCTCGCGCCGCCGCGGCCATCAGGGTGAGGGCATCGGCGTAGTACGGCGACAGGCTCATGCTGAAGTAGACGCGCCGGACACCCTTCAGCGCGGCGGCCACGTCCGCGAATGTGAGCAGGTCGCCGACGAAGACCTCGGCCCCGGCCTCGCGCAGCGACTGCGCGCGTTCGTCGTCCCGTCGCACGAACGCGCGCACTGGGTGGCCCTGTTCGAGCAGCATGTCGACCATCAGCCTGCTCACGCCACCGATCTGGCCGCCGGCGCCGGTGATCAGAATGGGATTGCGTTCCGTCATTGTCGTGTCATCCATCTCGTGGGGGGTGGGTTGGCCGTTCAGGAAGCCGAGAGGCTTCGAGATCGTCCTGTGGCCGCCTCGGGGCCTGCCTCGGCGATCTTCTGGAGGGCCGCGTCGGTGTCCGCGATGGTCAGCATCCTGTTGATGTCGGCGCCGGCCAGTACGCCGGCCGCTGCGGAGGCCCCGACCTGGGCGACCAGATCGGTGGCGTTGCCGGCCACCCACACACCCGGCACCTCGGTGGCGCCGGCCGCGCCGGAGGCGAAACCGCGGCCCTTCGGCAGGTCCTGCACCGGCAGGCCCAGACCTTCCAGGCCCTTTGTGCGGGCCTGCAGCTGCGCGGCGACCGCGACGACGCGGCGGGCCACGACCTGGCCGTCGGCCAGGCGCACCCCGGCGAGGGCACCGTCGGCGTCGTTGACGACCTCGGTGACCGGGGTGTCGATGACGCGGATGCCGCGGGCGGCGAAGCGGGCGCGGCTGTCCTCGTCCAGGTCGGTGCCGTGGGTGAAGTAGGTCAGGTCCTCGGTCAGTTGACGGAACAGATACGCGTGCTCGATTGAGACCGGTCCGGTGGCGAGGACGCCGATGGGCTCGTCGCGCACCTCCCAGCCGTGGCAGTACGGGCAGTGCAACACACTGTGTCCCCAGTGCTCGGCGAGCCCGGGCACCTGGGGCAGCACATCCTTGAGGCCGGTGGCCACCAGGATGCGGCGAGCGGTGATGCTGCGGCCGTCGGCCAGGGTGACGGTGAACCGCAGGTCCCCGTCCGCCGACGGGGCGGCGGACTCGGCCGAGACCACCTCGCCGACCACGACGCGTCCGCCGTACTGGCGCACCTGCTCCCGGCCCCGTCGAAGGATCTCGGACGGCGGGGTGCCGTCCAGGGCGAGGAGGCCGTGCACGGCCTCCGCGGGCGCGTTGCGCGGGGAGCCGCTGTCGATCACGACGACCGAGCGGCGGGAGCGGGCGAGGATCAGTGCACCGTTCAGTCCCGCGGCGCCCCCGCCGATCACCACCGCGTCGACGGTTTCCTCGGCCAGTGCGTCGCTCGTGTCCGGAGGAGTCGTCACAGCCATGGCTTCCTGCCTTTCCTTGTGAGTCATGGTTTCGGTCAGCCCTTCGAGTTCTGGGGTGGTCCGTGGAGGGGGTCAGCCGTTCAGGAAGCCCACGATGTGGTCGGCGACCGTCTTGGGCTGTTCGAGGTGCGGGAAGTGCCCCGCGCCGGGTATGACGATGCGTTCGAAGCCGTTCGTGAACAGGTCGTCCATGCCGTCGCTCACCTCCACGGAAAAGCAGTTGTCGTCGGCCCCGTGGAGGTAGAGCGACGGGACGGTGATGGCGCCGAAGGCCCGGGCTTCCAGGGCTTGGGTCGCCTCGTCCGTGGGCGGCGTGAACAACTGGCGGTAATAGCCCAGGACCTCGGTCAGGACTCCGGGAGCACCCAGGGTTTCCTTGAGCGCCGCCCGCTCCGCGTCCGGCAGCTCGTAACCGGGTGACCATTCCCGCCAGAGCCGGTCGATGAAGGCGAAGTCGTCGTGCTCGACGGCCGCCTCCGCCATGGCTGTCCGGAAGAAGAACATGTACCAGCTGCGTCGCTGCTGGTCGCCGTCGGTGACCAAGGCGTTCATCGTCTGACGGCCATGGGGAGCCGCCATGGCGACCAGCTTGCGGACACGCTTCGGGTCGAGGGTCGCTGCCGCGTACGCCGCCGCGGCACCGAAGTCGTGGCCGATGACATCCGCCTGCTCACGACCGAGCGCTTCGATCAAGGTCAGGACGTCCTGGCCGGTCGAGGCGATGCGGTAGGAGCCGTCGGGAGCCGCGCCGCCGGGCCAGTATCCGCGCTGGGCGGGCGCGACCGCCCAGTACCCCTCCTGCGCAACACGGTCGAGGATCGCTGCCCAACTGGCGGCATGGTCGGGAAACCCGTGGAGGAACACCACGAGCGGCCCGCTGCCGGCCTCGAGGATCGGAACCTCCAGTCCGCCCGCCTGAACCGTCCGATGACGGACGCGGTCGCTCGCCTGGGATCCCCCGGCCGGGGAGTCCTCGCCAGAGGGCGGTCGCCGGGTCACCTGTGCCATGAGTCTCAACCTCCAAGCCGCCTTCGCAGCGTCGCGGTCCGGCAAGACCGGACCAAGTAGCAAGTAAGCGGCGCAGGTGATCGCGTACGCGCCGAGCACCCGGCTCAGGTTCGACGGCGAGGACTCGCGGACACCGCCGCCGATGTAGGACAGGCCGACGTTCGTGATGTACAGATCACGCAGCCTGTCCGGGGGCTCGCGATCGTTGTGGACTGAACAGTCAGAAACCTAGATGGTTCTGTACTGGGTTGTCAAATACGGCAGGTCGGCTCTACCTTCTCCGTATGGGCTGCAACGGCACGAGCGTCGACGACATCAGTGCCGCCACCGACCTGGGCGACCACGGGGCCCGGGTGCCGCTGATGGCCGTACACCCGCTGGCCGACATCCCGTACTACGGCTCGGCATGCCCGCCCAGGATCCCGACCGGCTCCTCGACATCGGCGTGCGGCTGAGGCCGTTGACCGAGGAAGCGTGCTGGTGATCGGCTCGGCTTTATGACGCACGGGCTGCCGTTCTTCACCCGTACGATGCTCGAATGCCAAGTCCCGGGCTGGTCCGCCGACTTCGACGCCCGGGGCGCCGACGCCCTCACGCGCGGCGCTGTGGACGAACTCGCCGCGTTCCGGACGAGGGCGCCCGGTGTGCCGTAATGCCGTACGCCCATCTCCAAGCGCTCGTTCCAGATCGCCTGTGTGACGACAACTCCGAATCAGATCGCCTTCATTGAGGACACGAACATGACCGAAGCCGCAGACCGGATCATCGACGCCCTGCGCAGCGGGCACGACCACCTCGCCGCTGTGGTGCACGGACTCACCGCCGCCGATCTCACCCGCCCGTCCGGCGCGACGGAGTGGGACGTCTCCCAGGTGCTCAGCCATCTGGGCAGCGGCGCCGAAATAGGCCTGGCCGTACTGGAGGGCGCGACCGGCGGTACGGGTGCTCCCGACGGCGACTTCAACAAGTCGGTGTGGGCCCGCTGGGACGCGATGACCCCGGCCGAGCGCGCCGAAGGCTTCGTCACCGCCAACCAGGCGCTGGTCGAACGTTACGAGGGCCTCGACGCGGGGGCCCGCAGCGACCTCCGGATCGACCTCGGCTTCCTGCCCGCGCCGGTGGACGTCGCGACCGCGGCGGGGCTCCGGCTCGGTGAGTTCACCCACCACTCGTGGGACGTCGAGGTGGCCTTCGACCCGTCGACGACCCTGGCGTCCGCCGCGACCGGGCCGCTCCTCGACCAGGCCGGCATGATGCTGGGCTTCCTCGGCAAGGCGGACGCCCTGGAGAACCGCCCCGTCGCCGTCGCGGTGCACACCACCGCACCCGAGCGCGCTTTCGGTCTCTCGGTCGGCGAGACGGTCGCGCTCACCGGCGAACCCGAGAACGCCGACGCCGTGCTGACGGCTCCCGCCGAGTGGTGGCTGCGCCTCGTCACCGGTCGGCACGCCCCCGCCCACACCCCGCCCTCCGTGACCCTCACCGGCGACACCGTCACCCTCGACGACCTGCGCAGGGTCTTCCCCGGGTTCTGAGCCCGGCGGCGAGGCAACGGGCACGGGAACACGCCCTGGCCCGCGCGTTTCACTCGGAGGCGTGTCCGGATCATGAGCGACACGGCAGAGGTGCCTTCTGACCTGGGACGACAGGGCTTGTCCAAGGCTTCTGTCGTCTCGCGGGGGAAGGCACCTCCTGCGCGCACACCACCAGGTCACGTCCCCGGCTTACCGTCTCGGCCGACGGTCGCGGGGTGGTCAGCCATGCCGGATCCCGCCGCAAGACCGGGATCGCGTGCAGCCAGTGCGGCACCCGCAGCCAGACCACGGTAGTCGCCACCCTCGACGCAGACTGGACCAGGCTCGTCGACCGCGGCTGCAACGACGCGTGGAGCAAGCAGCTCGGGTGAACCCCAATGCACTCGTTCTCCCGCTCGTATTCGAAGAACTCCAGTCACGCGGCAGCGGCGGCGATGTCCAGACTCTTCATCCGCGCCCTGTTGGCCATCATCCTGGCGAGCAGCCGGCCGGCGATCGGCAGCCGGGCGAGGCGGATCGTCGCGGACCGAAGCAGCAACTCGGCGCGGTTGCCCGGGGTGAAGAAACTGCGTTGGCTCACAGCGTTGCCGAGATGGTGGTCGATGAACGGGCGCAGGTGGTCCTCCCAGTCCTGCAGCGCTCGTGGAACGTCGTGCGGGTGGCGTTCCAGCATGGTGCCGAGCAGGTCCGCCCCGGCGAGGCCGGTGGAGGCCCCCATGGCGGAGTAGACGGTCAGGCACCACGCGGCGTCGCCGACGAGCACGACTCGGCCGCGGTGCCAGTGGTCGAGGTGCACCTGCTCGGCGGAGTCGAACAGGTGGTCCGGGGCCTTCTCGAACTGGTCGAGCAGCCAACCGAGCGTGGAGCCGGTGGGCTCGGGGCCGTAGGCGGCGCGCAGCGAGTCGATGGCCGGCCGGGTGAACTCGGCGTCCACGTCGTCGGTGCGATAGGAGAACAGCACCGTCGGCGGACGGTCGGCGAACGAGAACACCCATACCGACCGGCCCGCCTCGGCCATGACCAGCCCGTCCTGTGGGCCGTAGCCGGGTACCGGCTCGGGCAGGCCGTACACGGCGATCATGTAGTTCAGCCGACGGATCGAGCTCTGCTCGGCCTCGAACGCAAGCCGGCGCACCGTCGAGCGCAGTCCGTCCGCCCCGACCACCAGGTCGAACCGTTCGACGGTCGTCGTCTCCGTCGTCAGGTCGCGGATCTCGACGTCCACCCCGTCGAGGTACTGGTCCAGCGCGGTCGGCACGGCCGAGTACCGGATCTCGACCTCGTCGGGCAGGGCGGTGAAGGCCGCGTCTTCGATGTCGCCCCGCATCACCATGCGAGACCCGCCGAACACATCGGCGTATCCCATACCGCGGCGGCGCCGGCCCGTACGGTCGACGTCGTAGCTCACGCTTTCCGGGGCGAAGCGATTCGGCACCGCGTCGGCGAAGCCCAGCCGTTCGGCGGCGGCGAGCCCGGTCCCGAACAGGGCGATGAAGTATCCGCCGCGGCGCCGCTCGGGGGCCTTCTCCAGCACCACCACGTCCCAGCCCGCGCGATGCAGTCGCAGTGCGGAGGCAGTCCCGCTGATCCCGAGGCCGACCACCAGGGCCCGCTGTCGCGATGTCGTGTTCTTGTCCATGGGATTGCGCTCCGACATTGTCGTGTCCTTCATCTGGTGGGGGCGGGTCGGCCGTTCGGGAAGCCGAGGATGTGGAGTCGTCGAGGCGGGCGAGGACGTCGAGGAGTGGGGCGTCGACCTCGGCGGGACGCTCCGTTGCTTGCTGGGCGTGACGGAAACCGGGTGGAAAGTGATCGGCTTTCGCGCGAGGAATCGGTGACGTTGCCGACCACCCACGCACCCGCACAGCCGGTCGTTCGGCATGGAGGGTTCAGGTACGCGCGCCGGGCGTCGTCTGCAGGAACAGCTCAAGGAGTGCCAGCAGCGTCTCCGGCGCGTCCTCGGCCGGGAAGTGGCCGGCGCTCGGCATCTCGACCACGGGGGCGTCGGGGTAGGCCGGCCTGAACGACGGGATCACGTACTCGGGCACCAGGGCGGTGTCCCGCATCCCGACCGCCCGCATCGCCGGTACTGCGCGCAGCGCGGCGACGGCTTCCATCGGCGGCGGCCCGGGCGGGGTGCCCTGCGGCCCCTCCAGGACCTGCCGGGGGAAGGCGATGACACCGCGGCACTCCGCCGGGGTCGAAAAGGGGCTGGAGTAGGCGCGGATCCAGTCGGCGTGGCGATCTCGGGCCGGGCGACATGCTGCAGGTCGATCATCAGGTGGGCGATGGTGCGACCCGCGTTTCCGAGGATCTGCTCGAAGGAGCCGTCCGCGAGCGCCGAGTGGGCCCACGGGAACCACCGGCTCTCGACACCGTTGGCCCGCATGAGAGGGGCGATGTCGTCTGCGAGGGGCAGCACGGTGTTCACCGCGAAGATCCGGGAGATCCGCTCGGGGTGACGCAGTGCGAACCCGGTGCCGATGGGGCCGCCCCAGTCACGGACCACCAGGGTGATGTCCGTGAGGTCGAGCGTGTCGACGAGCAACGATTCGAGCTTCAGGATGTGTTCGCTCGCGTCGTACGTGCAATCCTGCGGTGTCTCGCTCTTGCCGAAGCCCATGTGGTCGGGAACGACCACCCGATGGTGACGTGACAGCGGCCCGATCAGGTGGCGCCACTCGTAGCCCCAGGTGGGCTCACCGTGCAGCATGACGATCGTCTGACCGGGCCGCTCGGGGCCCTCGTCGACGTAGTGGTGACGGAAGCCGGCCACCTCGTTGAAGCGGGCGGGATACGGCCACGTGCCGTCGAATGTCTCGTCAGCAGCAATCACGGGATATCGCGCCTTCCGGTGCGGTGTTGTCCGTACGGACCGCGGCCATGAGGCCCTCCGAAGTACTGGTTCTGAACCAGCCTTCATCGGCCGGCTCGTCCTTGCGCCGAGCTGCGTGCCGCGCCCTGAACGTCATGAGTTCAACCTCCAAGCCGCCTTCGCGGTCCTCGCGCCCGGACCAAGCCTGTCCGGTGGGCTCAGGATGGTTGTGGACTGAACAGTCCGAAACCTAAGAGGTTCTGTACTGGGTTGTCAAATACGGTGGGCCGGCTTTACCTTCGATGCATGGCCAGACCACGCAGCTTCGACCCCGACCACGTCCTGCATGCCGCCGAGCGGCAGTTCCGCACCTCGGGCTACAACGGCACGAGCGTCGACGACATCAGCGCCGCCACCGGCCTGGGCCGCGGCAGCCTCTACGCCGCGTTCGACGACAAACACGGCGTGCTGATGCAGGCCATGACCGGCTACTTCACCCGGCTCGGGCAGGGTCCGCCGAAGGCCCTCGCCGGACCGGACGAGGGCGCGCTGGAACGACTGCACGCCTACCTGCTCCGTGCCGTCCACGGGGTGCCACTCGCCCCCGACGTCCCCCCAGCCGATGACCGGGCGGCAGCCGCCTGCTTCGCCGCCAAAATGGCCCTGGAGCTCGGCACCTCCGATCCCGAGGTCAAACGCCTGGCCAACGACTGCTTCTCAGTAGTCCGGACGGCCGTTGCCGACTGCGTGCGAGCGGCGCAGCGCAACGGCGACATCGACCCCGACGCGGACCCCGACGACCTCGCATACCTTCTGCTGACCGTCATCCGCGGGAGCGATGTCGTGGGCGCGTACGGCCACAGCCCCGACCGCCTGACCTCGATCGCGGAGACCGCGTTCGCCCTGCTGCCCCGCCCGCGCCGGCGCTGAAATGGGCACGGCCGGGTTCGATCGGCAACAGTTGCTCACGGCCGGACTCACCTTGGCCGGCCGTGAGATGTCGTCGGCGAGCACGCGCCCACGACGACCAGGCCTCCCCAGGAAGACGCGGACGGTCAGTGCGACTCGCGGCTGACCTCCGAGCCGCTGGAGCCGACGAGGAAGTCCAGGTCGGCGCCCTTGTCGGCCTGTTGGACATGGTCGACGTACAGCCGTTCCCAGCCTCGCCGCGGGTCGGCGAAGCCCTCGACGGTGGCCGGGTTCGGGGTGCGGGCGGCGAGTTCGGCGGCCGGCACCTCCAGGTCGATACGGCGGGCCTCCACATCCAGGCTGATGACGTCACCGGTGCGTACGAGGGCGAGGGGGCCGCCCGCCGCGGCTTCCGGGGCCACGTGCAGGACGACCGTGCCGTACGCCGTGCCGCTCATCCGGCCGTCGCAGACCCGGACCATGTCCCGCACGCCCTGCTCCAGCAGCTTGGTGGGCAGCGGCATGTTGGCCACCTCGGGCATGCCCGGGTAGCCCCTGGGGCCGCAGCCGCGCAGGACCAGGACGGAGTCGGCGTCGACGTCCAGGTCCGGGTCGTCGACGCGGGCGTGGAAGTCCTCGATGCTGTCGAAGACGACGGCCCTCCCCCGGTGCCGCAGCAGGTGCGGTGAGGCGGCCGCGGGCTTGATCAGGGCTCCGTCGGGGGCCAGACTGCCGCGCAGGACGGCGATGCCGCCCTCCTCGACGAGGGGCCGGGCCCGGGTCCTGATCACCTCGGCGTCCCAGATCGGGGCGTCGGTGAGATGGTCGACCAGCGGCTTGCCCGTGACGGTCAGCGCGTCGGGGTCCAGGAGGTCGGCGACCTCGCGGAGCACGGCGAGCAGGCCGCCCGCGCGGTGGAAGTCCTCCATGAGGAACCGTCCGGCGGGCTGGAGGTCGACCAGGACCGGCACCCGGGAGCCGATGCGGTCGAAGTCGTCCAGGGTCAGCTCGACGCCCAACCGGCCCGCGATGGCGAGGAGATGGACGACCGCGTTGGTGGAGCCGCCGATCGCGGCCAGCGCCACGATCGCGTTGTGGAAGGACCCCTTGGTCAGGAAGGTGCTCGGGCGGCGGTCGCCGGACACCAGCTCCACCGCGAGGCGTCCGGTGCCGTGCGCGGCCTCCAGCAGCCGGCTGTCCGGAGCGGGTGTCCCGGCCACCCCGGGGACGACCGTGCCCAGGGCCTCGGCGACCAGCGCCATGGTGGAGGCCGTGCCCATGGTGTTGCAGTGCCCGCGGCTGCGGATCATCGACGACTCGGAGCGGGTGAACTGCTCCTGGGACAGGGTCCCGGCGCGGACCTCCTCCGACAGCCGCCACACGTCCGTGCCGCAGCCCAGCGGGGTGCCGCGGAAGGTGCCGGTCAGCATGGGGCCGCCGGGCACGACCACCGCGGGCAGGTCGACGGAGGCGGCGGCCATCAGCAGGGACGGGATCGTCTTGTCGCAGCCGCCCAACAGGACCACTCCGTCAAGGGGGTTGGCCCGCAGCATCTCCTCGGTGGCCATCGCCGCCATGTTGCGCCAGAGCATCGCCGTGGGCCGCACGTTGGTCTCGCCGAGCGACACCACGGGCAGGTCGAGGGGGATGCCGCCCGCCTCGTACACACCGTCACGGACGGATCGGGCGACCTCGTCCAGATGCGCGTTGCACGGCGTGAGGTCGGAGGCGGTGTTGGCGATGGCGATCTGGGGGCGGCCGGTGAAGGCGTCGGCCGGTACGCCCCGGCGCATCCAGGCCCGGTGGATGTAGGCGTTGCGGTCCTGTCCCGCGTACCACTGTGCGCTGCGAAGGCCCATCGCTCGGCTCTTTCCGGTAATCGGTACGTCGGTCTACTATCCGGAACACGATGCAGCATACGCAGCCGTTCCACGCTTCGACAGCCCCCGTCACGGCAGGCGCGGAGGGCGACCGTGTCGTGGGTTCGGACCGGGTGCTCGCCGTGCTCAAGGAACTCGCCCGGCATCCGGACGGGGTGGCGCTCGAGGAGCTCACCCGGATCATCGGCAGCCCCAAGCCGACCGTGCACCGGGCCCTGGCCGCCCTGCGCCGAGCCGGTCTGGCGGGGCAGGACGGCCGCGGTCGCTATCTGCTGGGCGACGAGTTCCTGCGGATGGCCTTCGCCCATCACGAGGCCCGTCCCGAACACGTCCGTGTCCGGCCGCTGTTGGAGACGCTGGCCGCCCGCTTCGGCGAGACGGCCCACTACGCCGTCCTGGACGGGCGCGAGGTCGTCTACCGCGCCAAGGTCGACCCGCCCACCGGAGCCGTCCGGCTCACCTCCACGGTCGGCGGCCGCAACCCCGCCCACGCGACCGCGGTCGGAAAGGCGCTGCTCGCCCACGAGTTGGGCACCCTGGACGCCGTACGGCGATGGATCGGTTCGGCACCCCTGGAGCGACGGACGCCTCGAACGCCGTGCACGGCCGAGGAGTTGCTCGGTGAACTGCAGGCCACGCGTGAGCGGGGGTACGCCCTGGACGACCAGGAGAACGAGATCGGCGTCAACTGCCTGGCCCTGCCGGTGTACGGCACCTCGCCCGTGGTTCCCTCCGGGGCGGTGAGTGTCAGCGCCCTGGCGTACCGGACGCCGTTGCGGGCGCTGGTCGACGCCGTGGAGGAGATACGCGAGGCACTCGGCCCCCTGAAGGAGCCCTTCTGATGCGTGCGTTCGTGCTCACGGCCCCCGGCGAGTACGCAGTCCAGGAGGTGCCGGAACCGGTGGCAGCCCCCGGTGAGGTGGTCGTGGACGTCGAGCGGGTCGGGGTGTGCGGCACCGATCTGGAGTTCTTCACGGGGCACATGACCTATCTGCACCAGGGACACGCCGGCTATCCGATGCGGCTGGGCCACGAGTGGGCCGGCCGGGTGCGCGCGGTGGGGACCGGGGTCGATCCCGGCTGGACCGGACGGCGGGTCATGGGCGACACCATGCTCGGCTGCGGGAGCTGCCGACGCTGCCGGCGGGGGCTCCAACACGTCTGCGAGAAGCGGGAGGAAGTGGGCGTCCGCGGCGGTCGTGCGGGGGCTCTGGCGGAGCAACTCGCCGTACCCGCGGGTTCGTTGCACGCGCTGCCCGACTCCGTGGACCCGGAGCTGGGCGCGCTGGTCGAGCCGGGCGGCAACGCGTTGCGGGCCGCGCGGGCGACCGGGGCCGGGCCCGGTGACCGGGTTCTGGTGCTGGGGCCGGGGACGATAGGTCTGCTGGTCGCCCTGTTCGTCCGGGCCGCCGGGGCGGAGGTGCACCTGATGGGCGCCACCGAGGACTCCCTCGCCTTCGCGCGCTCGCTGGGCTTCCCGGACGCCTGGCGTGCGGACACGGTGCCGGACCTGCCGTTCGACGCGGTCGTGGACGCCACCAACGCCGTCCATCTGCCCGCCCTGGCCCAGGAGTTGGTGGAGCCGGGCGGGCGGCTCGTGTACATCGGACTGGCCGGTGAGCCCAGCCGGATCGACACCCGCGCGCTGGTCCTCAAGGACGTGACGGCGGTCGGGATCCTGTCCGCCTCCCCCGGGCTCGACGCCACGATCAGGGCGTACGCCGAGAAGGTCGTCGACCCGAGGCCGCTGGTGGCCGCGACCGTCGCGCTGGACGCGATCGGCCCCGTCCTCGCGGGCGAGCGGCCGCCCGGAGCCGGTCCGGGACCGAAGATCCACGTCGACCCCAGCTTGGCCTGAGGGACTCGATCCGGTGGCGATCACGGTGCGGCCGACCGCCCAGGTCGACGAGAGCGCGGTGCTCGGCGAGGGGACGACGGTCTGGGACCTGGCCCAGATCCGCGAGGGCGCCCGGCTCGGAAGCGGGTGTGTCGTGGGCCGTGGTGCCTATGTCGGCCCCGGGGTGCGGATCGGCGACCACGTGAAGCTCCAGAACCACGCGCTGGTCTACGAGCCCGCGGTGCTCGGCGACGGGGTCTTCGTGGGCCCGGCGGCGGTCCTCACCAACGACCGCTCCCCCAGGTCGGTGGACCCGCAGGGCAGGTTGAAGCGGGGCGGCGACTGGGAGGCCGTGGCGGTGGAGGTGGCCGAAGGGGCGTCCCTCGGGGCCCGTTCGGTGTGTGTGGCGCCGGTGCGGATCGGCCGCTGGGCGATGGTCGCGGCGGGTGCCGTGGTGGTCCGGGACGTGCCCGACCACGCGCTGGTGGCCGGTGTTCCGGCGCGCCGCATCGGCTGGGTGGGGCGGGTCGGCGTACGACTGGTCGAGCGGGAGGGCGGGCCGGGGGTCTGGGAGTGCCCCGAGACGGGGGCGCTGCACGACGAGCGGGACGGCTGTCTCGTCGAGCGCGTATGACGTCCGTTTCCAGCCGAAACGCGGGCTGTGTGTCCTGTTCGTCCACGTTGCGGTATCGGACGTCTGTGCGGTCCGATACCGTGTCGATCGTGATCACGGGCGAGATCAAGAGCAAGGCGGACCGCGTCCGGGATGCGTTCCGGACCGTGGACGCGGTGGGCGTGTGACGGGCGGACCGACGCTCCCGGCGCTGCCCCCGTCGCTGCGCGCGCCGCTCGGGCTGGTCGCCGTCCTCGCCGCGCTGGTGGTCTCGGTGATCGGGACTCTGTACGCCGGCCACAGCCAACCCGGCAGGGTGGACAGGTGGATCGTTTCGCCGACGGCCGACCCTGTGGGGCCTCCGTGGCGGCCCGTCGCCCTGACTCTGGACTTCCTGGGAGAGCCTGCCGGTTCGGTGCTGCTGGTCGGGGTCGTCGTGGCGGTCTGCCTGCTGCTTCGCCGTCCACGCGCCGCGGTGCTCGCCGTCGCCGGTGTCGCCCTGGCCGTGGGGACCACGACGCTGCTCAAGCAGCTGGTGGGGCGCACCATCCACGGCCCCGACAACCTGTCCTATCCGAGCGGGCACACCACCTTCTTCACCGCACTCGGCCTCGCCCTGGCGCTGCTCGCGACGGACCGGCTCGGCCTCGGCAGGACGGCCGGCACGTCACTCGTGCTCTGCGTGGCGCTCCTGGCCGGCGCCGCGATGGGCTGGGCCGAGGTCGCCCTGGGCGCGCACTACCCGACCGACGCGCTCGGTGGCTGGTGCACCGCGCTGGCGGTGGTTCCGGCGACCGCGTGGCTGGTCGACCGGGCGGCCGACCGGCTGGAGAGCGCCGGTCGGCCCGAGCCACGCTGACGTCACGTCACACCAGGCGACGGAACACCGGCTTCACCGGTCGTCCGCCCACCCAGGGCGAGGGGTCGGCGGCGTCCAGTGCCTTCCGGTACACCGCGCACGCCTGCGCCACCACGTCGACGGTGTGATCGATGTCGGCCTCGCTGAGCGCGCTGCTCACCACGAACGACGGGGCCAGCACCCCGCCCGCGAGGAGCCGGCGCAGGAACAGCGTGCGGTACTCCTGCGACGGCTGCCCGTTCTCGTCGAGGGTGGCGAAGACCAGGTTGCTGGCCCGGCCCCGGACGACGACGTGCTCGCCGACGCCCATACCGGCCGCCGCGTCGCGGACACCGGCGGCCAGCCGCTCGCCGAGGGCGTGCAGCCGCGCGGTGACGCCCTCCTCGGTGTAGACGCTCTGCACGGCCATCGCGGCGGCCAGCGAGTGCGTCTCGGCACCGTGGGTGGTGGACAGCAGGAAGACCCGGTCGCCGGAGTGCCGCAGCCCGCCGCGCTCCATCAGCGCGCGGCGCCCGGCGAGTGCGGAGACGGCGAATCCGTTGCCCAGCGCCTTGCCGAACGTGGAGAGGTCGGGGACGACGCCGTACAGGCCCTGGGCGCCCGCCTCGGACCAGCGGAAGCCGGTGATCATCTCGTCGAAGATCAGTACGCAGCCGTGCCGGTCGGCCAGTTCGCGCAGTCCTGCGAGGTACCCGGGCGGCGGCTCGGTGTGGGTGGCGGGTTCGAGGATCAAGCAGGCGATCTCGTCCCGGTACCGGGTGAGCAGTTCCTCCGTGGCCGCCAGGTCCCCGTAGGGGAACGCCACGGTGAGCTCGTTGGTCGTCGCCGGGATGCCGGCGGACATCGGTGTGGTGCCGATGAACCAGTCGTCGGTGGAGAAGAACGGATGGTCGGCGCAGAGGGCCACCCGCGGGCGCCCGGTGGCGGCGCGGGCGAGGCGTACCGCGGCGGTGGTGGCGTCGGAGCCGTTCTTCGCGAACTTCACCATCTCGGCGGTCGGCACCGTGGCCAGGAAGCGTTCCGCGGCCTCGACCTCCACGAGGGACGGCCGGACGAAGTTGCTGCCGCGGTCGATCTCCCGCCGCACCGCCTCGGTCACCCGTGGATGGGCGTGCCCGAGGCTGACCGACCGCAGGCCGGACCCGTACTCGATGTAGCGGTTGCCGTCGACGTCCCACACGTGGGCACCGCGGCCGTGGCTGATGACGGGCGCCAGGTCCTCGGGGTACTGGTCGTCGCCCTTGGCGTAGGTGTGGGCGCCGCCGGGGATCAGGGCGTGGAGCAGTTCGTTGGCCGCACGCGACCGGGGCAGCTGGAAGTCTTCGCTCTGCAAGCCGACTTCACCTTTCCATGTGCTTCAGGACCTCGGCGAGGCTCGGTGCCTCCCGGTCGCGCTGGGACATCGATGTGACCGGCAGCGGCCAGGGAATCGCGAGTTCCGGGTCGTCGAAGGCGATCGTCACGTCCTCGGACGGATCGTGCTCACGGTCGATACGGTAAGAGGTATCTGTGAATTCGGTAAGAGCCTGAAAGCCGTGAGCGCATCCCGCCGGGATGTAGACGCTCTTCTGTGTCTCGCCGGACAGCTCGAAGAAGGCCCGGTTCCGGTACGTCGGCGACTGTGGCCGCAGGTCCACGACGACGTCGAAGATCTGCCCGTACGAGCACCGCACCAGCTTGGCCTCGCCGGCCCCGGAGCGCAGGTGCAGGCCGCGCAGCACACCCCGGACCGAGCGGGAGACGCTGTCCTGGACGAAGGCGTGCGGGTCGAGGCCCACCGAGCGGACCACGTCGACGTCGAAGGTACGGCAGAAGAAGCCGCGTTCGTCGGAGTGCGGGGTCGGCTCAAACAGGTACGCGCCGGCGATCTCCGGGACTTCAGTCGCTTTCATCGGGCCTTCCGCGGGACGTGGGCGTGGGAGTTCGCCGGGAACAGGGTCGTGGTCAAGGCGGTGAACTGCTGGGCGAGTTGCTGCGCGGCGACCCGGTTCCGCTCGCTGAGCGTCCGCCGTACCTCCGCCGCGTGCTTCTCCAGGTCCCGGAACTGTTCGAGCAGCCGGTCGGCGTCGACCTCGCGGGCCGGGTGGCAGTACGTGCCGACGCCCATCCGGTCCATGAGCGCCTCGCTCTTCGCCGCATAGCAGAGGGCGAGCACGGGCGTTCCGGTCTTCAGCGCGCAGATCAGGTTGTGGTAGCGGACGGCCACCACGGCGTCGGCGGCCGCCATCTCGTTCATCAGGTCGGCCAGTGAGGCCGGTTCGGCGGCGGTGACCAGCGGTGAGTCGACGGCTTCGAGGATCGCGGCGACCACCGACTCATCGCACTCGTCGCCGGTGAGCAGCCGGACCGGTCGGCCCTCCTCGACGAGTGCGCGGACGAAGGTGATCGTCCCGTCGAGGTAGCGCCGGTATATCTCCTCGGCCCGGGCGCGGTCGTCGTTGCCGCCGTGGAAGTCCATGACGCCCACGCAGACGGGACCCGGTGACCCGGTGGGCTCGCTCGCCCGCGGCGACGGCAGGAAGAACGCGAGGTCCGGGTAGACCTCGTCGCGCGCGGTGTCCACACCCATCGCCCGCATCGCGTCGCGGGACTGGGCGTCCCGGTACGAGCGGTACGCGGCGAGCCGTGCCGACCAGCGCACCAGGGCCCGGGTCGGGCGGTTCCTGATCCCGGCGGCGCCGACGCTGACCAGCGCGACCCGGGTGCCCAGCAGCCGGCCGCTCGCGCAGAGCAGGAACAGGGAGTAGGGGAAGCCCCAGGGCCGCAGCGGCAGCGTGGCCTCCAGGACGCCCATGCCCGGCACGATCACCACGTCGTGGCGGCGCACCCAGGCGGCGGTGCGGAAGGCGTCGACGAGTTTGCCCACGGCCTTGCCGGCGATCGCCCGCGCGCGTGACGCGGTCCGGTACTCCCCGCGGTACCAGTGCAGCCGGGTCGCGGGGATCCCGAACCGGGCGGTGACGGCCTCGGGCCCGCCGCACAGGGCGTCGACGACCGCCTCCGGATGCTCGGCCCGGAGGTACTGGAGGACAGCCTCGAGCGACCCGTCGTTGCCGAGGTTGCCGGAGCCGAGCAGGCCGAACACCCCGACACGCGCCGGGGTCTCGTCCGTCGGTGTCATGCCCGCTTCCCCTCACGGCCGGCGACGAGGGCATCGACGGAGACGGTCAGCTGGGCAGGGTCGACCGGGGCACGGTCCTCGACCCGCTCACCGGCGCCCGGGCGGACCCGGCTGGTCATCCAGGCGGCCAGGTGGCGGTAGCACTCACGCCGGTCGGCCGGGGACAGCGGGGCCCGGCGGATCGCCGAGGCGAAGCCCCAGACGTACTCGGCGAGCAGCCGGGGCGTCGGGTGCAGCAGGCCCGCCCGGCGCGGGTCCAGGTTGACGCACCGGGACCGCTTGGACGGGTTCGCGCGTTCGGCGCGGGTGGGGTGGTCGCGGCGGAAGTACAGCAGTTCCGGCACCTGGTGGAAGCGTCCGTGCAGGGTGATCTCGGCGACGTACGTGCGGTCCGCGTGGTGGTAGCTGTCCATCGGTTTCACCCGGCGCAGCACGTCGGTCCGCATCACCCCGTAGAAGTCGTCGCCACCGGGCTCGAAGAGCAGACTGCGGAAGCGGTCCGGCGCGTGCGGCGAGTCGGTGGCGAGCGTGTACTCGTAGGGGACCTTCACCTGGCCGTCGCCGTCGATGACCGCCTGGTCGGTGTGGGCGAGGATCACGTCCGGCCGCTCGTCCAGGGCCTCGATGCAGCGCCGCAGCAGGTCCCGGCCGTAGAGGTCGTCGTGCGAGGCCCACTTGAACAACTCGCCGCGGGCCTCGTCGAGCACCCGGTTGTGGTTCGGGGTGGCGCCGATGTTCCGGGGCAGCCGGAGGTACCGGATGCGCGAGTCCTGCGCGACGTACTTGCGGCAGATGTCCTCGGTGCCGTCGGTCGAGGCGTTGTCGGAGATGACCAGCTCGAAGTCCTCGTAGGTCTGGCCGAGCAGCGCGTCGAGCGACTCGGCCAGGTACTCCTCGCCGTTGTACACGGGCAGGCCGATGCTCAGCCTGGGTTGGGAGGTCATGAGGTCCTCACTTCGGGGATGGGGTTGTGGCGGTGCTCGCGCAGGGCGGACCGCAGTTGGAGCCACCACACGGCCGAGCCGCCGACGGTCGCGGCGGCGACGCCCCACGCCGAGCCGACCGTGCCGGCGAGGGCCGCCCCGCCGAGCCCGCCGCCGACGTAGAAGGCGGAGGCGAACAGCTGGCAGCGCAGACTGCGCCGGGCGGCGCCGAGGGCGCGCAGCCCGGCCGCCGCGCCGGTGCCGAGGCCCGCACCCGCGACGCTGAGGGTGATCGGCACGATGAGATGCGAGGAGGAGTGCCAGACGCCGCCGAGCAGGAGGTCGCCGATCCGGTTCGGCAGCAGCAGCAACGAGCCGCCCCACAGCAGAGCGGCGGCGGCCTGTCCGCCGCCGAGCAGAAGACAGAACGTGCCGAGGCGGTGCGGGGACTGCCGCAGCACCCGTGCCGCCTCCGGGACGGTGACCAGCGACAGTCCCATCAGCACGGCGAGGAAGGGGCCCATCAGGAGCTCGGCGCCCCGCACGGCGCCCACCGCACCGACCCCGACGATCGCGCCGAGCCCGTAGGCCCGCAGCTGGCTCGCGCCGCTGAGGCTGACGTTCTCGACCAGGTACCGGTAGCCGAGGTCGCGCTGCTCGCGCAGCCACCCGCGCGCCTTGGTCATCCGGGGCCGGATGCCGGACTGGAGGCAGCCGTACGCGGCGGCCACCGCGGCGGACGCGCCCCAGGCCAGCACGAACGCGGCCACGGTGTCCACATGGGCCGCCGCCACCATGGCCGGGACGAGTGCCACGCACCAGACCACGTCGTTGAGGAAGGCCTTGCGCCCGTTGCCCGCGGCGAAGAAGGAGAACCTCCAGGCGTCCTGCAGCAGCAGCCCCGGCAGCATGACGCCCAGGCAGGCGAACGCGGGCCCCAGCCGCCCGCCGAGAGCCAGTCCGGCCACCAGGGACACCGCGCCTATGACGGTGCCGACGCCGAGTGCCGTACCCGTCGACCGGGCCACCGCCCCGCGCCAGGTGGCCTCCGGCACGCCGCTGAAGCGCACCATGAGCGGATCGGTGGTCAGGCCGCGGGAGACGTTCAGCACCACGCCGTAGGTGACCCAGGCCAGGCTGAACACGCCGAACGCGGTGACCCCCAGCGAGCGGGCCACGTAGATGCCCACCGCGAAGTTGCTGATGCTGGAGGCCGCCTGGTCGGCCAGTCCCCAGGACAGCCTGCCGACCAGGGCCCGCTTGGCGGACCGGGCCGGTGGCGCCACTGTCTGGGGGCCCTCCCCCTCGACGGGCATGGACGTCATGTCTTGATCAAACCTGCCTCGTGCAGTGCGTCGGCGGCGCCGGCGACGGTGTCGAAGGGCAGCCCGGACCGCTCGGCGACGTCCAGCAGATCGTGGTCGCCGTCGGAGAGGTTGAGCACCCAGAGCATGGCCATCTGGGCCTGCTTGGTGTCGCTGCGGCCGCCGAGCGCGTCGTACAGCCCACGACGGCCCAACTGCGGTTCGCCGTACGGGCTGAGGTTGACGTACTGCCGGTTGCGGTCCAGCACGGCGAACGCCTCGCGGCAGACGGCGAGGGTGTCGGCCATCGCCTCCGGGGACACGAAGTCCGGGTTGTCCGCCGAGGTGTGGTACTCGGGATAGCCCGCGTACGGGGTCCGGGTGAGCGAGCCGACGCCGAGGTTGAAGCCGGGCGAGCAGTACTGCCGCTCGTCGTAGCCGTACGGGGTGAACTCGTTGATCCGGTGCGGGCGTTCGGAGGTGGTCAGCACGTGCCGCAGCACCCGGTCGATCTCGGCGTCACCGCGCCGGCTCCGCTTGTACGTCACCTGCCCCGGGTCGCCGGCGCAGGCCAGCACCAGGCCGTGCTTGACCCGCTCGACGCGCTCCGCGTTGCGGGCCAGCCAGGTGATCGCCCCGATGGTGCCGGGCGCGAAGATGAACCGGTAGGTGTAGTACGGCGTCCGCTGCGCCAGCTCCCGGGCCAGGTACGTGGCCACCGCGACACCGGCCATGTTGTCGTTGGCCAGCGCCGGGTGGCAGACGTGACAGGAGACGATCACCTCGTCGGCGACCTGGCCGGGGACCACGTGCTCGGCGTAGGTGAGGTGGCCGTCGGCGAGGGTGGAGTCGATGCGGACCTCGTAGTCGCCCTCGGGCATCGCGTCCAGGGTGTCCTGGGCCAGGCAGAAGCCCCACTCCGGCTTGTAGTAGCTGGTGCGGTACGGCACCCAGGACGGCTGGTCCGGCAGGGTGTGCAGGTGCGGGCGCAGCTCCGACAGCGGCATGGTCGCCGACACCGGGACGCTGTAGCCGAGCACGTGCAGGCTGGACTCGGCGAAGTCGACGACCCGCCTGCCGGTGCTGTCGGCGACGTACGCGTCGCGGATGTTCCACTCCTGCGGCACCGTCCAGTCGAGCACCTGCGTCCCGGTCGGCACCTCGTGCACCTGGAGCGGGATGTACTCGCCGACGATGTCCAGGGTGGCCCGGACACCGTCGCCGGTGATGCTCCGGCAGAGCGGGTACAGCCGCTCCACCAGGGCGTGCATTTCCTCGCCGACACGGGTCATCGGCGCCACCGCAGGGTGTCGTCGACGGTGCCGGCCTCGGACGCGGCGCGCAGTACGGCGAGCCGGGTGAAGCGCTGGTCGAAGTCCTCCTTGGTCAGCTCGAACTTCCGGTAGGCGTCGGCGAGTTCGAGCGCGCCGCGCTTGACGGACCACTCGATGTCGAAGCCGGGGATCGCGGCGCGGAACCGGGAGAAGTCCACCCGGTAGGAGCGCGGGTCGGCCCCGTTCTCCCCGGTGATCCGCACCTTGGCGCCGGGTACCGCTTCGGCGACCTGCTCGGCGATCTCGGCGACCGTGACGTTGTTGGTCTCGCTGCCGATGTTGAACGCCCGGTCGTGGACCGCCTCGCGCGGCGCGGTCAGCGCGGCCGTGAAGGCCCGGGCGATGTCAGCGGCGTGCACGAGCGGGCGCCAGGGGGTGCCGTCGGAGAGCACCAGCACCTCGCCGGACAGCAGCGCGTGGCCCACCAGGTTGTTCAGCACGATGTCGGCGCGCAGCCGGGGCGAGTAGCCGAAGGCGGTGGCGTTGCGCATGTACACCGGGGTGAAGTCGTCGTCGGCGAGCGCGTGCAGGTCGTCCTCCACCCGCACCTTGGACTCCGCGTACGGCGTCACCGGGCGCAGCGGGGCGTCCTCGCCGACCAGGTCGTCGCCGCCCGCGGCGCCGTAGACCGAGCAGGTGGACGCGTACAGGAAGCGCCGCACTCCGGCGTCGCGGGCCAGCTGGGCCAGCCGTACGGACGCGTGGTGGTTGATGTCGTAGGTGAGTTCCGGTGCCAGCGAGCCCAGCGGGTCGTTGGACAGGGCGGCCAGGTGGATCACGGCGTCCACTCCGGCCACGTGCTCGGCCGTGACGTCGCGCAGGTCCACGCGGTGGCCCTGCGGATCCGCGGGTGTGTCGCCGAGGACGGAGTCGGCGAACAGGCCGGAGTCGAGGCCGACGACCTCGTGCCCGGCGGCGGCGAGGACCGGGGCCATGACGGTTCCCAGGTATCCCTGGTGTCCGGTCAGCAGTACGCGCATGGGTTCAACCCCCCAGGTTGAGCGTGAGTTTGGTGACGGCGAACGCTTCGGCGTATCGCTCGTGGCATTCGATGCCGCGGATCCGCGCGAGGCCGAGGAAGGCCTCCCGGTCGTACCAGGGCCGGTGCCGCTGTGAGGCGTAGTGCTCCTGCAGCAGCCGTACCTTCTCCTCGGCGGTCTCCGTCGGCAGCGGCTGGTACGCCGTCATCCGGCCGAGGTCGCCGTCCCACTTGACGATCTCGTAGCCCAGCACGAGGTGGTCGCGGAAGGCGGTGGGTATCAGCTGCGCCAGGCCGCGGTGGTCCTGGTGCGCGTCGTCGGTGCGGGGGGCCAGGATCAGGTCCGGGTCGGTCTGCGCGCGCAGTTCCTCCACGGCGGCCTTGGCCTCGTCCCAGTGCACGGGCATGCGTCCGTCCGGCAGTTTGAGCACGGTCAGCCGCAGGTCGGCGCCCGGGCAGAAGGCGGCGAGCGCGGCCCGCTCCTCCTGCTCGCGTTCGGTGCCGCCGCCGGAGAGCACCAGCGCGTCGACCCGGAGTCCGGGCCGCGCCCGGCACAGGGCGAGCAGCGTGCCGCCGGCGCCGATGGCGATGTCGTCGCAGTGCGCGCCGACGGCGACGATCCTCTCCGGGGCCCCGGCCCCGAGTCGGATCACGCGTGCACCCCGGTGTCGTCGCGCTCCCACACGGCCCACGGGCGGTCGCCCTGGGCGTAGGCGGCATCCAGCGCGGCCCGTTCCTTCACGGTGTCGGTCGGCTTCCAGAAGCCGCGGTGCTGGTGCGCCACCAGCCGCCCGCGCTTGGCGAGTTGGCCGCATCCGTCGGCCACCAGGTCACCGTTCTCCGGTATGTGGTCGAAGACCTCCTGGCGGAGCACGAAGTAGCCGCCGTTCTCCCACAGCGGCATGTCGCTCACCGCGGTGATGCCGCCGACCAGGTTGTCCTCGCCCAGTTCCACGCAGTGGAAGGAGGACTGGGGCGGCACGACCATCATCGAGGCACCGGCGTCGCGCTGGGAGAACTTCTCGATCATCTCGGGCAGCGGGGCGTCGGTGAGGACGTCCGCGTAGTTGGCGAGGAACATCTCGTCGCCGTCCAGGTGGTGCCGCACGCGGCGCAGCCGCTCCCCGATCGGCGACTCGATGCC
This sequence comes from Streptomyces griseorubiginosus, assembly GCF_036345115.1. Lineage (GTDB taxonomy): Bacteria > Actinomycetota > Actinomycetes > Streptomycetales > Streptomycetaceae > Streptomyces > Streptomyces griseorubiginosus_C. The sequence goes on from NZ_CP107766.1 coordinate 1,208,929, forward strand.
GGTCTGCGCGAACGTGATCGTCCAGTCGGATATGTCCGTGGACAGCAGCTCGGTCTGCCCCTTGCGCAGCACGAAGTCGTTGGACGTCGTCTCCTCGTAGTTGAGGAAGAAGTCCTTGATGTGGTGGGCACCGTACCCGAGGCACAGGATGAACTCCTTGTGCCCGAAGTGCGCGTAGTAGCGCATGACGTGCCAGATCAGGGGTCTGGGGCCGACCATCGCCATGGGCTTGGGCACGTCGTCGGAGGTTCCGTTGCGCATCCGCATCCCGTAACCGCCGCAGAACAGAACGACCTTCATGCTGTGACCTTTCGGGACGCGCCTTCGACGACACTCAGTTCCGGGATGGGGAAGACCAGCCGGCCGCCCCATTCGTGCACGTAGGACAGCTGCTCGGTGAGTTCGGCCCGCAGGTTCCACGGGAGGACGAGCACGTAGTCCGGCTTGTCGGCGGCTATCTGCTCGGGCGCGAGGATCGGGATGCGGGTGCCCGGCGTGAACCTGCCGTGCTTGTAGGGGTTGCGGTCGACCGTGTACGCGAGCAGGTCGGGCCGGATGCCGCAGTGGTTGAGCAGGGTGTTGCCCTTGCCGGGGGCGCCGTAGCCGACGACCGTCTCGCCGCGCTCGGCCGCCTCGATGAGGAACTTGAGGAGGTCCCGGCGTACCTTGGCGACCCGGGCGGAGAACTCGGTGTAGCCGGACAGCTCCTGAAGGCCGGCGGCCTTCTCCCGGGCCAGGACGTCGGCCACCCGCTCGCTCGGCTCGCCGGCCACCTCGGCGGGGCGGGCCCACAGCCGGATCGAGCCGCCGTGCGTGGGCAGCAACTCCACGTCCACGAGCGTGAGTCCGCCGCTGGCCAGGGCCCGGATCGCGGAGGCGACCGTGTAGTACTGGAAGTGCTCGTGGTAGATCGTGTCGTACTGGTTCTCCTCGATCAGGGTCAGCAGGTGCTGCACCTCGATGGAGACCCAGCCGTCGTCGGCGACCAGGGCGCGCAGCCCCTGGGTGAAGCCGATCACGTCGGGGATGTGCGCGTACACGTTGTTGGCGACGACGAGGTTCGCCGGGCCGTGCTCTTCCCGGACGGACGCGCCGGTCTCCGGGCTCAGGAACTCGGTGAGCGTGGGCACACCCTTGTCCCGTGCCGCCGCGCCGACGTTGACCGACGGCTCGATGCCCAGGCAGCGGATCCCGCGGTCCACGACGTGCTTCAGCAGGTACCCGTCGTTGCTCGCGACCTCGACCACGAAGGCCTCGGAGGCGTCGAGTCCCGCCCGCTCCACGGCACCGGCGACGAAGGTCCGCGCGTGTTCCACCCAGGAGGTCGAGAACGAGGAGAAGTACGCGTACTCCTTGAACGTCTCCTCCGGTGTGATCAGCGGCGGGATCTGCGCGAGCCAGCAGTCCGTGCAGACCTGAAGGTGCAGCGGGTAGGCGGGCTCGGGCTGGTCCAGTTGGTCCGCGGCGAGAAAGCTCTCACATGGTGGCGTCGCTCCGAGGTCGACGACGCTCGCCATCGCTTCCGAGCCGCACAGTCGGCATCGTGTCATCTGCTGTTCCCATCCCCCCAGCTCGCGCGGGTGTCCCCGCCGCGAGTCAGTGCTGACCGACCCGCGATCGCGGTGCGGTACTCGTCAACCAGGCGGTCGAGGCCGACCGCCGGGCTGAAACCCTGTTCGTAACGGCGCCGGGCCGCCTCACCCATGTCCCGGTTGCGGGCCGGTTCGGCCGCGATCGTGCGTATGCAGGACGCGAGCGAGGCGGACTCGCCCGGCCGGTGCAGCAGCCCGGTCACCCCGTCGTCGACGAGTTCGACGAAGGCGCCGTGGCCGGCGGCGACGACCGGGACCCCGGCCGCCATCGCCTCCACGACCACCAGGCCGAACGCCTCCAGCCACGTGGAGGGAGCCACCACGGCGATCGACCGCGCGATGGCCTTCTGGCACTCCGCCGTGTCGTACAGGCCGACGTACCGGACGTCGTCCCGGCCCGCCGCCCAGGCGGTGACCTCGGCCTCCAGTGGTCCCGTGCCGGCGATCACGAGCGGTACTCCCACACCGCCGCTCGCCGCGAGCTCGTCCCACGCGGCCATGAGCAGCCGTACGCCCTTGGCCTCCGCGAGCCGGCCGAGATACAGCACGTGCTCGCCGGCGTCCGTGCGGCGGGCGTCCGGGTCGGGCACGAAGTTGTGCTTCACCGCCAGCCGCTCGGCCGGCATCCCGGCATTCACCAGGACGTCCCGCTGCGCCGCGGAGATGCAGAGGAAGCGCTCCACGCCGGACCACCACCGCCGCCGGTTGGCCGACAGGCTGACCGCCAGCGGCACGGTCGCGAGGCGGGAGTTCCGGTAGCAGCCGTGCCGGACGGCGGGCAGCGGGGTCGACCCGACGCACTCGGTGCACGGCTTGCCGTCCCGTTGCAGGGTGCCGGGCGGGCAGACCTGGGTGTAGTTGTGCAGCGTCGCCACGGCGGGCACTCCGGCGTCGGCGCAGGCGGCGAGCACCGCGGGCGACAGGAGCGGGAAGACGTTGTGGACGTGGACGACGTCCGGGCGCTCGGTGCGGAGCCGGTCGGCGAGTTCCCTGCGGACCGCCGCGTTCCACGGCACCCGCAGGGGCACCGCGACCTTGGCGAGGAGGGACATGGCGCCGATGTCGTCGCTGCGCCGCTCGAACAACTCGACCCGGTGGCCGCCGTCGCGCAGCAGCCGCACCTCCTGGTCGACGACCTTGTTCTCGCCGCTCGGCTGCGCCGAGGCGTAGCGGTTGTGCACCACGAGGACGTGCATGCTCACCTCACCTCCGATCTCTTGGCCCAGCGCGGGACGCGTTGTCGAGGAATGGCGGGCGCCGTGAGCGGGCCGGCCTCGGCAGGTGCCGCCAACAGCGAGACGGCCAGGGCCAGATGCAGCAGATACGGCGAGGCGTCGCCGAGACCGGCCTCGGTGTACGACGCGATCGCGCAGTAGCTGATCAGGAAGATCGCGCAGGCCCGCTGGAGCGACGGCGGCCGGAGCAACGCGACGCCGCCCAGCACGATGATGAACGCCGCCACGAGGCCGACGCCGATCAGACCCTGCTCGTTGTAGACGGCCAGCCAGCTGTTGTCGATCGGCAGACCGCCGAACGACTTGTCTCCCAGGCCCACGCCGAACCACTTCTCCCCGGTGGTCCGGGGCGCGGCCAGCAGGGCGTCCCAGACCTTGGCGCGACCGGTGAGGCTGGAGAAGTTGTCCTTGCTCTGTCCGCGCAGGAACCACGCCTGGAGAGCGCCGGCGAACCCCACCGCGGCCACCGTGCCGCACACCACCGCCCAGGTGAAGAAGCGGCGGGCCGCGGCGCTGGTCAGCAGGAGCGAGCCGATCGCCAGCACCAGCCCGATGAGCAGGCCGAGCGTGGCCGTCCGGGTGTGGGTCAGCGCGAGCAGGACGAGGGACGGCACGATGACCACCGCCGCACTGGTCCGGTCGGTCCGGCGGCCCAGGAGGAGCAGCACGGTGAGCCCGACGATCACCGCGGCGTACTGGCCGATCTGCGGCGGGGTGAGCGGCCACAGCGCGCCGACCAGCCGCCCGCCGTAGAGGTCGGGCAGGGCGGCGCCGGGTGAGATGGCAAGGCCGAGGGCCACCGACCCGAGGACCGCGAAGTACATCCGGATGTGGTGCCGTACGAAGGTCAGGCTGCCGTCCCACCAGCGGCTGAGCAGCCACAGCGTGCCGACGAAGAGCGTCAGCCGGAAGCAGCGGAACAGCGCGCCGAACCCGGACTCCAGGTGAGCGCTGGAGATCACGCTCGTCACCAGGAGCAGGGTCAGCAGGAACACGTAGGCGTTGGCCCGGACACGCAGCCGGGCATTGACCGCGAGCGCCAGCGCGAACGCGGCGACCAGCGCGCCCATGGTGACCATCTGGATGAGGGAGCGGGGCAGCGGGACGATGGTCTTCGCCCCGGCGGAGCCGAGCGTGTTGAGGACCAGCAGCCCCCAGACCACCCCGACGATCTTCGGTGTGCGCTCTGTCTCCATCTCAACCACCGGCCTTCGGGTCGGAGTCGAGGGTGCTGCCCGTGTCCTGCCGGTACGGCGTGCCCTGCCACTGCGGGAAGTCGAGCACGCGGGCCGGGTCGTGGGCGACGAACGTCCATGGTCCGACGTAGACGTTGTCGTGCCAGCGGTTGTGCTGCTTCTGCGTGATCGCGTCGGCCACCTTCTCGCCCTTGTAGGGCGACCAGTCCGGATAGGTGCCGTAGTTGGACAGCACCGCCATGCGGTCGCATTTCGTCGTGCAGTCGACGACGGACTTGTCGAGCACGAAGCGGTTGTCGTGGATGTCCACCCGCTGGGTCTTCCACCGGCAGTCGGCGTAGAGCGGCGCCTTGTCGATCGCCGGTTTCGCGCAGCTGCCGGTCTTCTTCACCAGCAGCGTGCAGTCACCGGAGGAGGTGTTGGCCGGGCTGTTGCAGAACCGGTCGGCGTTCTCCCACAGGGTGATCCCGGACCAGTTGTTCTCCAGCAGGTTCCGGTAGATCTCGATCTTGTCGGTGCGGGCCTTGACCCGTGGTTCGCCGCCCGACTCGGACAGGTAGATCGTCGCGAACGGGAAGCTGTCGCCCTTGTCGGCGGCCTTGCGGCCCTCGACCCAGTTGTTCCGCCGGATCGTGTTGTTGCGGATGATCGCGTTGTAGCTGATCTCGTAGATCAGCGCGGCACCGTCGTTGGCCTCGATCACGTTGTTCTCGACGAGGAAGTCGTTGTTGTTGGTGTCCGCCCACAACCCGGTGCCCCGGTTGTCGTGCACCCAGTTGCCGCGTACGTCGGCGCCGTCGACCTCCCAGAACTTGATGCCTCCGGTGCAGCCGCAGCCCGGCTTGCGCCGCTCCCAGTCGCCGGTGTTGTTGCCCACGATCTCGTTGCCCTCGACCACCAGGCCGGTGATACGGCCGTTGCCCTTGTACGCGTTCATGCCGTACTGGCCGTTGTTCCGCAGGCAGTTGGCGCGGACCTGCTGGCGGGCTCCGGCCATCAGCCCGGCGCCGTCGTTGTCCTGGATCGTCGAGTCCTCGATCACCCATCCGTCGGCCGAGTCGTGGTTGACCACGCCCTCGTCGGAGGGCGCCGCGAAACGCTGCACGGTCAGGTGGCGGATGGTGACGTCGGGGGCGCTGCCGCTGAACGCGTACTGGTTCTTCTTCCCGCCGTCGAGCACCGCGCCCGGCGCACCGAGGTAGCGGTCCCCCTTCTTGGGGACGACCTGGGCGAAGCGGTCCGGGTCGAGCCGGTGCGTGCCCGGCCGCAGCCAGAACGTGGTGTTCGGGGGGCTGCTCTTGGTCTTGGCCGCTAGGTCGCCGACCTTCCCGGGGTCGACCGTCACCGCGCCCGCGGGTGCCTTGGCCGGCCCTGGCGCGGGGTTGGCGCACACCCGGGTCAGTGACTCGGACCGGGCCCCGGACGTGGTCGGCACGGCGGCCGGTTTCGCGTCGGCTTCCGGCGTGCCGCTGTCACAGCCGGTCGCGGCCAGCAGGGCCAGCGCCAGCGGTGCCACCGCCAACGCCCAGGGCCGCCTCTTGATCCCCACGTGCCCCCCCCTAGCCGCGGAACCCGAGCACGGTGGTGAAAGCCTCCGTGCCGTCGGTGGTGCCGGTGCCGATCAGGGTGGTGGCGGGTTCCTTGCGCCCGAATCCTTCGGAGTACCAGCCCAGCGGCGGTTCGCTCTCGCCGCGGTGCGCCTGCCAGGACAGCCCCTCGGGCAGGTCGAGTACGGCGGAGCGGTCCTCGCCGTCGCGGGTCCAGCTGAGCCGGGCCCGGTTGCCGACCAGGTCGGCGGTGATCGCGGGGCCGAGGTGGAACGCCAGCCGCACCGCACGGTCCGGGCCGCTCACCTCGTCGACCAGCCGCAACTCCTGGCTCTCGGGGGTCAGTTCCACCCGGCGGCGGTGCACGGACCCCTGGTAGCCGTCGTGTTCGGCGTACCAGCGGGCCACCTCGCCGGATGTGTCGGCCGTCAGGACACGGGTCCGGGCGTGCCTGGTCCACAGGAACGGTCCGCCGGAGACGGACTGGTCGGCGCCGTCCAGCTCCAGGGTGTTGTGGCCGAGGGTCGAGCGGAAGTAGCGCCGCCACTCGGGCTGCCCGTGGTAGCAGTACGTCCCCGGGTCGGCGAGCACGTCGACCCCGTCGTGCCGGACCTCCACGGACAGCGCGTCCGCGTGGGCGTGCGCGGCGATGGACAGGAAGCCGTGCGGCCCGCCGTCGCAGCGGCACCAGATCTCCTCCGGGCCGCGCAGGATCGTCATGCCCGCGTCGGCGAAGTGCGCCGGTCGGCTCGCCGGACGGGTCACGGACAGTCGGGAGGGCTCGGCGAGCGCGGCCAGCAGCGGGGTGCGCACATCGGTGGCGGTCACCTCCGGCCACCAGTCGAGCCGGCCGAACACGGCGTCGCCGGTGGCCAGCAGGGAGGCCCAGCGGTCGGTGCCCGCGCCGTCCACGATCAGGCCGTGTCCGTCGTCCGCGTCCCCCTGACGCGGCGGCCGGAGCCGGTTGTCCACGACGGCCGCGAGCGCGTCGGTCATGCGCAGCAGCACCAGCCGGGTCGTCGCGGGGACCGGCACGCCCGCGGCATCGGCCTCGGCCAACGCGGACAGGCCGAGCTCCAGGACCAGTCCGTGGTACTCCGTGGCCAGCTCGCGGTTGAGGCCGGAGCCGAAGGTGTTGGCGCGCAGCTGCCGGTCCAGCGAGCGCAGCGCGGCGGCCCGCCAGCGCGCCGACTCGGGGAACCAGTCGAAGGCGCAGGCCGCGGCGAACTGACCGGCGTCCTCGGCGATGACGTGGTTGTTCGCCGAGGAGCCCCGGCTGGGGAAGGCGGCCAGCCAGCGCTGGTGGTGCCAGATCTGGTTCCGCGCCACCGGGTTGCCCTCGAACAGCTCGGCGGCGCCCGGCCAGCCGTCGAGCAGCCGGCGGACCCACACCCAGGACAGCAGCCGGATGCCCAGCTCGATGCCGCTGATCCAGTGGACGCCGCGCAGCGGCGGGTTGGCCTCCCACCACGACCGCAGGTGCTCGGCAACGCGCTCGGCGTACCGCTCGTTCCCGGTGAGCGCGTAGGCGGCCGCGAGCTGGGTGAGGTGGTGGTGCCGGGACGGCTCCCAGATCTGCTTGATGTCCCCGACCGCGTCCTCACTGCGGTACGGCACGTCGAAGGCGTAGCCCGCGGGGGCCCGGCGCCCGGTCTTCGGGTCGCGCCACCAGTCCGGGTCGGCCATGTCGTCGCGGACCACGCCGAAGAACTCGGCGTGCCCGTCCATCAGCCGGTCCGCCTCGGCGACGAGGCGTTTCGCGGCGTCGGCGGGTACGCCGGAGAGCGCCCCGGCGGGCAGTACGGCGGTGAACCGGGCGCCGGTCACGCTGGGGCAGTCGGGCGGCGCCGACCGCCAGCGCCGTCTGCGCACCGTGTCACTGACCCGGCCGGCGATCTCCTGCGGCCCCATCCGGGACAGCCGCCGGAGGTACCAGCCCACGCTCATGGTCACTTGGACCTCGCCAACGTCACCGGCACGCCACCGGCCAGGCCGGTCTGCACGGCGAGGGTGGCCGCCGTGGTGGCGACGAGCGACTCCAGCGGCACCGGCATCGGTCCGCCGGTGCGGACCGCCTTGACGAACGCGGCCAGTTCGGCGTTCTGGCCCTTGTCCCGGGCCTTGGGCAGCCGCGAACTGACCCACTTCTTGCGGCCGTACACCGAGGCACGCACGAAGTCGTCGAGGCGCAGCGCACGGCCGTCCGCTACCAGGTCCAGCGTCTCCTTGGGGAAGCCGGACGGGCCGGTGGTGACGTAGCTGATGGTGGCGGTGGAGCCGTCCGGGTAGCGCAGCACGACCTGGAGGTCCTGGTTGTCGGACGTCGCGGTCGCGTACACCGAGACCGGGTCCGCGTCGAGCAGCCAGCTCGCCGTGTCGATGAAGTGGCCGCCCTCGCCGGCGAACCGCGAGCCCTCGGTGCCCTGCTGGAGGTACCAGCTGCCGTGCGTGAGGCGGCCCGCGTTGACCAGGTAGCGCAGGTGCGCCGGGCCGGTCCGGGGGCCGAACTGCTTCCTGGCCTCGTGGAGCAGCGGGGCGAACCGGCGGTTGAAGCCCACCTGGAGCCGGTCGTTGCCGGACTCCTCCACCGCCGCGAGCACGCCGGCCAGTTCGTCCTCGGTGAGGGCGAGGGGCTTCTCCACGAACACGGTCTTGCCGGCCAGGAGGGCCTGCCGGGTCAGTTCGGCGTGGGAGCTGTGCCGGGTGACGACGAACACGGCGTCGACGGACTTGTCGCCGAGGACGGCGTCGAGGTCGGTGGTCGCGTCCTTGAAGCCGAACTTCCGCTGCGCGTTGGCTCCGGACAGCGCCGTCGTGGTGACGACGGTCGACAGCTCGACGCCCTCGCGCTGTGCGAGGTGCGGCAGCAGCATCGACGTCGCGTAGTTGCCGGCGCCGACGAACGCGAGGCGCACCGGGGTTTTGGCGGCCGGGGCGGGACTCGGCTTCACGGTCACGGCGGGCACGGTCACCGACGGGGCCTCGGCCTCCTGGGCGTCCTGTCCGGGGTACCGGAACAGCGCGGTGACGGCCTTCAGGTCGCCGTCCTTCAGGCGCTGGTAGGTCTCGACGGCGTCGTCGAAGTCGGCGACGTGGGAGATCAGGGGCTCCACGTCGACCTTGCCGCGGGCGGCGAGGTCGAGGAAGCAGGCCAGGTTGCGCCGCTCGGTCCAGCGGACGTAGCCGATCGGGTAGTCGCGCCCCTCCAGCTCGTACGACGGGTCGTAGCGCCCGGGGCCGTAACTGCGGGAGAACCGGACGTCGAGTTCCTTCTCGTAGTACGCGTTCCACGGCAGGTCGAGGCGGCACTTGCCGATGTCGACGACCCGGCCGCGGTCCCGGGCCAGCTTGGCGGCCAGCTCGACGGGCTGGTTGCTGCCGCCTCCGGCGGCCAGGTACACCTGGTCCACGCCGTGTCCGTCGGTGAGTTCGGCGACGGCGTTCTCCACGGCGGTGGAGCCGGGGTCGCCGCAGGCCGCGGCGCCCAGGCGCTCGGCGAGCTCGCAGCGCGCCGGGTCGGGGTCGGCGCCGACGACGCGGACGCCGGAGGCGGCCAGGAGCTGCACCACCAGCTGGCCGATCAGCCCGAGGCCGATGACCAGGGCCACCTCGCCGAGCTGCGGTTCGCCCTGGCGGACGCCCTGCATGGCGATGGACCCGACGGTGCCGAAGGCCGCGTGCTGCGGTGCGAGGCCGTCCGGCACCGGGACGTAGAGGTTCTTCGGCACCCAGTTGAGCTCGGCGTGCAGCGCGTGCTCGTTGCCGGCGCAAGCCACGAGGTCGCCGACCTTCACGTCGTCGACGCCGGCGCCGACCTGCTCGACCACTCCGCACAGCGAGTAGCCGAGCGGCGTGTAGGAGTCCAGCTTGCCCATCACCTTGCGGTACGTGGCGGGCACCCCGTTGGTGGCCACGCTCTGCATGACCTTGGCCACCTGGTCGGGGCGGGAGCGGGCCTTGCCCAGCATCGACATGCCGGCCTCGGACACCTTCATGAGCTCGGTGCCGGTGGAGATCAGCGAGTAGGCGGTGCGGACCAGCACACCGCCCGGCTTGCATCCGGGCACCGGCACGTCGAGCACCGCCAGCTCGCCGCTCTTGTAGTTCTGTACGACCTGTTTCACCGAAGTCCCCTGATTCCTAAGCCGTTTGCCGAGTGCTCTGGCCGGACCCGGAGGTCGCGTCGCGGTACCAGTACTCGAGGGTCAGCACATGCCACAGATGCTTGGAGAAGTCCTGCTGTCCGGCGGCGTCCTCGGCGACCATCCGGTTCAGCGCGTCACGGCGCAGGAACCCGGAACGCACGAGCTCACCGTCGTTGACCACCTCGCGCACCAGCGGTGCCAGGTCCCGGCTCATCCAGGCCCGCAGCGGGGCGCTGAACAGGCCCTTGGGCCGGTAGACGATCTCCCGGGGCAGGATCGAGGTGGCCGCCTCCTTGAGGACCGCCTTGCCCTGCCGTCCGACGATCTTGCGGTCGCCGGGCACGGTGAACGCCGCCTTCACCACCTCGACGTCCACGTACGGCACCCGCACCTCGGTCGAGGCGGCCATGCTGGAGCGGTCCGTGTAGGTGAGGTTCAGGCCCGGCAGGAACATCCGGGCGTCGCCCAGGCACATGCGGTTGACGAAGTCGTCGAGCTCGTTGTCCTGGTAGATGTCCGCGTGCTCGGTCAGGACGTCGTCGACCGTCCCGGCCAGGTCCGGGTCGACCAGGGCGAGCAGCTCGTCCTGGTCGTACATGGTGTAGCTGCGCCGGAACGCGGTCTCCTCCGGCAGGTCGGCGAAGGACAGGAACCGCTTCGCGAAGCGCACCGAGCGCAGTCCCCGGCGGGACGTGGCGACCGGCAGCCGGTCCACGACCGCGGACGCCCCGCGCCGCAGGGGCCGCGGGACGCGCTGGTAGCGCAGGGCGAGGAGATTGGCCAGGTGCTTGCGGTAGCCGGCGAACAGCTCGTCGGCGCCCATCCCGGAGAGCATCACCTTGACCCCGGCCTCCCGGGCCGCCTGGCAGATCAGGAAGGTGTTGATCGCGGCGGGGTCGCCGATCGGCTCGTCCAGGGAGTACGTCATCTGCGGCAGCAGGTCGAGCACGTTCGGGGCGATCTCGATCTCGTGGAGGTCGACGCCGAACTGCTGGGCCACCTGCCGGGCGTAGCGCAGGTCGTCGGGCATGGCCTCGAACCGGGCGTCCTCGGCGCGGAACCCGATCGTGTAGGCCGAGATCCCCGGCTGGTGGCGGGCCGCGAGGGCGGTCAGCCAGCTCGAGTCGAGGCCGCCGGACAGGAAGGTCGCCACGGGGACGTCGGAGAGCAGGTGGCGCCGGGTCGACTCCTCGACGACGGCGGCCAGGTCCGGCTGTTCACCGGCCCGGGCCCGTGCCTGGCCCTCTGCCGCGACGTCCTTGAGGTTCCAGAACCGGCCGCGCTGCACCTGGCCGTCGGGCCGGATCCGCAGCCAGCTCCCCGGCGGCAGCTTCTCCGCCTCGCGGAAGGCGCACCGGGAGTCCGGCACCCAGTAGTAGAGGAGCGAGGCCACCAGCGCCGCGTGGTCCACCTCCAGCTTGCCGCCGGTCGCGGCGGCGAGCGCCTTGAGCTCGGAGGCGAAGGCCAGGCCCCCGTCGCGCCGGATCAGGAACAGCGGCTTGATGCCCAACTGGTCGCGGACCAGCACCAGTTCGCCGGTGCGCTCGTCGAAGACGCCGAACGCGAACATGCCGCGCAACCGGGGCAGGCAGTCCGTGCCCCAGCGCCGCCAGGCCTCGAGCAGCACCTCGGTGTCGGAGGTGCCGCGGAAGCGCACCCCGGCGGCCTCCAGCTCGGCCCGCAGTTCGGGCGCGTTGTACAGCTCGCCGTTGTACGTCAGGACGAGGCTGTCCTTGACCATCGGCTGGGCGCCGGTCTCGGACAGGTCGATGATGGACAGCCGGCGGTGCCCGAGCTGCACCTCGCCGTCACCGACGGGGTGGCCGTAGCGGCCGGACCCGTCCGGGCCGCGGTGGGCGAGGGTGTCGGTGAGCCGGTCGGTCACGATCTTGCCGTCCGGCCATCGGTACGTCCCTGCGATGCCACACATGTGCTACCGCACCTCCTGGTCGCTGTCCGGGATCCGTGCGGCCCACATCGGCTGTCGTTCCGTCTTCACCTGGCCGTTCCCGTTCTGCCGGGCCGTCCGCTCGCTGTGTCCCCGCAGCGCGACGTGCAGCCCGTCCCAGAGCGTGCCGTCGGTCCGGTCCCGTGGATCGGGGTCGATCAGCACCACACCGACCACCGCGATGCGCTGGTCCGCGAGTTGCCGCGCCACGGTGTGCAGCCAGGCGGCGCTGCCGTGCCCGGCACGCACGACGAGCACGGTCTGGGTACCGAGGTACTGGAGGTCGGTCCACGCGGTGCCGGGTGCCACCGAGCCGACGCCGAGCAGGCGCCCGTGGTCCGGCACCGTCGCGGCCTGTTCGCCGCTGACCACGGTGGGGTCTCCCGGCTTGGGGCGGCGGCGGGAGAGCTCCGAGCCCGGCAGACCGTCGACGACGACCACGGGCCCGTCGGCCGACAGTGCCCTGGCGACGTTCAGGGCGATCGCGCTGGTGCTGCGCGCACAGCCCAGTTCCAGCAGCGACAGCGGTTCCGCGGAGCCACGCGCGGTGCGGGCCAGGGACGCGGTGAGCCGTTCCCGGGCCAGCCGGGTCCGTCGGCGCTGCCACGGCCTGCCAGAGCGGCGGGGCAGCTCCGAGATGACCGAGGCCCCCAGGTTCGCCGCGATGTCCCGGCGCAGTACGGGGCGGTCCGCGACCACCACGCCGACCGCGGCCAGCGCGAGCCCGAGGAAGAGCCCGAGGACCAGCCCGATCCCGGCGTCGGTGGCGGCGGCCTTGGGCAGGGAGTGCCGTACCGCGCTCGGGGCGTCCACGATCTGCGTGCCGGCGATGACCGCGGGCGTGCCGGTGCGGGCGTCGGCGGCGCGCTGGTCGAAGTCGGCGATCCGCGAGTTGAGTTCGGCCCGGCGGGCGTAGAGCGACTCGATGGTCGCCGCGCCCGTCACCTCGCCGGTCGTGGCTCGTTCGTTGATCTCCTTGTTGACCGTGGCCAGCTCGCGGCGGGTGCGGTCACGCTGGTCGAGCAGGGCCTTGGACTCGGCCTGCGCGGTCGCCTTCATCCGCTGCACGTGGTCCGCGACGAACGCGTCGGCCAGTGCCTTGGCCCGGGCCACCGCCTGTGCGTCGTCGTCGCCGGTCACATCGATCTGGAGCAGGTTGTTGGTGAGGCCGGTGCCCCGGTAGTCCTTCATGAAGTCCTCGGGCTTCTCCGGGGACTTGAGGGACTTCAGGGCCGCGTCGGCGATGCGTGTGGTCTGCAGCAGCGCGACGTCGGTGCGGATCAGCGTGCCGGTGTCGTTGGGCTGGTCCTCCGCGTGGGCGACCAGCACCTTGGTCATCGCGCTCGGCGGTGGCGGCAGCAGGACCGCCACCGCCAGGCCGGCCAGGAAGCCCAGGGCCGCCATGGCGCACCACAGGCGGCGGCGCCTGCGCACCGCCACCACCAGTGCCTGCACGTCCAGGAGCGGGGTGGCGGCCGACTCCGTTGAAGTCGTGTTCGTGGTCACGCCCGACCTCCCGTCGCGCGGGGAACCGCGAACGTCAGCGTGGCGTCGTCCGGCAGGTCGGCGGCGGCACGCGCGGGGCCGGCCTGGACCGGGCCCGCGACGACGACGCCGACGATCTCGTGCCGGCCGTCCGCGCACGCCTCGGCGATGCCGGCGAGTTCCTCCGCGGTCCGGCTGTTCGCGCTGAGGACCACCACGGCACCGTTCTCCGTCTCCCGGTCCGGCACGATCGGCCGGTCCACCGACACCTCCACCACCCGCAGCAGTGGATCGTTCTTTGCCTCGGCGAGGAGCTGCCCCGCCGCCCGGCGGGCGATCTCGTCGCCGTCCGGTACGACGACCAGCAGCCGCCGGGGAGCCGGCAGCTGCTCCCGGAGGCGGGCGCACACCCGCCGGTAACGGAGCCGTCGGTCCGCCTCGTCACCGGACTTCTGGAGGGGCGGTACGTCCCACCGGGTGTCGGCACCGACGAGCCGGCGGATCCGGGCCGTCCGGCCCCCGCCCTGCGACGCGTGCGCGGGCCATTCACCGGGCACGTCCACGGCGCCGAGCGGCGTCGAGCCGAGTGCCGCGGCGATCTCGGGTTCGGTGCGCAGTCGGCGGTTCATCCGTGCGGCGACGAGGTGACCGAGGACCGCGAGCAGGAAGAACACCAGCGCCCCGCCGACGGTGAGCTGAATCCTGGTCGGCGGTGCCTCACCGGTGGGCCGGGGGGCCTCCCCCATGACGACCATGCCTGACTTGCCGGTCGACGGGTCGGCCTCTTCGAGCTTCTTCATGGCCGCCTCCAGCGAGGTGCGCAGGTTCTCGAGCGCCGTGCGGGACTGCACGCTCTCCACGGTCTGTCCCGGATCGGCCGCGTCGGCCAGCTCGGAGATGCGCCGGTTGGTCTCCGTCACCTGCTTGCGCAGCGCCTCGGTCTGCGCGGCCACCGAGGCGTCGGTGCCGCTGCCCGCGACCTGCGCGGCGAACTGCACGAACTGCTGGGCCACCGCGTCGGCGAGCCGCTGCGCGCGCTCCGGGGTGTCGGCTGTGCCCGAGATCGTGATGATGTTCCCGTCGGCGGCCGAGGCGCTCACGTCGTCCTGCAGCTCGGAGCGGCTGACGTCGGACCAGTGCAGGGCGTCGGCCGCACGGTCGACCACGGTCAGACTGGTGGCGATGTCGACCTGGGTGAGCAGCTCCCGTTCCTCCCACACCCCTGGCAGCAGTACCGGTGCCGACGCGGTGTACCGCGGCGGGAACACCAGCACCGAGGTGCCGTATCCGAACAGTGCGCCCACCACGGCGAGGACGGCCAGGAGCCGCCACCGCCGTCGGAGTATCCGCCCGATCGTGACGAGGCGGATGGTGTCTTCGTTCAACTGCGCTGCCTCTTCTTCCTTGTGCGCACCGGACCGCTCGCCGGCACCGCGTCGCGGTTCCGGCAGGCGGCGGTATAGGCGGCGAGCAGTGACGCCTGAGAATTGCTCCAGGAAAGCGGCCCGCCGATCCGCTCCTGGCCGATCTTGCCCATCCGGGCCCGCTTGTCCGGGTCGTCCAGCAACTCCGTGATGAGCTCGGCGAACCGGGTCTCGTCGTTGGCCGGCGCGTAGACGGCGGCGTCACCGGCGGAGACGCGCGCCTCCTTCAGGTCGAAGGAGACGATCGGCCGGCCCATCGCCATGTACTCGAGGACCTTGTTCATGGTCGACACGTCGTTGAGCGGATTGCGCGGGTCGGGAGACAGGCACACGTCCGCGGTGGACAGGTAGCGCACCAGGTCGGCGTCCGGGATGCGTCCGGTGAACTGCACCTGGTCGGTGAGTCCGAGCTCCCGGGACAGCTCCACCATCGCGTCGAAGGCGTCGCCGGAGCCGACGAACACCGCGTGCCAGTCGGTCCGCCCGAACTCGTCGCGCAGCTTCGCGAGGGCGCGCAGGGCGTAGTCGACGCCGTCCTGCGGGCCCATCACGCCCAGGTAGCAGAGCAGATGGGGCTTTCCGCGCTTCAACTCCGGCTCGGGCGGCACCGGTTGGAAGCGCTCGATCTGGGGCGCGCTGCGCACCACGTAGACGTCCTCGGGCCGCTTGCCGCCGCGGCTGACGGCGACGTCCTTGTAGCTCTCGTTCGTGGCGAGCACGATGTCCGCGGCCCGGTAGGTCCGCCGTTCCACGGCGCACACGGCGCGGTAGAGCAGGTCCTTGCCGCGGTCGAAGCGGGAGAGGTACAGCTCGGGCACCAGGTCGTGCTGGTCGAAGACGAACCGCGCGCCGCGCCGCCGCAGCCAGCGGGCCGACAGGAACAGCAGGTCGGGCGGGTTGCAGGCGTGCACCACGTGGACCGGTCCGACCTTGCGGGCCAGCCGGGCCGTGTGCCAGAGCGCCGATCCGTACTCCTTGAGGTAGCCGGACGGGCCTCCGGTGGCGGCGCGCAGCGGGTAGCGGTGGATCCGCACCCCGTCGATCACCGCCTCCGGCTCCGTGTCCCGCTTCTCGCCCTGCGGGCAGATGACGTGCACTTCCCAGCCCGCGTCGCGCAGGGTCGTGCACTCCTGCCACACCCGTCGGTCGAACGGCACCGACAGGTTCTCCACCAGGATCAGCGCGCGCCGGCCGTTGCCGTCGCCGCTGACTTCGTTACCAAGCAAGGCCCATGTATCCCGGTTCGGTCCGGCGCGTCTCGGCGTCGGGAAGGCGGATGAGGTCGACTATCACCGGGCCGCCGCCGTGCGGCAGGGCCGCGAGGACGGCCGGGTCTTTGGTCCCGACCAGGCACACCTCGGCATGGTCGAGCACCTCCTCGACGGAGTCCGCGAGCAGCTGCGCGAGGTGCGGCAGCCGGGTCTCGATGTACTCGCGGTTCGCGCCCATCAGCCGGGAGAGGCTCACGTTGGCGTCGTGGATCCGCAGGTCGTACCCCTTGCCGTGGAGCCGTTCCGCCAGTTCGACGAGCGGGCTCTCGCGGAGGTCGTCGGTGCCGGGCTTGAAGGACAGCCCGAACAGGCCCACCTTCCGCTTGCCGGTGCGCTCCACCAGGTCCACCGCGCGCTGGAGGTGGTCGGCGTTGGAGGCGAGCACGTGGGAGAGGATGGGCACCGAGACGTCGGCCCGCTGCGCCGCGTGGACCAGGCTGCGCAGGTCCTTGGGCAGGCAGGAGCCGCCGAAGGCGAAGCCGGGCCGCAGGTAGGCGGGGCTGATGTTCAGCTTGCGGTCGGCCAGGAAGACGTCCATCACCTGGTGCGAGTCCACGCCCAACGCCTGGCACACGGCGCCGAGTTCGTTCGCGAAGCCGATCTTCAGGCCGTGGAAGGCGTTGTCCGCGTACTTGATCGCCTCGGCCGTCGGGACCGGCACCCGGAACACCTCGCCGGGCAGGCTCTCGTAGAGCGCGGCCACCACGTCGCCGCTGGCCTGGTCGAGTTCACCGATGACGGTCTTGGGCGGGTCGAAGAAGTCCCGCACGCTGGTGCCCTCGCGCAGGAACTCCGGGTTGACCGCGACCCCGACGTCCACTCCGGCGGTGCCGCCGATGTTCTTCTCCAGGATCGGCACCAGGAGGTTCAGGCAGGTGCCCGGGAGCATGGTGCTGCGGAACACCACGGTGTGCCGCCCGCCCCGCTCCGCCAGCGCGGCGCCGATCTCCTCGGTGACGCGCTCCAAGTAGGTGGTGCACAGGCTGCCGTTGGGCTCCGACGGGGTGCCCACGCAGATGAGCGACACCTCGCTGCCCATGATCGCCTCACGGACGTCGGTGGTGGCACGGAGTGCTCCGGTCCGCACGACGTCGGCGGTGAGTTCGCCGATCCGCTCCTCGACCACCGGGGCCTTGCCGTCGTTGACCAGGTCGACCTTCACCTGGTTGACGTCCACGCCGATGACCTCGTGCCCCATGCCGGCCAGGCACGCGGCCGACACGCAGCCCACGTAGCCGAGCCCGAACACGCTGATCTTCATGACCCGCTCCTCCCCCCGGCCAGGCCCTTGTGGCCTGCCGACTGCCCGCCGTCCGGGCGACGCCCCCCGCACATCAGTAGGCCCCCTGGCCGTAGAGCACCGCGCGCAGCGTCTTCCACAAGATCACCGCGTCCAGGGCGAGCGACCAGTCCTCCACGTACCGCAGGTCGAGGCGGACGGCCTCCTCCCACGGCAGGTCGCTGCGTCCGCTGATCTGCCACAGGCCGGTGAGGCCGGGCTTGACCAGCAGTCGTCGCCGGATGTCCGGGCCGTACGCGGCGGACTCCTCCGGCAGCGGAGGGCGCGGACCGACGAGCGACATCGATCCGGTCAGTACGTTGAAGAGCTGCGGGAGTTCGTCGAGCGAGTACCGGCGCAGCACGGTGCCGACCCGGGTCACCCGCGGGTCCCGGCGCATCTTGAACAGCAGCCCCGCGCCCTCGTTGCGGTCGGCCAGTTCGGCGCGTGCCAGGTCGGCCCCGACGACCATGGTGCGGAACTTGAGGATGGTGAACTCGCGGCCGTCCTTGCCGACTCGGCGCTGGCTGTAGAACGCCCCGCCCCGGCTGTCCGCCACCACGAGCAGTCCGACGAGGATCATCAGCGGCGCGAACAGGATCAGCAGGATCGCCGAGCCCAGCCGGTCGGCGACCGCCTTGATGGCCCGGCGGCCCCCGGTGAACGTCGGCATGCTGACCCGCAGCAGCGGGATCCCGAGTACGCCGTCGACGTGCAGTCGCGGGCCGGCCACCTCCATCAGCACCGGGGCCACGACCATTTCGGCCTCGCTGCCCTCGAGGTTCCAGGCCAGCCGCTGCAACCGCTCCGGTGTCCAGTACGGGTCCGGTGTGATCGCGACGACCCGGTAGCCGTCGTTCTCCACGTACTTGGCGACGTCCGTGAGCTGGCCGATGACCGGCACTCCGTCCAGTTCGTCACCGTCGAACCCGCGGCCGTCCGTCGTGCACACGCCGTCCACCCGCCATCCGAGGTGGGGGAACTTGCGGGTGCGGCTGATCAGGTCGCTCACGGTGGCCGGGCTCCCGGCGGCGAGCACCGGTCTCAGGCACTGCCCTTCCTTGCGCTGCTTGTGCAGCCCGAGGCGGAGCACATAGCGCGCGGTCATGGTGACCAGCGCGATGGTGGGGATCGCGACGAAGATCCAGAGCTTGATGTTGCGTGAGGTGAGGGCGATCCCGCCGAGCGCGAGCACGACGGTCGCCGCGAACAGGGACCGTCCGAGCCTGCGGAACTCCTCGGCACCCTGGCCGAGCACGGCCGGTGCCCACGCCCGGCCCACCGCGAGCGCCGCCAGCACCAGCAGTTCGGTGCCGAACGCGAGAATGCCCCATTTCTCATGCCAGTTGGCCGCGTCCCGGGCCCCGAAGAACTCGCCGATCCCCGCCACCACGATGGCGGTGGTCAGGGTGTCGCTGGTGATCACGGTACGGCGGTACCGCTGCTCCCAGGTGTTCGCCGACTGGCCTGCCGCCCCACCCGTCAGACGCTCGTGCGCCGACGGAAGGGGCCTGACTATTCCCCCCTCCCGCACAGCACCCCCCCGGTCCCCTGTGGTACGACGTGGTTGCCAGACATCGTTCCTCCCCCCGGGAGGCCCCCGCCTCCCGCACCGTTCCTCGCAGGACCCCCCGCCCTGCGCCGCACTGTTCCTCCCGAGGGAGGCACCGCCCCCCCACACGCGCATGGCATGCCTACGTCAAGGTTGCGTAAAGAACACCCCTTGGCAGCAGCAGACTTGCTAGTTCCGTCAGCTCTCGCGTCGGACAGGAACCTGCGGAAACCTCGGATGCCCCCTGCACCCGAAGCCCCCATCGGGTTCCGAGCCCCCTCACCCCCGAGCCTGGCGCCGAGACGTTTCTGCTCAGTATCCGCAGCGCTGGACCCATAGATCACTATTTGTCGCCCCGTGTCCCACCATGGGCAGCAAGGTCAATCTAGACCATCGAGACCCTTCTGCAAGGGGGGATGTGTGGAATATGTGCTTACGATTTGGAGATGGGGCAGTGGAGCCATCACTTCAGCGAGTGTTTCGGCCACGAAAGCGGGCCCCGTGACCTGCGGCGACGGGAGTTTCGTTTGCAGAGATGGTGTCCCGCGGGGGTGACCGCCGGGTGGCTCGGCCGATCAAGACGGCCGGATTCCGCAGGCCGGGCGGGACTGCTTGGCCGGACGGACTGTTCCAACTCGCCCCGGCTGGGAGCCTCGTGGAGGCCACCCGCCGGCAGCCGAAGGCCGGACCGGGCACTGACGTCCGCCGCTACCGCCGATCCGGTTCCTCCGTGCCCCCGCTCGCCCCCTTCAGCGCAACTCGGCCTCCACGGGGTCGTCTTCGAGGAAACCCCCCGACTGGTGGTGCCACAGCTTCGCGTACGGCCCGTCCAGCGCGAGCAGCTCCTGATGGCTGCCCTGCTCCACGATCCGCCCGCGGTCGAGGACGACGAGCTGGTCCATGCCCGCGACCGTGCTCAGCCGGTGCGCCACCACCAGCGCCGTCCGCCCCTCCATGAGCCGCCACAGCGCCTCCTGGACCAGGATCTCGCTCTCCGAGTCCAGGGCACTGGTCGCCTCGTCGAGCAGCAGGATCGGCGCGTCCCGCAGGATCGCCCGGGCGAGGGCGACGCGCTGGCGCTGGCCGCCGGACAGCTTCACGCCCCGCTCCCCCACCAGCGTGTCGAAGCCGTCCGGCAGCGCGTCGGCGAACTCCGTGACGTGGGCCGCCTCGGCCGCGCGGCGGATCTCCGCCTCGGTGGCGTCCGGCCGGGCGAAGGCGATGTTGTCGCGCAGGGTGCGGTGGAACATCGCCGGGTCCTGGGGCACGTACGCCATCAGGCCGCGCAGGTCCCGCTGGCGCAGCCGGCTGATGTCCTGGCCGCCGACCAGGATCCGGCCGCCCTGGATGTCCTGCATCCGCAGCAGCAGCCGGGTGAGGGTGGTCTTGCCGCCGCCGGAGCGTCCGACCAGGCCGACCTTGGTCCCGGCGGGCACGACGAGGTCGAGCCCCTCGAAGAGCCGGCCCGCTCCCGCGTGGCTGAAGTTCACCCCTTCGAAGCGCACGTCGGCGGCCCCGGGCACCAGCGGCTCGGGCGACGGCGGGTCGAGCACGGTGGGCGGGCTCAGCAGCAGTTCGGTGAACTGCGCGGCCTCCGTCATCGAGCTCTCCAGCCTGCGGTAGATCTGGTTGAACTCGAACATGATCCGGGTCGCGTTGGAGTAGTAGGTGAAGGCGACCACCACCGCCTCCACGCCGTGCTCGCCGCCGCCCAGGGTCACCGCGAGCAGCAGGCCCAGCGCGTTGGTCAGCACGGACATCGGCGCGACGAAGGTGTCGATGCGCAGGTTGCCGTAGTCCCACGACCTGAGCATGAGCCGGCGTGAGGTCGCGACGCGGGAGCGGTGCTCGGCGGCCTCGCGTGCCTCGGCGCCGAACGCCCGGACGGTGTCCATGTTCATCAGGCTGTCGGCGACATGCCCGGAAACCCGGGCGACCGCCGCCTCGCGCTCGGCGACCAGCCGCTGGCGGTGCCGGATGAGGGGGGCCGCGCAGAGGGCCGTCACCGCGATCATCGTCAACAGCCCTACGACGAGCAGCGGTTCGTACTGCCAGAGCACCACCGAGCCGAACAGCAGCGGTACGACGTTGCCGACGACCTGGAAGCACAGGGTGTCGACGAACGGCTCGAAACGGGTGGCGAAGCTCAGGACGCGCTTGGTGAGCGACCCGGCGAAGTTGTCGTGGAAGAACGTGGCGTCCTTGGCGAACAGTTCGTCCATGCCGATGACGTAGAGGTGCTCGATACCGAGGGCGTCGAGGCGGTTCATGCAGTGCAGGGCGACCCGCCACAGTGCCTCAGCGAGGAGCAGGACACCGGCGAAACCCAGGATGTACGGCAGTGCCGACCCGACGGTGAGTTCGCCGCCGTCGGCGATGTCACCGGCGAGTTTCGCGACGACCAGGGGGGCTACGTAGTTGAGGCCGATGCCGCCCAGCGCGAACAGCAGCATGGCGGGAGCCGTCAGCCGGCGGAGTCGGCCCAACTCCCGTCCGTAGTAACGAAGTGCGAGGAGCACCGCGCCCTTGCGCGGTGTGACTTTCTCTAGCTCAGGCGTCTGCATCCTAACCCTGTGTGTATGGGGAGTAGCGGTCCGAGTTCGGCAGTGTCCCGTGACGGCCGCCTCGCGGTCCACGCGTTTTACGGCGGGTGAGCCCGAGGGGGCTCCTCAATTCCCAAGTGACGCAAGGGGATTGACCCAGAAAGCGCTTGCCACCTACGGTCCCCCGAATGGGTATGCAGCGAAGATTCGGCTGGGCGTCACTGGCCGCGGCGACCACCATGGCACTGGCGGCAGGGGTGACCGCGGCCCCCGCCGCCCACTCCGCGGACGATCCCGTGCAGATCGTGGTCGACGGGCACGACGTACGCGCCGACAACGTGAACGGCCTCACCTACAAGGGCCTCGGCCTGCTCAGCTGCAACAGCACGAGCAATCTGCTGATGGACTACAAGGCGGAGCACCCGGAGCGCTACTGGCAGCTGATCAGGGTGCTGTTCGGCGGACGGAACCCGCTGATCAACCACGTGAAGATCGAGATGGGTTCGGACACCAACACCTCGACCGGCTCCGACCCGGCGACCATGCGCACGGCGGACGAGCTCGCCGACGCGTCCCGCTCCCCCGGCTTCCAACTGGCCGCCGACGCCAAGACGGTGAACCCGGGGCTGAAGGTCTCGATCCTGCGCTGGGTCATGCCCCAGTGGGTCCAGACCGAGTGGAACAAGGGCACGGGCACCGACGAGATGTACAAGTGGTACAAGGAGACGATCCTCGACGCGTACGAGAAGTACGGGTACATGGTCGACTACGTGAACCCGGACACCAACGAGACCACGAAGCCGGACCTCTCCTTCGTCAAGTGGTACAAGAACGCGCTGACGAACGACACCGAATTCACCGACGCCCGATACGGATTGACGCCTCGTCAGCAGACCGCGGCCGCGAAGGCGTACCACGACATCAAGATCGTCGCCTCGGACGAGAACACCACGAAGAACATCGGCCCGGCGATGCTCACGGACACCGAACTCTTCGGCATGGTCGACGCGGTGGGCTACCACTACACCACCGACGACCGTCTCGACGGCACCCCCGACAGCGCCACCTACCGGCCGTACACGAAGCTGGCGACCGGTGACAACGCCCACGGCCAGGACAAGGAGGTCTGGTACAGCGAGGGCGTCGGCTCCTTCGGCTGGACGGACTACCGGGTCAACAACACCGAGGGCCCGAACGGAGCGAGCACCGGCATCGGCGGCGTGCAGAGCGCGCTGGACCTCGCCAACCGCTCCGTGAAGAGCTACGCCAACTCCAAGCGGACGCACTACATCTTCCAGCCGGCGATCGGGGCCTTCTACGAGGGCGCCCAGTACAGCCACAAGGAGCTGGTCAGCGCCCGCGACCCGTGGTCGGGGAACATCCATTACGACGCGGCGCTGTATGTGATGCAGCACTTCACCCAGTTCGCGAGGACCGGCTGGGAGAACGACACCAACACGGCCGGCATCTGGCGCACCGTGCCCGAGGCGAGCTACAGCGGGGTCAGCGGCACCGAGAACGTCGACGGCTCGAACGGCGCGCCCAGTTACATGACGCTCGCCGACCCCAGGAAGCGGGACTTCTCGACGATCGCCGTCAACGACAGCGACCGGACGAAGAGTTACCGCATCAAGGCCGAGAACATGGACCTGGGCGACGACGCCACCCTGGAGGTCTGGGAGACCCGCGCCGCCGACCCCGGCCAGGCCTACGACGCGAACTTCAAGCACCTCGCGGCCGAAATCCGCCCCGACGGCGACGGCTACTACACCTACCAGGTCGAGCCGCGCTCGATCGTCACGTTCACCACGCTCGACCGCAGCCACGACAAGGCGACGAAGCAGCGCCTGCCCGGGTCCGCGGCCCGCACGGTCCTGGACACCGACGCGAGCGGCAAGCGGCACGACACCCGCGACTCCGTCCTGTACGCCGACGACTTCGGGTACCGGGAGGAAGGCCGGGTCCGGGTCGGCACCGACAACGGGGCGCGCACGGTGTCCCGGTCGTACCTCGACTCCCGTGGCAACCAGCCCCGTTACCTGGTCGACCAGACGGGCGCGTGGGAGGTCGGCAAGGACGCGGGCGGTGACAACGTCCTCTACCAGTACCTGGACCAGTCCATGAAGGACACCGGCGCCTGGAACCGGAACACCCCCAACACCACGGTCGGCGACTTCCGTTGGGAGAACTACCGGGCCTCGGTCGACGTGTCCTTCCCGGACCCGCAGGGCGGTCTCGCGACCCTGGGCGTGCGCCAGCAGAAGGGCATGGCGGCGACCGACGCCGCGTACAGCGTCGGGATCGGACCGTCCGGGAACTGGACCTTCTACCGCTACGGCACGGTGATCCGCACCGGGACGGTCCCCGCCTCCGACGGCTACCGCCTCGCCGTCGAGGCCAAGGGAGCCCACGTCACCGTCTCCGTCGACGGACAGGCCGTCGCCGACTACCAGGACCCGACGCCGGCGACCGGGGGCCGCGTCAAGCTCGGCACCGACTTCCACAAGGTCGCGTTCGACAACCTGAAGGTGGAGAAGGTCGCCGGATACACGCCGTACGCCGGCACGCTCACCGACAACATGGACGGCTCGGTGGTCTACGACGGCACGTGGAGCCGGAACGCCTCGCTCGGGGACGCGATGAACTGGTACCGGTCGACGTCGACCGGTACCACCGCCGGTGCGACGGTCACCGTCCCGTTCTCCGGGACGGGCATCGACGTCATCGGCGGCAACGACGGCAGTGCCGTCCTCGACGTCGCCGTGGACGGGCGGCCGATCGCGCGGGACGCCAGGACGGTCGCCACGGACAAGCGCCAGGCGACCTACTCGCTCCGCGGCCTGCGGGAGGGCCGGCACACGGTGACGTTCACCCTGAAGTCCGGGAAGCTCGTCCTCGACGCCTTCACCGCGCTCTCGGGCGACGTGGACGGCCGGGTCGACACCACCGCGCTGCGCGCCGCTCTGGACGCGGTGGGATCCCCGGACCGGTCCGACTGGACGGCGGACTCCTGGGCCGTCTTCAGCGCCACCCGCTCGGCGGCCAGGGCGGCCGTGGACGGGCAGCGCGGCCTCGACACCCTCGGCGTGGACCAGCTCGCGAGCAGACTCACCGCCGCGTACGAGGGGTTGGTGCGCAAGGAGGCCTGACCGGCGCGGGCTGCCCACCGGCGGCGAGGTGAGCAGCGGCGACCTGTGGAGCGGGCCCGCGAACGGAAGCGTCCTTCCGGGCCCGCTCGGTCACCCGCGCGGGGTGAAGCCGTGCGGGCGGGAGCGTCGCATCCTTCCAGGACACGGCGTTCCGGGCCCGAGGACCGGTCGGGCCCTGACGAGGTCGGGAAGGGCGGATGGACGGCCATCAGGCGCAGGGACGGTCCACGACCACCGGGCGCGGCGCGCCGGGGGCCCTGGGCCGGCTGCGGGCGGTGCCGGGGGTCCAGGCGCTCTCGGGCTACCGGCGCGAATGGCTGACCAAGGACGTGGTGGCCGGGATCGCCCTCACCACCCTGCTCGTACCGCAGGGCATGGCGTACGCCGAACTCGCGGGGCTGCCCCCGATCACCGGCCTCTACACCACGATCCTGTGCCTGCTCGGTTACGCGGTGTGCGGCCCGTCCAGGATCCTGGTGCTGGGTCCCGACTCCTCGCTGGGCCCGATGATCGCGGCCACGGTGCTCCCCCTCGTCGCGTCGGACGGGGACCCGGAGCGGGCGGTCGCGCTGGCGTCGATGCTCGCGCTCATGGTGGCGGGCATCATGATCCTCGCCTCCGTGGCACGACTCGGTTTCATCGCGGACCTGATCTCCAAGCCGACGATGATCGGTTACATGAACGGCCTGGCCCTGACCATCCTCGTCGGACAGCTGCCGAAGCTGCTCGGGTTCAAGGTCGACGCCGACAACCTCGTCGGGGAGTGCGCCGGACTGGTGCGGAAGCTGGCCGAGGGGGCGACGGTACCGGCGGCGGCCGCTGTCGGTGTCTCGGGGCTGATGCTGATCCTGTTCCTGGAACGGCTGCTGCCCAAGGTGCCCGCCGTGCTCGTGATGGTCGCCCTCGCGATCCTGGCGGCCTCGCTCCTCGACCTGGACGAGCACGGCGTCGGTCTGGTCGGACCGCTGCCGGAGGGCTTCCCGCCGTTCACGCTTCCCGACGTACGGGCCGACGATCTGGGCCCGCTGTTCGCCGGCGCGCTGGGGATCGCGGTGGTGTCGCTGGCCGACACCATCTCCAACTCGTCGGCGTTCGCGGCCCGCACCGGCCAGGAGGTCCAGGGCAACCGGGAGATGGCGGGGGTGGGGGCGGCGAACCTGGCGGCGGGGCTGTTCCAGGGCTTCCCCGTCAGCGCGAGCGGCTCGCGTACCGCGGTCGCCGAGCGCGCGGGCGCCAGGAGCCAGCTCACCGGCGTGGTCGGGGCCGCCCTGATCGTGCTGATGCTGGTGCTCGTGCCCGGACTGTTCCGCAACCTGCCGCAGCCCGCGCTGGCCGCCGTGGTCATCGCCGCGTCGCTGTCGCTGGCCGACATCCCGGGCGCCGTACGGCTGTGGCGGCAGCGCCGGACCGAATTCCTGCTGTGCGTCGCGGCGTTCGTCGGGGTCGCCCTGCTCGGTGTGCTGCCCGGCATCGCCATCGCGGTGGGTCTCTCCGTCCTCAACGTCTTCCGGCGGGCGTGGTGGCCGTACGACACCGTGCTCGGGCGGGTGCCGGGCCTGGAGGGGTACCACGACATCCGCTCCTATCCGGGCGCGGACAGGCTGCCGGGACTGGTCATCTACCGGTTCGACGCGCCGCTGTTCTTCGCCAACGCCAAGAGTTTCCGGGACGAGGTGCGGCGGCTGGCAGGGGCCGATCCCCGGCCGCGCTGGGTCGTCGTCGCCGCCGAGCCCATGACCGACGTGGACACCACCGCTGCGGACGTCCTGCACGAACTCGACACGGCGCTCAGCGCCCGGCACGTCCGTCTGGTCTTCGCCGAACTCAAGGACCCGGTGCGGCGGAAGATCGAGCGCTACGGCCTCACCCGCACCATCGATCCCGACCGGTTCTTCCCCACCGTGGAGGCCGCCGTCACCGCCTTCAGCCGCAGCACCGGAGCCGAGTGGGCCGTCGGCCCCGTCACCCGGCTCCTCGACGAGAGGTGAGCCGGATGAGCGTCACCGACAGAGGAACCGCCGCCGGGGCGACGCGGCTGGCCGTGGGACTGGTCGATCTCGCCGTGCGGGCCGTCGCGAGCACCGCGGAGGGCGCGGCACAGGTACGGCACCTGGGCTCCCCGGTCGTACCGGACGCGGCGTTCGGTCTCGCCTCGGAGCTCCGGCGCCGGTCGCGGTGGGTCGTGGCGGGGGTCGGCGCCGTGGCCGTGCCCTGCACCCGGGCCGCGGTACGGGCTCTCGTGCCGTCCTTCGCGGCCGACGCCGTAAGCCGGCGGGTGGCGCGCTGGAGTGCTCTCGGCGCGGCGGAGCGGCTGCGGGCCCGCGCCGAGGCGGAAGCGCGCGCCCGGGCGCTGGTGCGTGCGCTGGCCGGCGCCGTCCTCGACGAGATCGACGTCGACGCCGTGGCCGACCGCCTCGACGTCGACCGCGTCGCCGCCCGCCTGGACCTGGACGCCGTACTGGCCCGCGTCGACCTCGACGCCGTACTCGCCCGGGTCGACCTGGACGGCGTGGTGGCCCGCGTCGACCTGGACTCGGTGCTGGCCCGCGTCGACCTCGACGCCGTACTCGACCGGGTGGACCTCGACGCCCTGCTCGCCCGCGTCGACCCGGACACCGTCCTCGCGCGCGTCGACCTCGTGGCGTACGCCGAGTCGGTGCTCGACGAACTCGACCTCGGCCGGGTGGTCCGGGACACCGGTGGGAGCATCACCGCGGAGACCCTGGACGCGTTCCGTGACCAGAACGCCCGTGCCGACCGGCTGGTGCAACGGCTCACGGACCGGCTGCTGCACCGGGCGGGTCCTTCCGGGGCGGGCGGGCTCGCCGACGGGCCGACCTCACCGATGGAGACGCCGTGACGGCCCCGGCCCGCACTCGTCGCCCGCAGGAGGTCCAGGGTCGTCCGGCGGGGTTGGTGTCGCGGACGGTGGCCGCCGCCGCGGACGTACTCGTCGCGCTGGGGATCCTGCTCACCGTCGAGGCCGGATACGCGGCCGCACACCGGCTGTTGGCGGGTCCGCCGTTCGCGTTCCCCGATCCCGGGCCCGGCGTCACCGCGGCCCTGGGCTCCGCGACCCTCGTCGGCTACCTCGCCTGCGGATGGTTCTTCGGCGGGCGCACCGCCGGCAACCAGTTGATGGGGCTGCGGGTGACGAACCGTTCGGGGCGGCGCCTCACCGCGGGCATCGCCCTGCTGCGGGCCCTGCTCTGTGTCGCCCTGCCCTGGGGGCTGTTGTGGATCCCGTTCAGCCGGCGCGGGGCGTCGCTCCAGGACGTGGTGTCGGGCAGCGCGGTCGTGCACGACTGGTACGGCCGTGCGCGGGGCCGTCCAGGAGACTCACCTTCCACGGGTGAGGCGCGGGACGCGCGCGGCCGTATGGGATGAACCGGGGCGGAGAAAGGGGAGAGACCATGTCGACTCTCGGACCGGTGCAACTGCTCACCATCGAGTTCGGTCCTGACGCGGCGTTCGAAGGGCGTGTCCTCGAGGAACTGGGCGTGCTCGAGAGCAAGGGGCAGATCCGGGTCCTTGACGTGCTGTTCCTGCAGAAGGAGATCGACGGCGACACCATCGGTCTCAACTACGAGTCGGAGGGCATGGGTGAGACCGTCGAGGCCCTGCTCGGTCTGACCCCGCGCATCCCGGACGCGACCGGCGGCGCACCGGAGTACGGTCCCGGCACCAAGGCCTTCGGGTTCACCCCGAACGATCTGCGGGCGCTGGCGGAGGAACTCCTGCCGGGCACGGCCGCGGCCTTCGTGCTGCTGGAGCACCTGTGGGCCAAGCCGCTGCGGGAGGCCATCCGGAAGGCCGGTGGTCTGCCGGTCGCGGAAGGCTTCCTGACACCGCGGGCCCTGGCGCCGGTCGCGGCGGAGCTGCTGGCGACGACGCAGACCGTCGACGACCTGACGGCCGCGCAACAGGCCTCCGGGCGCCTGACCGCGCGGACCGGGTGACGTAGTCCGGCAGCGGCCTGTCGTACGCGGGTCCACGACAGCTGGTTTCTCCGGCCGGGAACACTTCGTTCCCGGCCGGGGAGCCGCGTGCACCTCCGGTCGGTGAGCCGCGTGCACCACCGGTCGGAGAACCGCGTGCACCACCGGTCGGTGAGCCGCCTGCACCCCCGGCCGGTGAGCCGCGTGCTTCCACCTACAGCCGCGTGCAGCACACGCTGTCGGTGCAGTGCATGCACCGCACCACATCCGGCCTTCGGTGAGCCGCATTCACCCCGCCCGGCCGACGTCACCGTCGCGTCGGGCCCTCAGGCATCCCGCGCGTGAGGAGACCCCCGCTCGGCCGCCGCGGCACTGCGTCCGCCCCGTGCCAGCCGGGCCACGCGGGGCCAGTCGGCCGGTGCCGCGGTCACCGGTCTGCCGGGGCGACGGCGTGGCACCCGGACCCGCAGGGCGCCCGGCGCGGTACGGCACACCACGGGGGTCGGCAGCACGACGTGTTCTCCGTCGATGCCGACCGCGATGTCGGCGGTGTCCGCGTCCACGACGACCTCGTCGGCCCGTAGCCTCATGACGGACCCGGAGCGCGCGCCGCGCACCAGCCGGGCCGCCTGGGAGGTGTTCGCCACGCGCACGCCCAGCACCCCGAGCAGCCCCGAGTCGAGCCGTTCCCGGCGCCCGGGACGGGCCGAATCGACCGCCCGCAGATAGGGGTTGTTGCTGACGAGCAACGCCTGGAGCCCGGCGACGTGCGTGGGGCCGGCCCGCATCCGCAGGTCCGGCGCGTCCGCTCCGGTGAGCAGGCCGGGAAGGGTCCGCAGGGTCGTGTGCAGTTTGGCGTCGCGGTAGGCGGGATCGGCGACCACGGAGGCGTACGTCCCGAAGGAGGCGTTGTTGACGAACACGCGGTCCGCGGCGAAGCCGAGGTCCACATGGAGTTCCACGCCGTCGGTGAGGGCTTCGAGGGCCGCCGCCGGATCCTCGCGGTCGAGGCCGAGATCGAGGGCGAAGTGGTTACGGGTCCCCGCGGGGATCACGACGAAGGGCACGTCGTGCCGGGCCGCCACCTCGGCCACCAGGGCCTGGGTGCCGTCGCCGCCGGCCACCGCCAGCAGGTCGGCGCCCTCGGCCACGGCCTGCCGGGCGAGGTCCACCACGTCCTGGTGCCCGTCGAGGAGCACGACGCGGGCGCCCGCCGCCCGGGCCTTGTCCACCAGGCCGAAGCGTCCCACCTTGCCGCCGCCGGAGCGCGGGTTCATCACGACCCAGGGAGCGCGCGGCGCCGACGCCGGCCGGAGCGGGGTGCGCGGCGGCGCCAGGGCGGTGCGGGCCGAGGCGACGGCCAGCATCCACAGGGCCAGGGACAGACAGGCCGGGCCCAGCATGCCCGACGCGCCGTACAGGGAGAGCACGGTGAGCGGAGCGGTCACCGACAGCACCAGCCCGAGGACGCGCAGGACACCGGTGTGGGCCAGCGTCCACCACACCCCGACGGCGGCGACCGCCACCCCGGCGATGCCGACGAGGGCCCACAGCACACTGCGCAGTCCGGCCACCACGAGCGGCACCAGGACGCTGCACAGCAGGGCGAGAAGGGCGAGGCGGGCCCGGAGGACGCTGCCGGTGCGTGCACCGGAGCTCTGTTGCCGTCCCATGCCCTCGCCCTCCCTCCCGGCGCCGCCCCCGACACGAACCCCCTGCATGCCGCGTCGTCAGATGTCGCGCCCAGGGCGCTCGAACGGTTCGAAGGAGTCGTCGCGGCGGACCGTGCACAGAGCCCAGATGATGAACCCCGAGATCGCGATCATCACGATCGACCAGGCCGGGTAGTACGGCAGGGAGAGGAAGTTC
Source organism: Streptomyces griseorubiginosus (assembly GCF_036345115.1). Classification (GTDB taxonomy): domain Bacteria; phylum Actinomycetota; class Actinomycetes; order Streptomycetales; family Streptomycetaceae; genus Streptomyces; species Streptomyces griseorubiginosus_C. The sequence goes on from NZ_CP107766.1 coordinate 1,239,102, forward strand.
GCGATGATGATGAGCCCGGCGATGGCGACCCCGGACACCCGGGCCCAGGTGGCCGCGCGGAAGAGCCCGAGGCTCACCAGCACGCCGATCGCGCCCAGCGCGAGATGGATCCAGCCCCAGCTGGTCAGGTCGAACTCGAAGACGTAGTTGCGCGTCGTGACGAAGACGTCGTCCTCGGCGATGGCCATGATGCCCCGGAAGATGTCGAGCACTCCGGCGAGCATCAGCATCACGGCCGCGAAGACCGTCGTACCGGCGGCCCAGTCCTGCTTGGCCGTGGACTGGCGTGCGGTGTGGTGGGTGGCGGTCATCCTGACCCCTCCTTCAGATCGGCCGGCTCAGTGCCGGGAGGTGGCGGCGACGCCCGCGGACGTCCCCGAACCCTGGCCGCTCAGGACGAGGTCCTTCGCCCTGGCGAACTCCTCGTCCGTGATGTCGCCCTTGGCGCGGATCTCCGACAGCCGGGCCAGTTCGTCGACGCTGCTGGTCCCGCCGCCGTCCCTGGCGGTCTCACGGATGTACGAGTCGAAGGCCTGCTGCTGCGCCCTTGCCTGGGCGACCTCACGGCGGCCCATGTTCTTGCCGCGGGCGATGACGTACACGAAGACACCCAGGAAGGGCAGGACGATCGTGAACACCAGCCAGCCGGCCTTGGCCCAGCCGCTCAGGGCGTCGTCCCGGAAGATGTCGACGACGATCCGGAAGAGCAGGACGAACCACATGATCCACAGGAAGAACCACAGCATGGACCAGAAGACGCTCAGCAGCGGATAGTCGTACGCGAGGTACGTGGACGCACTCATGTCACTCTCCTCCGTCCGGGGCCTTCGCCCGGCCGCCTGTCGGTGCCGTCCTCAGCGTGCCCACGGCAAGACGCGGACGGCTTCACCCGGGGCGGGTGAGCGGGATGCCCCGGCAGGGACCCGCGGCGGCGGCAGGAGGGGGCGCGGTCACGGCCGGGACGGCGGCGCGGCTCACGCCGGCGCGTGTCCCGGTCGGTCGCCGGTGTCCGGCGGCGGTTGTGCGGCGGCCAGTACCGCCGTGATCGCCAGCACCACCAGGACCAGCACCAGGACGAGGGTGACCGCGCCCACGGTGGGGTGGTTCCAGAGGACGAGGGCGAGGGCGCCCGCGCCGATGGTGACCCCGGTGGTCCACTGCCGGTGCGCGGACAGCCAGTGTCCGGTGAGACCGGTGGTCGTCCCCGCGCGGCGCAGCGCGCTCCCGGCGCCCGCCGCCCCGCGCCCGGCGAGGCCGCGTACACCGTGGGCGGCCCGGCCGGGGCCGTAGAGGTAGGCGGTCAGGGCCGTGAGGAGGCAGACCACGAGAAGGGTGCGGGCGCTCGCGCGCAGGAAGCGGACGAAGGTGTCGAAGACGGCGGCGGCGGCCTCGGGCGGCAGCGTCGCGGGCGGCACGGAGTCCAGGTAGACGCGCCGCAGCACGACCAGTGCGACGAGCACCACCACCGCCGTCAGGCCGACGCCGAGCGCGGTGATCATCACCATCACCCGGTGGCCGGGAGCGACCCACACGGCGAGGGCGCCGAGGGCGAGCGTCAGGACGGGCAGCCAGGTGCCGACGACGTCCAGCAGCCGCATCCCGTCCTGGGCCTTGGCAAGTTGTTCGGTACGGAACAGCGTGACGGTGCGGTCGGTGTCCGGGATGGCGGCGGCCTTCTCGAAGCCGGCGTCGACGAGGCGTTGCCGCACCTGGTCGACCACGGCGCCGATGTCCAGCCGCACGGTGTCCCCCTCGGCCCGCACCGCCCCCTCGCGGTCGCCGGTGAGCATGTTCAGCACGGTGGCGTGAGCCCGCCGGTTGGCGCCTTCCCACGCCTGCTGGAAGGCCTCGCCGGTGACCACCCGGGTCACGATGCGGTCCACGACGGAGCGGACGGCGGAGCGCAGCGGCGTGGTGAGGGACTGGGCCCCCTCGACCACGCGGGGCGGTGCCCCGCCGTCGGCCAGTGTCGTGGTGAGCGCGGCCGTGATGGCTGCCACGTCCACCTGGGCCACCACCCGGTCGGTCAACCGGTCGATGACGACGTTCTGCACGGCCGGGTCGGAGGCCAGTGGTGCGACGGTCCGCACATACCGGTCGGTGTCGGAGACCTGGTCGTGCACCCAGGTCGCGACGAGGGCGAGCGGTGCGAGCAGGAGGGTCAGCACCAGGAGGACCGTGGCACCCGCGTAGCGCAGTCGTCGGTGGCGCAGCTTCGCGGCACGGCGCAGTCGCTGGTACTCCGCGTGTTCGTCGGTGGTCACGGTGTGACCGGTGTCGGTGGGTGTGGCGCCGCCCTGCGCCCCGGGGGTGGAGGCGGGATACATGATGTCTCCGTCGTTGTGAGCCCGGCCGACCGGGCTCGTTCTCAGCCGTCCGCGGGCCTCGGGCATCCACCGCCTCGGGCATCCGCCGGCCTCGGAGGTCACAGGCCTCGGACGTCCGCGGGCCTCGCACAGGTCGCAGCCCTCGGACGTTCGCGGGCCTCGGACGCCGCAGGTCTCGGACGCCGCAAGCCGCAGCCGCTCGCCGGCCTCGGACGTCGCGGACCGCCGACGTCGCGGGCCTACACGCTCGCCGGCTCGTGGTGCCCGGTGGTGATGCCGGACCGGCGCAGCGCGGCGCGCCAGGCCAGGGCGAGCACCAGCTCGAACAGGCCGAGCAGCACGAGCCACAGGCCGAGCAGCCGGGTCAGCGCGCGGGCCGACTCGGCCGGCAGGGCCAGCACCACGATCCCGGCGACGATGGCGACCACGGCCATGCCCAGCACGAAGGCGCGGTGCGGCAGGTCCTCGGCGGTGATCGCCGTGTACAGGGTGAGGATCCCGGACACCAGCCAGACGACTCCGACGATCAGGGAGAGCGCGGCGATGGTCTGGAGCGGATTGCGCAGGCACAGCACGCCCGCGAGGACGTACAGCACGGCCATGAGCAGCCCGATGAGCCGTTCGCCGGGCGCGTGCCAGGCGAAGACGGACACGAACCGGAACGCCCCCGCCACCAGCAGGTACAGGCCGATCAGGACGGCGAGGACGTGCAGCGTCTCCTCCGGCCACACCAGGACGAGGACGCCCGGCACGAGCGTGGCGATCGCGGAACCCAGGATCCAGGTCCAGGAACGGCCGAGCCGCTCCAGTACGTCCGCTCCGCCCACCGGCTGATCGGTCCCGTAGGGGCTGTCCTCCGGTGCGGTACGTGATGCCGGACCTCGCTGCGTGGTCATGGCTGCTCCTCGCCCGGTCGAACGGGTCGTCCGCGCACCGCCCGGGGCGGTGCGCGGTCCCTCACGCGGCCAGCGTCCCGCGTGCCGCGGGCGGCCGGGTCACCCGCCGTGGGTGATCCGGCGGTCCGGCGGGGCCGGTGGGCTGGAACCGAGGCCGTACGCCGGCCCGGCGGCGGCCCGAACGAAGAGGGACGAGATGAGCGCTCCCCCGAGCGCCGGGACGCACCACCCCCGCCCCGGTCCGGCGGGCGATGTCCGAGGCCGTCACCCCCGCCGTGCGGGTGCGCGGCCCGCCGGTCGTGGTGCGGCTCCTCGTCGTCGATCCAGGAGGTCCAGCCATGACCGCAACCGTCTCCTCCACGGTCCTTCTGTCGCCCGCGGAACGGGCGGCGATCGGCAAGAACGCCCGCGCCCGGGCGTCCCGTTCGAGCCACGGCTTCCTCGAGGCGGGCCCGGAGCGGTTCGACCCCGTCGAGGTGATAGAGCGTCAGTCGGCCACCCGGGTACCCGAGTTGGTACCGATCCGCTACGGCCGCATGCTCGAGTCGCCGTTCCGTTTCTACCGCGGCGCGGCCGCGATCATGGCGGCGGACCTGGGGGCGGCGCCGGACACGGGACTGCGGGTGCAGTTGTGCGGAGACGCGCATCTGCTGAACTTCCGGCTGCTGGCCTCGCCGGAGCGTCATCTCGTCTTCGACATCAACGACTTCGACGAGACGCTGCCCGGCCCGTTCGAATGGGACGTCAAGCGCCTGGCCACCAGCTTCGCCATCGCGGGGCGCGCCAACGGCTTCTCCCTCAAGGAGCAGAACACCATCGTGCGCACCTGTGTCCGGGCCTACCGGAAACGGATGCGTGACCTCGCGGGCATGCGCACCCTGGACATCTGGTACGCCCAGGACGACGTCGAGCGCCTCCGCGCGCTGCTCGCCTCCTCGATGGACAAGAAGACCAGGCGCCGTACCACCCGGGCCACCGAGCAGGCCCGCACCCGCACCCATCTCCAGGCCTTCGCGAAGCTCACGCGCAGCACGTCCGAGGGGCGCCGGATCGCCGCCGACCCGCCGCTGATCACCCCGCTGAGGGATCTGCTGGCCGACGCGGCGGACAACCAGCAGGAGAAGGAGCTCCAGACCGTCCTGGAGGAGTACACGCTCACCCTGCCGTCCGAGCGCCGGCACCTGCTGCACCACTTCCGTCTGGTGGACATGGCCCGCAAGGTGGTGGGCGTGGGCAGTGTCGGCACCCGCTGCTGGATCCTGCTGCTGCTCGGCCGGGACGACGGCGATCCGCTGCTCCTCCAGGCCAAGGAGGCCCAGGAGTCGGTGCTGGCCGCCCAGACCGGCGCCGACCGCTTCGACAACCAGGGCCGCCGGGTCGTCACCGGCCAGCGCCTGATCCAGACGACCAGCGACATCTTCCTGGGCTGGACGCACGTGGTGGGCATCGACGGCCACGAACGCGACTTCTACGTACGGCAGTTGCGGGACTGGAAGGGCATCGTGCACCCGGAGACCATGGACCCCGGCCTGCTCGGGCTGTTCGCGCGGCTGTGCGGTGCCTCGCTGGCCCGGGCGCACGCCCGTTCCGGTGATCCGATCGCCATCGCCGCCTACCTGGGCTCCGGCGACCGCTTCGACCAGGCGCTCACCGGATACGCCCAGTCCTACGCCGACCGGAACGAGCAGGACTTCGAGGCGCTGGCCGCCGCCGTGCGCTCCGGCCGGGTCACCGCGGAGAGCCTCTGAGCGCCGGGGTCAAGGCCTGCGCGCGGTCACTCCGGCATCCGCCGCATCTCCACCACGTGCAGGCCCAGCGACTGGCAGCGGGCCAGCAGGCCGAACAGGTGCGCCTCGTCCACCACGGAGCCGAACAGGACGGTCTGTCCGGACATGACCACGCGTTCCAGCTCGGGAAACGCTTCGGCCAGTGTGTCCGACATGTGTCCGTCGACTCGGATCTCGTAGCGCATGGGCTCTGCTCCCCGCGGGCGGCCGGGAGGGCGTTCGGTGCCCTGTTCTGCGATGGTCCCCTCGCCCGGCGCCTCCCGGCCTCACCCGGCACAGGTGATCCGCCGGCGGCTCTCGGACGAGCGGGTTCAGTGTTTCAGGAACACCTTGAAGGAGATGATCAGCAGGCCGATCAGGAGGTTGACGGAGGCGGTGGCGGCCACCAGGCGCCAGGAGGCACCGGCCCGGCGGGCCGCGGCCATGGACCAGCCCACCTGCCCGGCCACCGCGACGGAGAGGGCCAGCCAGAGGGCGCCCTGCACGCCCAGGCCCAGCAGTGGACTGACCGCCACCGCCAGGGCCGGCGGCACGGCGGCCTTGACGATCGGCCACTCCTCCCGGCAGGCGTGGAACACGACCTGGCGGTCGAGGCGCTGCTGCGCGAGACGTGACCCGAACAGCTGGGCGTGCACATGCGCGATCCAGAACGCCACCCCCGTGAGCAGCAACAGCACCACCAGCTCGAGGCGCGGGAACGAGCCGAGGGTGCCGGCGCCGATCACCACGGAGGCCGCGAGCATGGATCCGTAGACGCCGCCGGTGTAGTCGCCGCGGGCCCGGCGACCGGTGCCGGTCCCGCGGGCCGCGCTGTGGTCGGTGGTGGACATCGGTGCTCCCTGCGGGTCAGCGCGCCGGTCCGGCCGAGGGAGCCGGCGTGGCCTTCTTCGGGGCCGCGCTACGGCTCTTCCGGCCGGCCGGGAGGTTCGGTGTGACGAGGAGACTGGCCAGCGTGATGCCGCCGGTGGCGAGGATCGCCGCCTTGAGGCCGTCGAGCTGCGCGGAGGCGTAGGAGTCGGCGACGGCGTCGACCTCGGAGGGCGGCAGTCCGGCGTCGGCGGCCGCCGAGCGCACCTGGTCGGTGGTGACGAAGGAGATCCCGGACTCGAGGGCGATGCCGGTCTGGGTACGGGCCTCTTGGGAGAGCTGCGGATCGTCCTCGACCTGCGAGGTGAAGGCGTGCGCCAGCGAACCGAGGAGGATCGACCCGATGAGGGCCGTGCCCAGCGCGGAGCCCAGGTTCTGCGCCGTGAACTGGAGCCCGCCGACCTCGCTGCGCTCCGCCTCGCCGACGCTGGACTGGACGACGTTGCCCAGCTGCGAGGCGAGCAGGCCGGTGCCCACGCCCACCAGGGCCATGGCTCCGGCGAACTGCGCGTCGTCGATGACCGGGTCGATGGTGGCCAGCAGCCACACGACGGCGACCGCCAGGGTGACGAGGGCGAGCCGGACCATCCGGCGCGGTCCGACCGCCCGCCCCAGCGAGGAGGCCAGCATGGAGGCGGCGAGCATGGTGATCGACACCGGGAGCAGCCGCAGCCCGGTCTCGAACGCGTCGAAGCCCTGCACCACCTGCAGGTAGAGCGGGATGACGAAGAACAGTCCCAGCAGGATGAGGTTCTGGCTCAGCAGGGCCATCAGACCGGAGCGCAGCGCCGGCCGGCCCAGCAGGGGCAGATGGACGAGGGGATCGGTGCCCCGTTCGGCCCGCCGTCGCTCCCAGCGGACGAAGAGGGCGAGGACGGCCGCTCCGGCCCCGACGACGAACAGCGTCGGGGAGAACCCGAGGACGGTGAAGGGCGGGTTGCGGGGCGAGACCCAGCCCCAGGTGCTGCTCTGGAGCACCCCGAGCACGCCCAGCCCCAGCCCGGCGGCCGACAGCACGGCGCCGATCCCGTCGAGGCGGGGGCGGGTCCCGGTGCGGGCCGGTTCGGTGATCATCCGGCGGCAGCACAGCACGGCCAGGACGACGACGACCTCGCCGACGAACACCAGCCGCCAGGTGAGGTAGGTGGTCACCCAGCCGCCGAGCAGCGGCCCGACCGCGATCCCCGCGCCGGCGAGGCCGCCGATGACGCCGTAGGCGACGGCCCGGTCCGGTCCGCGGTAGGACTCCGCGACGAGGGCCGCCATGGCCGGCAGCACCATGGCGGCGCCGAGCCCCTCGATGACCGACCAGCCCAGGGCGAGGACCCACACGGTGGGGGCCAGCGCGGTCAGGGCCGATCCCACGGCGTACACGACGAGTCCGAGGAAGAAGAGCCGACGGCGGCCCAGGATGTCGCCGAGCCTGCCACCGATGATCATGAACGCGGCCATGACCAGCGCGTACAGGGTGATGACGGCCTGGATGGTGGTGACCTCGGTGTCGAAGTCTTCGACCAGTTGGCTGATCGAGACGTTCATGACCGAGGTGTCCAGGACCATCAGGAACTGAGCCGTTCCCAGGACGATCAGAGCGCGCCAGCGTCTCACGGTGAACACCTCGCCAGGTCGGTTCGCGGCGGCGGTGCGGGCGGCCGCCCGTTCCATCGCAGCGGAAGGGGCGGCCCGGCGCCTCACCCGTCGCGGGCGACCCCCGCTGTCCTCACAGGAGCCACAGGAGTCACAGGAGCCGCAGGTCCCGTGCGCGCCGTACGGCCTCGCTGCGGCGGTTCACCGCCAGCTTCCGGTACAGGCTCTTGAGGTGGGTCTTCACCGTGTTCACCGACAGGTACAGGTCCGCGGCGATCTCCTGCGTCGACATCATCTGGGCCAGCCGTCGCAGGACGTCGCGCTCGCGCTCGCTCAGCTCCTGCACGACGACCGGCGCGGGGGGCGGGGCCCCGGCCGGTCCGCCGGCAGCCGCGGGGTCGTGCAGGAGCCATCCGTGGGCCAGCACCCGCAGCGACGCCGTGGCCAGCAGTGGCCTGATCCACCGCCCGGCGTCCAGGAAGGGGCGCCGCAGCCGTTCGCGCCGGGCGGCGAGCAGGGCCTGCGCGACGAACCGGCGGGCCGTGTCGGCGTCACCCGCCGCTTCGGCGGCCTGCGCTCTCACCAGTGCCGCCCGGACGGTCACCGCGGGCCCCGGCCGGCTCTCGGCGGGCACGCTGTCGAGAAGGTCGATCGCGGCGCCCGGTCGTCCGGCGGCGAGCTGGATGCGTGCGGCCTCCACCGCCCACGCCGGCTGGTCGTCCGGCAGGTTCCGCAGCACCTCGGCTGCCGTCTCCGCCCGCCCTTCGGCCAGGTGGACGGTGGAGGCGACCACCCGCTCCAGGCTCTCCGCCCACGGTGAGGCGACGGCGGTGGACAGGGCCGGGGCCGCCGACTCCATGGCCGCCCGCCCGTTGCCCCGCGCCAGTTGGAGCCGGGCCGCGGCGATGGCCCGGCCGGCGGCCTTCACCGGGTCCTGGGTCTCGTGGCCGAGCTCGTCGGCCTCGTCGAGGAGCGCCTGGGCCCGGCCCAGCTCGTTGCGGTCGACCGCCACGGCGGCCAGCACCAGCCGCTCGATGCCGGAGCCCGAGGGCTGGGGCAGGCTGAACCGCTCCGTCTCCGTCATCGCCGCCAGGGCCTTGTGCTCGGCCCGGCCGGGCCATCCGTTCAGATAGTCGATCAGCGCCAGGTGGCCCATCGACTCCTCCCGGGGCAGCACCGTCAGGGCCCCGCCGGGACAGTCGGCCGCCTCGGTCAGGGCGGCGCGGGCGTCCTCGTAGCGTCCGGCCCACAGACGCGTGGAGCCCAGGTGCGTGAGCAGCAGGGCGGGCAGTTCGGGGTGCTTGTCCAGGAGGTGCGCGGGGATCTCCGGCCGCACCTCGTCCGCTGTCTCGGCGGCCTGCTCGGCGCGGGCCGGGGAGCCGGTCAGTCTGGCGGCCACCGTCTCCAGGAGCGCCCAGCTCAGCTGGGCCGCCGCCGGGTCGCCCTCCTCGACGGCCAGCCGCGCCTCGGCGTGGTGCAGGTGGGCCATGCCCCGGTCGAGGTCGCTCTGCGCCAGGTCGCGAGCGGCCCGGACGAGTTCCGTGGCGGGACCCGTGGACTCGGGGCCCATCCCGGAGAACAGCTCGTTGAGGTCGTCGGAGCGCAGTCCGGTGAAGAACTGTCCTATCGCCAGGTCGTCGACGAGGGCGCCGGCGGTGAAGTCCCAGTCGGCGGCGGCGGCACCGTGGGCGAGCGCCTCCGGGAGGGTGCCGCGGCGCCGCAGCCACTGGGCCGCGGAGAGGTGCAGATCGGGTTCCAGTCCGGGGCTGCGGACCCGCAGGTGGGTCTGGAGTATCTCCCCGAACAGCGGGTGCAGGCGGTACCAGCCCTGCCCCAGCTGTTCGACGAAGGCGTTGTCGCGGTACAGCTCGGCCAGGATGCGGTCCGCGTCGGTCCGGTGGGTCAGTTCGTTCACCAGGTCGGGGCAGAAGCGGTCCAGCACACTCACGCGCAGCAGGAGGTCCTGCGTCTCCCCCGGCTGGCGGCTGAGCACCTCCGCCAGCAGGAAGTCGGCGACCGTGCTGCGGTCGGCCTCGAACTCCTTGAGATACGTCTGCGGGTCCGGGCTCTGCTGCGCCGCCAGGGCGCACAGCCGCAGGCCGGCGGCCCAGCCGCGGGTGCGCTCCACCAGGGCGCGTACGGCGTCCGCGGGCAGGCTCAGCCCGTGCAGTTCCAGCAGTGTCGCCGCCTCCTGCGGGGTGAAGGCGAGCTCGGCGTCCCGGACCTCCGTGAGGGCTCCGGCCGCCCGGTAGCGGTGCAGGGAGAACATCGGCTCGTTGCGGGTGACGAGGACCAGCCGCAGTCCGGCGCCGGAGTGCTGGAGCACGAATTCCAGCTGCTCCGCCACCTGGGACGCGCTCACCCGGTCGAACTCGTCGAGCACGACGAGCGGGGCCGGGTCGCGTCCGACCAGGTCCTCGGCGATCTCAGAGAGCACCTTGTGGCTCACCCTGCTCGGGTCCGCCGGGCAGTGGACCCGGTCGGTCAGCGGGGTGCCGGAGGCGCGCATCGCCTGGAGGAAGTACGCCCAGAACATGCCGGGCCGCTGTTCCTCCGCCTCGACGGTGAGCCAGGTGACGGGCTGGTCCAGACCCGCGGTCCAGTCGGCGACGAGAGCGGTCTTCCCCGCGCCCGCGGAGCCGTTGACCATGGTCAGGGGGGTCCGCAGGGCCTGGTCGAGGTGCCGGGTCAGGCGTGTGCGCTCAAGGAACACGGCGGGCCGGGACGGCACGGCGAACCGTGTGCGCAGGAATGGGCCACCGAGCGGATCGACACGGCCTTCGGCCGGCACCGCACTGTTCCTGTCGCCTGCAGCCACGGTGCTCACCACCACGCGTCGTCAGGTCATGGGCAGCGCTCCCCTTCGCTCAGCTTCTCACCCTTCCGGGGGACGCACCCGGCGAACAGGGCCCCACTGGTCCCATCAAGGGGCCGGTCGGCCCTGCGAAAGGACCACGAAAAAGGGCCCCGCGGGCTGTTGCCCGCGAAGGCCCTTCGTGCCGTCGGGACGACAGGATTTGAACCTGCGACCCCTTGACCCCCAGTCAAGTGCGCTACCAAGCTGCGCCACGTCCCGGCCGCGTCTCCCACGGGTGTTCCGTGTGATCGCGCGGGTAAACCCTACCCCACGCACGCGGCCGGGTCGGCTGGGCGGAACGTCAGCCCCGGGTGGTGACCGGCTCGCGGACCTCGGCGCCGTCCGTGACGACCCGGCGCGCGGCCCGCCGTACCGGAACGAGCAGGGCGGCCAGAGCCGCCGCCAGGCACAGCACGGCCAGCAGGGTGAAGCCGTGGGTGTACCCGGACTCGTACGGCAGGCCCGAGGGCTGGAGCCGGCCGGTGACCAGGACGCTGGTGACGGCCGCGCCGATGGAGCCGCCGATGGTGCGGATGTTGGCGTTCATGCCGGTCGCGGCGCCGGTCTGGTCGGCCGGGACGCTGCCCACGATCAGGTTGGCCATGGAGGCGAAGGCGAGTCCGATACCGAGGCCGAACAGGCCCGCGACGACGGCGATCTGCCACTGCTCGTCGTGCCACAGGGCGAGGAAGCCGCAGGCCACCGCGCCCAGCGCGGCGCCGGTCACCAGCAGGGCCTTGGCGCCGACGACCGGTTCCAGCCGGCCGCTGAGCACACCGGAGAGGAACATCGCGACCAGCATCGGCAGCATGAGCAGTCCGGCCGCGGTGACGCTCGCGCCGAAGCCGTATCCGGCCTCGGACGGCGTCTGCACGAAGCCCGGCAGGAAGGACCAGATCGAGTACATCCCGGCGCCGAAGAGCAGGGCCGCGGTGTTGGTGGTCCACACGGCCGGGAGCCTCATGACCCGCAGGTCGATCAGCGGGGTGCGGGAGCGGGCCTCGGAGTACAGCCACAGAGCGAACAGCGCGACGGCGGCGCCGAACAGACCGAGCACCCGTGCCGAGCCCCAGCCCCACCGGGCCGCCTGGCTGAGCGGCAGCAGCAGCGCGACCAGCCACGCGGACAGCAGCACGGCACCGAGCCAGTTGACGTTCCCTCGCGCCCTGTGGGGCGACTCGGGCACATACCGTACGGCGATGAGGGTGGCGGCGATCACGATGGCGACCGGGATCCAGAACAGCCAGCGGTAGTCGAGCGCGGTCACGATGGGACCGGCGGCGACCATGCCGACGCCACCGCCGGCGGCGATCACGGCGGACAGGTTGCTGATGGAGCCGCTGACCTGGGACGCGGCGAACTCGTCCCGGATGATGCCGAAGGAGAGCGGGAACAGGGCGCCGCCGACGCCCTGGACGACCCGGGCGACGATCAGGACGCCGATGCTCGGGGCGAGCGCGGCGAGCAGACAGCCGACGGCCACGGTCACCAGGACGGCGACGAGCGTGCGCTTCTTGCCGATCAGGTCACCGACGCGGCCGAGGATCGGCGTGAAGATCGAGGCGGACAGCAGATACGCGGTCATCACCCAGGTCACGGTGGACTGCGAGGTGTGCAGGGCGTGCTGGACGGTCGGCAGGGCCGGCGCGATCAGCGACTGGAGCATGGAGAACACGCCTGCACCGGCCGCGAGGACCGCGAAGGTGAGACGGGTGGACGAGCGGGGCATGAAGAGCCTCTCCGAGCGGACGGGGTGCGGCCGGAGCCTCGTGGGAAGCGGTCGCGGAAAGGACGATGGAGGCACCTCGGCTGATAAAGTGGAGGCACGCCTCCACTCTAGCGGAGGCACACCTCCGCTTCAACCCGTTCCGGAGGTAGACCTCCGTTTCATCCCCGGGAGGCAGCAGTGACCGCCCCGTCGCCGTTCCCCGTCAGCGAGATCGTCGCGTCCCGCCGGCCCCACCGGAAGGACGCCGCCCGCAACTACGACGCCCTGCTGGCCGCCGCGCGCGAGGCGTTCGCCGAGCACGGCGCGGAGGCGTCCCTGGAGGACATCGCGCGGCGCGCGGGCGTGGGCATCGGCACGCTGTACCGGAACTTCCCCACCCGCCGCCATCTCTTCGAGAGCGTCTACGCGGACGAGGTGAACACCCTGGTGAAGGCGGCCCTGGAGCTCGCCGACGAGGAGCCCTGGGAGGCGCTGACCGCCTGGCTCGACCGGTTCGCGGGCTACATGGTGACCAAACGGGCGGTGCGCGAGGCGCTCAACGACGAGTCGGAGATCTTCGCGGCGTGCCGGGAGTCGATGTACGCGGCGGGCGGCCCGCTGTTCGAGCGGGCGCAGGAGGCGGGTCGGGCTCGGCGGGACATGGACTTCGTGGACCTGCTGCGGATGGTCGCCGGTATCACCGCGACGGCCTTCGATGACGACGCCCAGCGCGATCGCGTGCTGTCGATCGCGCTGGACGGGGTGCGGGTCAGGAAGTGACGGGGGCCTGAGAGCTCGGGGCGGCCTGCCGCCTTGCGAGTGCGGGTCGCGGTGGATCGCTCGCAGTTCCCCGCGCCCCCAGGTGGGTATCAGTGGGCGGCGACCAGTTCGTGCTCGGTGTCGGCGGTCGGTTGCCGGGAGCCGCGCAGGGCGGCGATGCCGATGAAGACCATGGACGACAGGCCCGCGATGGCGAACGCGGTGAAGCCCCAGTCGCCGTTGCCCGAGGCGAGCAGCTGGCCACCGAGCCACGGGCCGAAGACGGCGCCGAAGCGGCCCATGCCCGAGGTCCAGCCGACCGCGGTGGCACGGTCGTCCGCGTTCGAGCGGATCGAGACCGTCGCGTAGATCATCGTCTGGGCGCTGTTCAGGAAGACCCCGGTGAGGAAGACGACGATCATCGTGACGGTCGTCGACATGTGGACGCTGAGCAGGAAGACGCCCGCGGCGGTGAGCGCGAACCAGATCGCGGCGATGCGCGGCGCGCCGAAGCGGTCGGCGGCCCGCCCCGCGACCAGCATGCCCACGATGCCGCCGAGGTTGAAGACGACCACGAAGGACAGGGCGGAACCCAGCACGTAACCCTCGGCCCGCATCAGGGTGGGCAGCCAGGTGGCGACGCCGTAGACGAGGAGCAGCCCGCCGAAGGAGGCCACCCAGTAGAGCAGGGTCTGGATCCACTCGTCGCCGCGGAAGAGGTTCGCGAGGTTGGCCCAGCGGTCACCGGCGCCGCCGGTCCTGGCGGCCGGCACCTCGACGTCGTAACGCCCGGCGAGCGCCCTGGCCTCCTCGGTGCGGCCCTTGGCGACCAGGAAGCTCAGCGACTCGGGCAGGAACTTGGCCAGCACCGGGGCGAAGAGCAGCGGGAGCACGCACACCCAGAACGCGGCCCGCCAGCCGACCGGGTCGATGAGCCACTTGGCCACGTAGGCGGAGAGGATGCCGCCCGCGTGGTGGGCGGTCATCAGCAGGCCGATGACGAGGGCGCCGCGGCCGCGCGGGGCGTAGTCGGAGACCATGCTGATCGCGGTGGGCAGCAGACCGCCGAGACCGACGCCCGCCAGGGTCCGGCCGAGGCCGAAGACGGCGACGCTCTCCGAGATCGCGCACAGTCCCGAGGCCAGCGAGAAGAGGGTCACGCAGGCGATCATCAGCTTCTTGCGCCCGACGCGGTCGGCGATCGTGCCGGCGGTGAGCGCGCCGACCAGCATCCCGAAGGTGGCGTAGCTGCCGAGGTCACCGGCCTGGTCCGCGGTGAGGCCGAAGGTCCTGGTCTCCAGCAGGTGGGGCAGCACCGAGCCGTAGATGAACATGTCGAGACCGTCGAAGAGCACGGCCAGCCAGCACAGACCGACGACCAGGAGAGCCAGTCTGCTGCCGCGGGCGGACAGCGGGGAGGGGGAGGAGGACATCGTTGGTTACCTCTCGTACGTGGTGCGCCAGACGCTAAGGAGCCACCCCCGGATGTGTCAACGCTTTTGTCAACAATCTCATCGACAATCCAGGGGTGGTTCGGAAAGGCGCAGCTCAGGCCACCGGCGGCGTCCCGTGCGTATGGAAGGACTCGATGGTCTTCAGCCCCCAGGCCTGCCCCTTCTTCCGCTCCTCCTCGGTCCAGGTGATCAGCGGCCAGTCGGGGGCGAGCACCAGCCGGGTGAGCGGGTTGCACAGCTCGATCCGGTTGCCGCCGGGCTCGTAGACGTAGAGGAAGAACGTCTGCTGGATGGCGTGCTTGTGCGGCCCCGTCTCGATGAACACCCCGGTGTCGATGGCGAGATCGGCCGCCCGCAGCACGTCTTCGCGGGTGTCGGTGGCGAACGCGATGTGGTGCAGCCGCCCCTCGCTGCCGGTCCAGTCCGAGGTGTAGACGACGTCGTACGACTTGTTCGTGTACGTCAGCCAGCGCGCCGCGATCTTCCCGCTGTCCAGCCGGATCTGCTCGGTGGGCCGGGCGCCGAGCACGTTCTGCTGGAACTCGGCGTTGGCGAGCACGTCGGCGGCGAGGAAGTTGACGTGGTCCAACCGCCGTACGCCCACTCCCCTGTTGGGCTTGGCCTGCGGCTGGTTCTTGAGGGCCGGCCTCAGCTCCTCGGGGGCCCGGTAGTGCTCGCTCTCCCAGTACAGGGCGTGTTCGTGGCCGTCCGGGTCGGTGGTGACGTACAGCTTGCCGAGCCCGGGTTCGTCCTCGACCCACCGCCCGCTGCCGCCCGACTCCTCGACTGCCTTGATACGGCGGTGCAGTGCCTCCTCGCTGGAGCTGCGCAGGGCGAGCCGGCCCAGGCCGGGCTGTTCGCGGGCGGTGAGGACCAGGCTGTGGTGCTCGTAGTCGTCGTAGGTCCGCAGATAGACCGTGTCGCCGTCCTGGCCGTTGACCGTGAGGCCGAGGAAGTCGGTGAAGAAGGCGACGCTGGCGTCGAGTTCGGGAGTGAAGAGCTGGGTGTGGCCGATGTGGGCGATGTCGCCGAGCGGCGGAGTCATCGGTGACCTCCTGTGGGTCGGTCGGCGGCCCGGGGGAAGACGGTGCCGTCGAAGATCTTGCGGGCGGTGCGCACCACGGCGGTACGCCGGGCGGCGGGCGGGCCGTCGGGACCGGCCGACACACTGCTCTCGATGTCCAGGAACCCCGTGGGGTGTTCTATGCGGACGCGGTCGCTCGCCGGGTCGATCGCCGCGATGTCCGCGCCCACGGCGCCCTCGATCCGCAGCCCCGCGGCCACGCTCGCCGCGCCCAGGACGCCGATGGAGGTGTGGCAGCGCACGGGGATGAAGGTGCGGGTGGTGATCGCGCCGCCGTTCCTGGGCGGGGCGAGCAGGGTGAGCTTGGGGACGGTGGCGTCGGACACGTCACCGAGGCCCATCAGACGGCCCGCCTCCAGGCGGATGGTGCGCAGGCGGTCGGCCAGGGCCACGTCCTCCTCCAGGTCCCGGGGCGGCTCGTAACCGGTGACCTCGAGCGAGGCCGCCGCGACGAGGACGGTCGGCATGCCGTTGTCCACGCAGGTCGTCTCGACGCCGTCGATGACGTCAATGACGTTGCCGGTGGGCAGCAACTCCCCTGCGCCCGGCGGGAACTCGATCACCACGGGCGCCGCCGTGCCCGGCACGCCCGAGATCTCGGCGTCCCCGGTGTAGTCGACGCGGCCGCCGGGGGTCGGGAAGGTCGCGGTCGCGAAGTCCCCGGTGTTCAGCATGCGGATCCTGACGGAGGTCTCCTGCTCCCCCGCCGGAACCAGCCCGCGCTCGACCGCGAACGGACCGACTCCGGCGAGGATGTTCCCGCAGTTCTGACTGCCACTCACCTTGGGCCGGTCGACGGCGACTTGGAGGAACAGGTAGTCGACATCGGCGTCCGGGTCCGCGGAAGCGGAGATCACGGCGACCTTGCTGGTGAGCGGGTGCGCGCCGCCGAGGCCGTCGATCTGGCGCTCGTCCGGGCTGCCCATGATCCGCAGCAACAGGGCGTCGCGCAGGGCGGGTTCGGCAGGCAGGTCGTCGGCGAGGAAGTAGGCGCCCTTGGAGGTGCCGCCCCGCATCAGCAGGCAGGGCACCTCCTCGGGCAGGGAGGTCACGACCGCTCCCCCGTGTACTCCTCGTAGGACTTGTACGCGACGCCGAGGTTCTTCAGCGTCTCACGCAACCCGTAGCGGTCCAGGCCGAGTTGGCCGTCGAGGAAGGCGGCGCGGGTGGCGGCCTCCTTGGCCTCGCGGGCCTCGGACCGCTCGACCGTCTCCCGGGCGCGTTCCCGCGGCACGACCACGACACCGTCGTCGTCGGCGAGGATCACGTCGCCCGGGTTGATCACCTGGCCGTCGATGGCGATCGGCACGTTGACCGAGCCGCCCGTGGCCTTGACCGTGCCCTGCGAGGAGACCGCGCGCGACCAGGCGGCGAAGCCCATGTCCCGCAGCTCCTGGGTGTCACGGATGCCGGTGTTCATGACGACCCCGCGCACCCCGCGCTGCTTGAGGGCCGTTGCGAACAGCTCGCCGAACAGGCCGTCCGTGCACGGGGAGGTGGTGGTGACGACCAGGATGTCGCCCTCGCCGCACTGCTCGACGGCCGCGTGGATCATGAGGTTGTCGCCGGGCCAGCCGATCACGGTGACCGCGGTACCGGCCACCCGCACACCCTGCTGGACGGGGCGAACCTCCGGACCCAGCAGGCCTGTTCGGCCCATGGCCTCGCTGACGGTGGCCACGCCGTGCCGTGCGAGCGCGTCGACGTCCTTCAGCTCGGCCTTGGGCGGGTTGGTGACGATCACGCCGCTCATGCCAGCTCCTTCGCGATCTGCGGGTAGGGGCGCATGTACGCCTCGGCCATGGTCTTGTGGGCCAGCCCCAGGTTCGGGCCCGCGTTGCGCTTGAGCTGCACGCCCCGGCGCACGGCCAGGTCGGTGTAGTAGTCCCACAGGTGCTGCTGGGCGCCGAGGCACTCCATGGCCTTGCGCTTGGTCTCCCAGACCTCGGTGATGTCGAGCAGGACCTCGGGCTTGAAGCCGCTCATCTCGGGCTGGTGCGGCTCGAAGTAGAAGACCGGCGGGGCGCCGATGATCTCGCCCGCGCCCGGGTAGCCGATGGCCTGCGCGAGGACGCGGGCCTCCAGCGCCATGCGGTTGGCGGCCGGGTGGTCGCCGTTGTACGGGTCCTCGACCGGGTGGGTGAGGACGACGTCGGGCTGGGTGGCCCGGTAGACCTCGACGAGCTTGTCGGTCAGCTCCGCGGTGGCCACCAGCGGGTAGTCGCCGGCGTCGAAGAAACGGACCTCGGCGCCGAGCGTTGCGGCGGCGCGCTCGGCCTCGTCCCGCCGTATCGCCTTGATCTCGTCGAGTGTCCTGCCCTCGCGCCACGCCTTGGCGGACTCCCCACGCTCGCCGAAGGTCAGACAGGCGATGGTGACCTTCTCGCCCCGGGCGGCGGCCAGGGCGATGGCTCCGCCCGCCCGCCACACGAAGTCCCCGGCATGCGCGGTGATCACCAGTGTCGAACGGGGAGGGGCGGGCGCGCCTGACTGCGTCATTGCTGAAATCTCCTTGAGGTGGACAGGTTCGCGCCCGCCCCCGCGCGACTCAGTCGCGCAGCGCCTCGATCACGCTGGTGAGGTGGGCGCGGACGGCCTTCTCGGCCGCCTGCGGGTCCCTGGCCCTGATCGTCTCGATCATCGCCAGGTGCTCGTTCAGGGAGTGCTGCGGGCGTCCCGGCCGGAGCGCCAACTGGAAGCGGTGCCGTACCAGTTGGGCGTTCAGCCGCTCCAGCAGGTCCACGGCGGTCCGCTGGCCGGAGAACTCCCGCACCTTGGCGTGCAGCTCCTGGTTGAGCTCGGAGTAGGTCACCGGCTCGCCGTCCGCCACGGCCTTGGTCATCGCCGTGCCCAGTTCGGTCAGCTCGGCGAGCTGCTCGTCACTGGCCAGGGTCGCCGCCTTGGCCGCGCACAGCCCTTCCAGGACCATGCGGCACTCGGTGATGGCGACCGCCTCCTCGACGGTCACCACCCGCACCCGGGAACCCCGGTTGCGGATCCGCTCGACGAGGCCCTGGGCCTCGAGATCGATGAGTGCGGCCCGGATGCTGGCCCGTGTCACACCGAACTGCTCGGCGAGCTCGTTCTCCACCAGCCGCTGTGCCGGTGCCATCTCGCCGTGCAGGATCGCCTGCCGCAGCTGCGCGAGCGCATGCTGCTTGGCCTGCTCCCCGGTGCTCGGACGGGCTTCTTTCGGCATCGTTGCCCTCCCTGAGTGAGTGCCTGTCGAACCTAAATCTAGCCAGACAAGATTGTCAACAATTTTGTCCGCCGTATCGGGGTCACCGTTCCTCACGACCGGGAGCCCGGGACGCCGGATCGAGCGGCGTCTCGGCATGGGCAACGAAGTCGTGCAGCAACCTGCGGAACAGCACCGGGAGTTCCGCCACTTCCCCGGGGGTCCAGTCGGCCAGGGCCAGCTCCACGCCCCGGCGGCTCACATCCCGGATACGGCCCACCGCGGCGAGGCCCGCGTCCGCGAGCTGCACGCGCTGGGCCCGGCGGCCCTCCGGGTCCGCGATCCGCACGACGTACCCGAGCCGCTCCAACTGCCGCAGCTGGCGCCTGACTTGGGAGGCTTCCACGGAGAGCCGGACCGCCGGCACCCCGGGCCGCACCGGGTCGCTCTCGGCGATGTGCCGCAGGATGGCCACGGCGACCCGGTCCAGGTCCAGGCCGGGGGCCACCATCAGCCGCTCGTGCTGCCGCGCCCGTCCGGCCAGGTAGGCGACACGGCCGAGGACGCGCTCGATCTCGACGACGTCGGTGGAGACGACTGCCGTCCGATTCCGTTCGGGCCCGGCGACGAGCCACCGATCCTCAAGCTGTTCGGGCCCGCCGCCTGGTTGTTGCAGCCGACCGCGCTCGGCACCTGACCCGGCTCCGCCTCGCCTGCCTGGACGCCGTGCGAACCCGGGCCGAGGCCGCGGAACGCACCCGGGACGAGGAGGCCCGGCACCGGGTCACCGCGGAGCGCATGCGGATCGCCCGCGATCTGCACGACGTGGTCACCCACCACCTGCTCCTGGCCAACCTCCAGGCGGGCGCGGCCGGGCGAGGCCACCAAGCACGCGGCGGTCGCCACGGCGGAGGTCCGGCTCGCCTACGGATCCGACAGCCTGAGCGTGACCGTCGTCAACGGCGGCGCGCGAAGAGCGCGCAACTCCGACGCCGTACAAGGCGGTTACGGTCTGGTCGGCATGCGTGAGCGGGCCCGTTCGCGGGCGGGCGGATCCGGACGGGCCACATGCGGCAGGGCGGCTTCGAGGTGGTCTTCGGGCCGCCCTGCCCACCGGAGGACGCGGCCGCCTGAGCCGTGTCGTCCAGCCCACACAGATTTAACTTGCGTAAGTCAATCAATAGCGATTCACTTGAGTAAGTCAAGCAATCCCCTACGGAGGCCCTGCCATGTCCGACGCCCTTGCCCGACCCGCCGAAGCGGGGCCGTCCGCCCCGCCGAAGCCGAACGCCGTGGTGGCGGTGCTGGCCCTGGCCGGGATCGTCGTCTCGCTGATGCAGACCCTGGTCATCCCTATCGTGCCCGAGCTGCCGAAACTCCTGGACGCGGAGGCCTCCGACACCGCCTGGGCGGTCACCGCGACCCTGCTGGCCGCGTCCGTGGCCACGCCGGTCGTCGGTCGGCTCGGTGACATGTTCGGCAAGCGCCGGATGCTGCTGCTCAGCATCGTGCTGCTGGTGTCCGGGTCGGTGGTGTGCGGTCTCGCCGACTCCCTCGTCCCGATGATCATCGGACGTGCCCTGCAGGGCCTGGCCGCCGCGGTCGTGCCGCTCGGCATCAGCATCATGCGGGACGCGCTGCCGGCCGACCGGCTGGCCGGGTCCACCGCGCTGATGAGTGCCTCGCTCGGTGTCGGCGGTGCCCTGGGGCTGCCCGCCGCCGCGTTCATCGCGGACAACTGGAACTGGCACATCCTGTTCTGGGTCTCGGCCGCGCTCGGTGCGGTGGCCTTCGTCCTGGTCCTGCTGATCGTGCCGGAGTCGAAGGTGCGGACGGGCGGACGGTTCGACCTGGTCGGCTCGCTGGGTCTGTCGGCCGGACTGGTCTCGCTGCTGCTGGCCGTCTCCAAGGGCGGTGACTGGGGCTGGACGAGCGGCACCACGCTAGGGCTCGGCGCCGCCGCCGTCGTGATCCTGCTGTCCTGGGGCTGGTGGGAGCTGCGCAGTCCGCAGCCGCTGGTCGATCTCCGGACGACCGCCAAGCCGCAGGTGCTGTTCACCAACCTCGCGTCGGTCGCGCTCGGGTTCTCGATGTTCGCGATGTCCCTGGTGCTGCCGCAGCTGCTCCAGCTGCCCGAGCAGACCGGGTACGGCCTCGGCAGGTCCATGCTGACGGTCGGTCTGGTGCTGGCTCCGCAGGGCCTGGTGATGATGGCCATGTCGGCCGTGTCCGCGGGGGTCACCAAGGCCAAGGGACCGAAGGTCACGCTGATGATCGGCGCGCTGATCGTGGCGGCGGGGTACGGGCTCAACATCGTCCTGATGTCCGAGGTCTGGCACCTCGTCCTGGTCTCCTGCGTCATCGGCGCCGGCGTCGGCTTCACCTACGGCGCGCTGCCCGCCCTGATCATGGGTGCCGTGGACCCCTCCCAGACGGGTGCCGCTAACAGTCTCAACACCCTGATGCGGTCCCTCGGCACGTCCTTCGCCAGCGCGCTCGCCGGCGTGATCCTGGCCCAGATGACCACCGACTTCGGCGGCCACGCGCTGCCCTCGGAGAACGGCTTCAAGGTCGTCATGGCGATCGGCGCGGGCGCGGCCCTGCTGGCCTTCGCGGTCGCCACACTCATCCCTCGCGGCCACCGACCGACCCCCGAAACCCCGTCCGACGAAACCCCGGAACCCACGGAGGTCGGCGCCAGGGCGTGAGACGCCGTACCTGGAGCCATGCGTCCGCCGTCCCCTGCGAGGGGGCGGCGGCCGCCCACTTCCGCCCGGCGACCGTCAGCGCAGCTCCGGGTCGGCCGGCAGCACGACCCGGTCGACCACGACATCGAAGCCCACCACCGGGTGCGGCGGGTCCGCGCCGACGCCCGCGACTCCCGTAGATCCACGTCGGTGTCGCCCGCCCCACCCTCGTACACCTGAAAGATCACCAGGAAGCCGTGGGTCGGCCACAACCGAAGCTCGGTGCCCCCTACTTGATCACCGCATTCGCCACCACGACCACCACCCCCAGCATCGCGTCCACCACCCCGATCGTCACCGCCGTGAGCCAGGGGCGGTGGGACCAGCGGGCCGTTACCAGGCCGAGGGTGAAGAGGAGGGTGATATTGAGGGTGAAGGCGGCGTACTCGACGCCGTTCGCCGGCCACCAGCCCCAGCCGGCGCCCGCCAGGAGGGCGACCGTCGGCAGGACCGCCGCGACCAGGGGCCACTCGTCGGCCAGTGTGCGCAGGGCGTCCCCGCGGCGGTGCGGGGTGCGCTCGGCGATGTAGTGGGCGTAGCCGTGCGCGAGGGCCGAGGCGAGGGCGGTGACCAGGAGCCACGCGGCGTCGTAGCGGCGGCTGTCCCGGGAGGTGTGCCCGTACTGGGTGAGCGCGGCGACCATGGAGCAGGCCAGGACCGAGCCGTAGACCCCGCCGAACAGGACCGCCTCTCGGGTGTCGTGCGCGCGCGCCGGGGGCGCGGCAACCTCGGTGTCCGCCATGCCCTCCACGATCACCCGGGCCGACGCACCTCGCCAGTCCGCGACGAAGTGTCCTCCGACCTGCGCCGACACTCCACACACTGTCGACGGACCGGCCACGGACGATCTCGCTAGGGTCGCCCCATGGACCACAGTTTCGTACTCCACATCCCCGACGCCGAGCTCGAGTCCGAGCCCCTCGCCAGGGAGCAGATCGTCTCCGGGACGCCCGAGGTGACCGGCAAGGTGGTCTGGGAGTCGCCGGACGGACGTCAGATCCGGGGCATCTGGCAGATCACCCCCGGAGTCGTCACCGACACCGAGGCGGACGAGCTGTTCGTCGTCGTCAGCGGCTCGGCGACCATCGAGGTCGAGGACGGGCCGACACTGCGGGTGGGGCCCGGCGACATGGCCGTCCTGCGTGAGGGCGACCGTACGACATGGACGGTCCACGAGACGCTGCGGAAGGCCTACGCGATCAACCTCTGACGGGGCCCGGGGCCGTCGTCACTTCCCGTCCGGCGGTCCCGCCGTCGTCCCGCGCACCTCCAGCACCGGTACGGCGAGATCCGTACGGCCCGCTCCCCCACGTCCCTCGAAGCGGTCGAGCAGACACCGCGCGGCGCGGCGGCCCACCTCGTGGCCGGCGTTGTCGACCGTGGTGAGCCAGACATGGCGCAGCCGCGCGATGCTGGTGTTGTCGTAGCCGACGACGGACAGGTCGCGCGGGACATGCAGGCCGAGTTCCTCGGCGGCCGACACCGCGCCGATCGCGGCGATGTCGTTGATGGCGAAGACGGCCGTCGGCCGGTCCGTGCGGCTCAGCAGCCGGACCGTCGTGCGGTAGCCGCCCTCCTCGGTCATGTCGCTCGGTTCGACGACGGCCGTCCCGGAGAGGCCGTGGGCCCGCATGGTCGCCTCGAAGCTCTCCCGGCGCAGCTCGCCGACCGCCCCGTACCCCGCGATGTGCGCGATGCTCCGGTGCCCGAGGCCGATCAGG
Source organism: Streptomyces griseorubiginosus (assembly GCF_036345115.1). Classification (GTDB taxonomy): domain Bacteria; phylum Actinomycetota; class Actinomycetes; order Streptomycetales; family Streptomycetaceae; genus Streptomyces; species Streptomyces griseorubiginosus_C. Next base: position 1,262,074 of record NZ_CP107766.1, read on the forward strand.
TGCTCGGTGGCCAGGCGGGCGCCCCGCACGTCGTCGTTGGCGACGACGTCCACCCCCGGCAGCCGGGGCTCGCGCGCGCCCGCGACCACCACGGGAAGGCGTTCGGCGACCGCCCCGAGCGCGGTGGCGTCCGGCAGCGTGCCGACCACGATGAGGCCGTCGACCCCGAGGTCGAGGAAGGGCCCGGCCGGGTCCTGGCCGGTGCGGCGGTTGAGGCGGGCGTCGGCCAGGAGCATGCGCAGACCGTTGTCGTGGAGCAGGGAGTTCAGGCCGTCGAGCAACTCGACGAACCAGGGGTTGCGCAGGTCGTGCAGGAGGACGCCGACCGTGCGGGTGCGCTGCTCGCTGAGGCTGCGGGCGGCGGCGTTCGGGCGGTAGCCGAGCTCGCGCACGGCCCGCAGCACGGCCTCCCGCTTCTCCGGGCGCACCTGGTCGGAGCCCCGCAGCACGAGCGAGACCAGCGACTTCGAGACTCCGGCCCGGTCGGCCACATCGCGGATCGTCGGCGGTCTCATGACATGGACCGTTCCATGGGCCCCCGCGGCTTGTCAAAGGCTTGACAGCGGGCGAATACGGCACCCAAGGTGACCTGGACGCGTAATGGAACGGTCCAAACAGGTTGGCAGAGGGGTTTCCCATGGTCGATACGCTCGGTGTCGCCGTCGTCGGATTCGGCTGGATGGGACGGGTGCACACCCAGGCCTACGCCCGGGTGCGGCACCACTACCCCCGACTCGGCCTGGTTCCGGAGCTGGTCGCCGTCGCCGAGGAGGTGCCGGGGCGGGCCGAGGAGGCCGCCGCGCAGTTCGGGTTCGCCTCGGCGACCCGGGACTGGCGCGAGGTCGCCGCGGATCCGCGCGTGAAGGCGGTGAGCGTGACGGCGCCCAACTTCCTGCACCGCGAGATCGGTGTCGCGATGGCCGAGGCCGGCAAGCACCTGTGGATCGAGAAGCCGGTGGGCCTGACCGTCGAGGACGCCCGCGCGGTGGCCGACGCGGCCGCCAAGGCGGGCGTGCACAGCGCGGTCGGCTTCAACTACCGCAACGCGCCCGCCGTGGAGACCGCCCGCGAGCTGATCGCCTCCGGCGAGCTCGGCACCATCACGCATGTCCGCGTCCGGCTGTTCAGCGACTACGCGGCCCACCCGCAGGGCGCCCTGACCTGGCGTTACGAGCGTGAGCGGGGAGGCAGCGGGGTGCTCGGCGACCTCGCCTCGCACGGCGCCGACCTCGCCCGGTTCCTGCTCGGCGACATCGCGTCGCTCACCGCAGACACCGCGATCTTCCTGCCGGAGCGCGCCCGCCCCACCGGCGCGACCTCCGGGCACACCCTCGCCACCGGGGAACTCGGCCCGGTCGAGAACGAGGACTACGTCAACTGCCTGCTGCGGTTCGCCTCCGGCGCCCGGGGCGTCCTGGAGGCCTGCCGGATCTCGGTCGGCGAGCAGAACAACTACGGCTTCGAGGTGCACGGCACCAAGGGCGCGGTGTTCTGGGACTTCCGCCGCATGGGCGAGCTGGGGGTCAGCCGCGGCACCAGCTACCAGGACCAGGCGGTCAGCACGGTGTACGTCGGGCCGGGCGACGGCGAGTTCGGCGCCTTCCAGCCGGGCGCGGCCAACGCCATGGGCTACGACGACCTCAAGGTCGTGGAGGCGTACCGCTTCCTGCGGTCGGTCGCCGAGGGCACGTCGTACGGGGCCACGCTGGCGGACGCGGTGCACAGCGCGGCCGTACTGGACGCGATGGCGCGGTCCGCGCGGAGCGGTTCGTGGGTCGACGTGTGAGCGAAGTCCCTAGGGTCGGTACGGCATGTTGTAGGGCGTGACCACCTGGATCGCCGACGGGGTGGTCGGACCCGCCGGTGGCAGCGCCCCGTGCGCGCGCATCACGATGTGGCAGGCCTCCCGCATGTCCTGGCGCAGGTCGTGGTGGAGCACGGCGGACAGCCGGTGTTCGCGCAGCAGACGGTCGTTGTCGTGGTCGAGGTCGTGGGCCACGAACACCGCGCACTCCCGGCCCAGGTCCTCGAAGGCCTTCAGCGTGGCGATGTTGCCGCCGCCGATCGAGTAGACCGCGCGGATGTCAGGGTCGCGCTCCAGGGCCGCCCGGACCAGCTCGTACTGGGTGGCGTCCAGGCCCTGGCCCTCGGCGATCTCGACGACCGCGCGGTCGGGGTGCCGGGTGCGCATCGCGCTGCGGAAGCCCATCTCGCGCTCCTCCTCGTTGCGGAAGAAGCCGCTGCTGAGGCTGGTGAGAACGTTGCCGGGCCGGTCGCCCAGCCACTGGCCGGTCAGATACGCGGCCGTCGCCCCGGCGGCCCGGTTGTCGATGCCGACGTAGGCGAGGCGGGCCGTGGAGGGCAGGTCGGTGACCAGGGTGACCACGGGGATGCCGGCCTCCGCGAGCCGGCCGACCGCGGCCGTGACCTCGGGGACGTCCGGCGCCTTCAGGATCACGCCCTGGGAGCCGCGCCGGGCTATCCGGTCGAGGATCCCCGTCAGTTCCGTCACCGGGCCCGTCTCCCGGAAGTGGAAGCGGGAGCGCAGGACGGCGGGGTGCAGCGCGGGCAGCTCGGCCTCCAGGGCGGCGCGGACGGCCGTGGAGAAGCGCTCCGGCGTCTGCATCACGATGTCGACCATGAAGGTCCGGCCGACCAGCCGGACCTGGGTGCGCTGCCGGTCCAGGTCGGTGATCGCCTGGTGGACCTCGCGGGCGGTGTTCTCCCTGACCCCGCCCCTGCCGTTCAGGACCCGGTCGACGGTGGCCTCGCTGAGCCCCGCCTGACGTGCGATTTCCCGAATGGGGAACGGGTGTCCCACGCGTCTGCTCCTTGAGGGGTTTTTGATGGCCGCCTGCTGGTTGTTCGACGGCTTTGTCATGACAAGAATGACAGCGCTGAGTCGCCCCTGTCACCGAGAGGACGCC